>JBMCTC010000213.1:0-5704 GCA_048624115.1 Spirochaetota bacterium
CACCATATATGAATAGTCTTCTCGAAATTCGAAACCTCAAGACCAGCTTTGCTACGCAAGAGGGACGTGTTCAGGCCGTCGATGATGTCTCGCTTACGATTAAGCCGGGCGAGGTGGTAGGGCTCGTCGGCGAGAGCGGCTGCGGAAAGACGGTAACTTCACCCAGCATTCTTAAGCTTCTTGCCTCCCCACCGGCGTCAATCGATGGTGGAGAAATCCTCTTTGAAGGGGTCGATCTTCTCAAACTCTCAGGCGAAGGGATCCGAAAGATTCGCGGGAACGATATTGCGATGATCTTTCAAGAACCTATGACGAGTCTTAATCCGGTGTTTTCGATCGGCAACCAACTCATAGAATCAATCGAGCTTCATCAGAATTTGGGAGGGCAGGCAGCTCGAGCTCGGGCCATCGAGATGCTCAAGCTGGTCGGCATTCCTCGGGCGGATGAAGTCATTGACGAGTATCCTCATCGGTTTTCGGGAGGCATGCGCCAGCGTGCCATGATCGCAATGGCGCTCAGTTGCAACCCGAAGCTGCTCATCGCTGACGAGCCAACAACTGCGCTCGACGTGACGATTCAGGCTCAGATTCTGAAGCTCATGCAGGATCTTCGTGAGAAGATTCAGACCGCCGTACTCTTCATCACTCATGATCTCAGTGTGATCGCTGAGATGGCAGACCGAGTCATCGTGATGTACGCCGGAAAGGTCGTAGAAGAGGCTGACGTGTTCTCACTTTTTCATGAACCGCAGCATCCGTACACTCGCGGGCTGATCAAAAGTCGTCCATCTATCGAGGATGAGCAGGAGCGTCTGCTGTTTATACCCGGTAACGTGCCTAACCCGCTAGAGATGCCCGGCGGCTGCCCGTTTCACCCACGCTGCGAGCATGCAATGAGTATCTGCCGCGACGAAATGCCGCCACATCGAAGGCTCCGCGATGGTCACGGCGTGAGTTGCTGGCTCCACGAGTCGGTACCGCCGCAGGAAGCTGTCCCACTTCGAGCCGTAGCGAAAGGAGATTCCTCCGATGAGTGAGACACGAGAGCCGGTACTCTCTGTACGAGACCTGAAGAAGCACTTCCCAATTAAGACCGGCGTGTTTAGTCGCGTGGCCGGCCACGTGAAAGCTGTGGACGGCATAAGTTTCGATGTCTATCCCGGCGAGACGTTTGGCCTCGTCGGGGAAAGCGGTTGCGGAAAGAGCACCACAGGCCAAGTGATTCTTCGACTCCTTCAACCTACTTCCGGCAGTGTAATCTACCAAGGCGAAGACGTGTTTGCTGCCGACGCGGACCGAATGCGAACGCTTCGTAAGAAGATGCAGATCGTATTCCAGGATCCATACAGCGCGCTAAATCCACGAATGACCGTTGGATCGGCGATCAGGGAAATACTTGGCGTCCACGGAATCGCTCACGGAGCGGCTGCTCAGCGACGGGTTGGCGAAGTGTTGAGTCTCTGTGGGCTACAACCCTACCACGCCGATCGGTACCCGCACGAGTTTTCCGGAGGCCAACGACAGCGAGTTGTTATCGCCCGGGCGCTCGCGCTAGACCCACAGTTCATTGTCGCAGACGAGCCAATCTCCGCGCTTGACGTGAGCATCCAGAGCCAGATCATCAACCTGCTCGAGGACTTGCAGGCGCAGCTCGACTTGACGTACCTCTTTGTCAGCCACGATTTGGGCGTTGTGAAGCATATTGCCGATCGCGTCGGGGTGATGTACCTCGGGAAACTTGTCGAGGTAAGTGAGAAGCGAGAGTTTTACTCGAACCCCCTCCATCCGTACAGCCAGTCCCTGCTCGCCGCAATTCCCGTGAGCGACCCATCTCACCGACGGAAGCGCACGATCCTGGCGGGCGATGTCCCGAGCCCGGCTAACCCGCCATCAGGATGTCCTTTTCACACGCGATGTCCGCACGCTATGGCTGTGTGCAAAGAGGTGACCCCCAAGCTACTTCCAACAGAAACCGGGCATTACGCCGCCTGTCATCTCGTGCATCCACCGGAGAAGAGCATAGAGAGCGAGGCGGAAACTGCTGCTGCTGGACCGTATTCATGAGCCGAGGACGAGATATCGATCGTCGCCGCCGCGCAGCGCTGGCGGCACTTCGGCGACCTGAGACCGTCGTTCCCTTTCACGGCCGTTTTCGAACCGACGACAAGAGCCGGCGTGATCTCTCGACCGCGCACGAAGAGCGACCCGCCGCGTCTTCCGAGCGCCGACTGAGTGTTGGCGAATCTCTCTTGATGGTCGCCGCCGCGCTTCGAGTAGTTCTTCCATATCTACTAGTGCTTCTTGTTGCGGTGCTGGCAGTCTGGGGAGTCTGGCGGCTGCTCTTTCACTAGCAGTGCGCCACTCAGACGCCATGTGGTTTTGCCAACTCCGCCGATACGATCTGCATAGGTAATCAGGAGGCGATGCTCACTGCATACGCACCGGTCCAATCGGTGGTCCAATCGGTTCCGGCGGGCCTGCTCGCATTTCATGGTCGCTCAACTCCAGGTCTCAACTTAACGGCATCGAGGAGTGCCGGCTCACAAAGTTGCGCCTGGTAGAGCTTGAACAGCGCTTGTGTTCCATCGTCTCCATGCCCCTTGGATTGCAAGGTTTTGTAGAGCGCCCTCGCTTGTGCGAGCCCGGGAGCATCGAGCCCCATGTTTTCGAGCTCCGCGGCAGCGATATCCATATCCTTGATGAAGTGCTTGACGTAGAAGCCTGGATCGAAGTTGCCCGCGATCATCCGCGGTCCAAGATTCGATAGCGACCAGCTGCCCGCCGCTCCTGACTCGATGCTACTGAGAACGGTGTCGGGATCGAGGCCCGCTTTCTTCGCGTAGGCAATCGCCTCGCAAACTCCGAGCATACCGGACGCAATCGCGATCTGATTACACATCTTTGTGTGCTGGCCCGAACCGGCTTTCCCTTGGTATACGATGTTGGCTCCCATGATCTGGAAGAGCGGAAGAACCGCATCGTAGGCTTCTCGCTCTCCGCCGACCATGATCGAAAGCCGTGCCTCGCGTGCGCCGGTATCGCCACCGGAAACCGGGGCATCCAACGCGGCACAATCTCGTTCCTTTGCAGCATTGGCGATCTGGATTGCCAACGCCGGACTCGAGGTCGTCATGTCAACAAGAACCGCTCCGCTGCGCGCATTCTGCACGACGCCATTGGGACCGAGATACACCTCTTCCACGTCGGGCGGGAAACCGACGATCGTAAACACGACGTCCGATGCCTGAGCTACCTCACTCACGCTGTCGTGCCATTTCGCGCCCCGCGAAACAAGGTCTTGGGCACGAGATCGCGTTCGGTTGTAGACATGTAAATCGTAGCCTGCCTCGAGCAGGTGACCGGCCATACTGGCCCCCATGACTCCGGTGCCGATAAAACCAATGGCGGTATCCGTTGTGACTTTCATTTCGTTTCTCCTTGGAGGCTCACTCCGCCGCGTAGGGTCGCGGCGCGTACGACTTCTGCTCGAAGTCTTCCACGTATCGTCCCAAGAGTCGAGTGTCCCACGTTGATAAACCTTGCCTCGTCTCGCATACTCACGGCATGGATCACATCACTGCCAACCCAAAAGAGCGCCGCGATCCGCTTCGTCACCCCTGGAGCAAATGCATTACAGTGGGTCGCGCGTACGAGTTACTGCGCGCCGACCTGCAGCAACACCTCCGCTTTCTCAAGAAGGAACTCGACTTCACGTATATCCGGTTTCACGCCAGCTTTCACGACGACGTAGGCGTCGTGCAGCGCGACTCCGATGGCGGACTGCGCTTCCGCTGGGCGCAACTCGACCACATTTACGATTTCCTCGTAGATGCCGGTTTCGATCCCATCGTAGAGATCAACCCAATGCCACAGGCGCTCGCATCGGGCGAGCAAAAGATGTTCTGGTACGGAATGAACGTCACGCCGCCGGCATCCTACGACGAGTGGGAGCAGTTCATTGGGGCGTGGGTAGCGCACATAGTCGAGCGCTATGGTCTCGATTGCGTCCGGCGATGGTACTTCGAGGTGTGGAACGAGCCGGATTTGAGCGGCTTTTGGAGCAGTACCATGGAAGAGTACTATCGCCTCTACGCGAGCTGCGCCCGCGTGATCAAGGGGTTCGACTCCGGCCTCCGTGTCGGCGGACCGGCGACCGCGGGCGCCATCGATCAGGTGCTGCCGTTTGCCCGGTGGTGCCGTGAGAACAACGTCCCGGTCAATTTCCTGAGCTACCACAACTACCCGCAGAACGAGGTTGGCGCATACCCCGAGCAGTCGGAGAGCCCGCATCGCCCCGGCATGTTCTTCGTCGATCGAGTCCGGGAGACCAAGAGACGGCTTCAGGACGAGGGGTACGGCGATCTGCCTCTGTTCATGACCGAATGGAACACGCAGGCACAGAACACCGACTGGCAGGCACGCTGGGTCGGGAACGAGCACGTCAACGATTTGTTCTCAGGCGCCGCGGTCTGTCACCTGGCACACGGGTGCGATGAGGCACTCGACATGATGGGCTTTTGGGTAGCGAGTGACGTTTTTGAAGAGGGCGGCCCACAGCTCGAGCCGTACGGCAACCGCTACCAGTATTACGGCATGCTCAGTGTGGACGGCACTCCCAAGGCGAGCTATCACGCCTTCTCGTTTCTGAACCGGCTTCGCGGCCCGCGCTACGCCCTTGCGCTGCCGGACAACCTACCGGTCACCCGTGGCGTCGTAGTCACTGATGAACGGTCTGTCACACGCGCGCTTGTGTGGAACTGCGCATTCCCCACCGACGAAGCGACCGAGTGGACACTGTCAGTATCGCTTCCCGTCCCTCGGACCGCATCCGCGCGTTCGCAACTTCGCCTCACGATAGCAACCGTCCGCGAGGGTCAGGGGAGCGCATGGGAGTTCTGGAAAGCAATGGGTGCGCCCCCGACCCTCACCCAAACAGAGCATCAGGCGCTTGCCGCACGAGCTCTGCCGGCATGGTCGAGCGTTATGATGCCGGTCACCGACGGGAAGGTCACGTTGGAGCTTGCCCTCAAACCAAATGAGTTTGCATTTGTGGAGCTTGGCGGTGACGTAGAGGGAGCGGCTGCGGACCACTCTGCGGCCATGCAGGCGCTCAATCAGCAGTTGATGACGTAGGCGGCGGGAAGTCGTGGATCCCGGCTGCCGTGACGCAGCGGCCAAGGATAGGAGGGGCCCGAGACGTGGAGTTCATATGGCTGGCCGGAGAGCAGCGGCCGAGGTTCATGACACTTGCGGATTTTCGCAAACGACTGAATACAACAATCGCCCCTCTGAATCTGGAGGATGAGACATGCATCATCCGCCGCATGGCGGTTTGATAGATCTCTTGGTCGTTAGCGCTGCCACAACGTCTCCGAGTGACGTTTGGCGTCCCTCGAAAGAAACCGAGCGCAAGTCGGCTGAGGAAGCGGTTTCTGACCCGCTCCACGAGCCCTCTCCATCCGTCTTCGCCGACGAGATCCATCATCGCCTCTACGAGGTCAGCCGGTCTCACGCCGCAGGTCACGAGCCCCGCGTTCTTGAAACACAAAACGCTTGTCGGCGAGCAGGGCAACGCGTCCACCCCGAGGAGCTCGTCGACGTAACCCTTGAGCGTACCCTACTCGTAGTATCGCTGGAACGTGCCTCGCTGGGTGAGAGGACGAACCCGAGATTCACGATCGCCGCGGGAACCTGCGGTCGGTCG
>JBMCTC010000214.1:0-5689 GCA_048624115.1 Spirochaetota bacterium
CCTCGACGTCGCCGGCGATCTTGGGAAAGATCGCCTCCCAGCCGGCCTTGCGAAGCCGCCGGCCGCCACGGTAGTGGGCACTCTCCGGAAAGCTCTCTGCGAACTCTCGGAGTATTGCCCGGGCGAACGCGGAGATCATGCCTCCTCCTCGGCGACCTCAGGAAGTTTCTGGTATTCGCGTACGAAAGCGCGATAGTTCTTGCGCAGAACAAGGGTCGTGCGCTCGACGTGAGGCGCTATGGACTCGAGCTTCTCGGTTGGCACGGCCGTTACAACCTGCATCGAGAGCTTTCGAAAGAACGCGATCATCTGTCCGATCCGTGCGTCGTCCATTTTGTTAAATGCCTCATCGAAGAGTACGAGTCGAATAGCACCGGGCGAGTCTTTGTAGAAGCGAAAGAAGCTGGCAGCAATGGCGACGTAGTAGGGGGTTTGCGTCTCTCCACCCGACTTCTCGCGAAGAACGCGGGAGAGATACGATTCGAGAGGCTTCTTGGTCTTCTCGTCAATCTGGTCTTGATGCCGGATGCGAATGTCGTAGGTGAAGTACTGTCGGTAATCACAAAGATCCCGGATGTCCGGATCGTCAGGGTCTTGAGTCAAGATCTTGGCAAACAACGCCTCGATACTCTCGCGCTCCTCGTCGCTGTGGAGAGCCTCGAAGAGCGTACCTTCGTCTTCCCTGATCTCTGCGGCACTCGAAATCGCGGCGAGCAACGCGCGTCGCTCGGGCTTGCGGCTCAGGGTAAAGTGGTAGAGATCCTTGCCAAAGCTGATGGTACGCAGGATGTGATTGATCTCTTTGAAGCTATCCTCTGCGGCGAGTAGATGCTCGTTCAGACGCGCCACAAAGTGCTCGCGAAACTGACGCTCGGCCTCCCGGCGTGCGTGGGATATGCGTTCGCGGTACTGGGGTAGCTCGGTCTCTCGGTAACGCGTCAAGAGTTGTCGATACTCGCGAGCGCCGTCGTCTTGGAGTTCCTTTAGCTCGTTAAACCGATGGTTGTAACCCTGCTTTAGTCTGAGGAGCTCTTTCCGGGCGCGCTCGCGACGTGTTTCGATTCCGCTCAAGGCCGCTTCGTAGCGCCTGAAAAAATCATCGTACGAGAAGTCGCCACGCTCTCGCTCGGTTCCAACCCGCGAGGCGAAGTAGTTCTGGAACTGCTCATGACCGTCGGCATGCTCGGCGAGGAACCCGTCGTAGGCGGCCTTGCGCCTGGTACGCTCCTGCTCCCACTGCCGGCGCTCGCTCTCGAAACGGCGCTCCCGCTCGGTGAGCTCGCCAATCTCGCGGTTGAGCTGCGCGAGCTGGCCGTCTATCTCGAGTATCGTCCGGCCAATAATCTTGATCTGTGCTTCAAGCTCGTCGATCGCCGTTGTGTCGATCCCGGCAATGCGCTCCTCGAGTTCGGCGACAAGCCGACTCAGGTGATCGACGCGCTCCGCCGCACTCGAGAGCTCTCGTATCTCTGGAATGAGCCTGACGACTCTCGTAACCTGTTCGAGCTTAGCTTCGAGCGTCGTTCGCTCACGAGCTATTGCATCGAGTTCGGAGCGTAGCTCGGCAAGCCGAATCTCGATTTGCTCGATCCGTCGCTTTCGAGCGCTGCGGCCAATGTACCAGCGATCGCACGCCTCTCGGTCAAGTCTGACAAAGGTATGCTGGGTGTGCGCAAAGCAGTCGATGGTCACCGCCTCGCGATGCTTCATCAGGTCGCCGGCCTCTGCGCGAACGACATCACCAAGCACAAACGTCACGTACCGCGCGGCAAATGGCGTAGCGGCAACGACCACCTCTGCAAGCGAGCCGCTTCGGGGCACCGCTTCTGCGAGCGCCGCGAGGTTCGGCAGCCCCACGCCGCTGACCTCCGCGGCCAGCTTCTCGTACTGGCGCGTCGCTTTCGCGAAGTCCGCCGGATCAACGAGCACGCTAAACCGGCGGGCATCGAGCCACCCCTCAACCGCACTCTGCCAACCCTCGTCCTCTACCTCGAGCAGATCCGCGAGCACCGCGGAATCGATGTTCACCTTTTGCAATGCGCTTTGTAGCCGCGTGGTACTCTCTGGGTAACGAAGCATCCCGCCCTGAAGTTCTTCAAGCTCGGTGGAAAGAGAGGCAACCTCGCCTCGCTTTGCCTCCGCCGCTACCTCGAGCTCTACCGACTGCCGCGTCTGCTCGCGAACGGTCGCCTGCAGCGCGTCTTCCTCATCGTCCAACGAGTCGCCCAACGGACGCCCGAGCAGCCGCTCACACTCGTTCACCAAGCCGGCCCGGCGCTCGACGCGATCCTGCTCGAAAGCGAGCGCGCGTTGGTTCTCGGCAAGATCCCGCTGCAATCGTTCGCGCAGCCGGTGCGCTTCGCTCGATGCAAGCGCAAACCGTATCTCCTGCCGCTGCCCGTCAAGGCGCGCCTTGCGCTCGTTCTCGATTCGGTAGTACTCGTTTCGGTTGGTAAGGTCGCGCCGGGTCTCCTCGACGCCGCGAGTTGCTTCGGTTACTCGGTCTTGTGCCTCCTCGAAACGAAGCCGGACGTGCAGGTACTCCTGATTGAGAATCTGGCGAATGGTGAGTAACACCTCGTCGGACTGCTCGGCGATTTGCTCAAGCGCCTCGATCTGCTCCTGGACGCGCAGCGCCTCTTGCTCGGCGAGGCGATAGTTCTCGAGATTCTCCTTCATGGCAGAGACGTCTACGTTGTGCTCCTCGAGAATGTAGTTGCACACAAAGTGGTTCACCGAGGTAAAGGGAGAGAAGCTTACTGAGCGTACCACTGCGGCCAAGTAGGGATTAAAGTCGTCTACCCGGCGGTAAACACCGAGGAGTAGGGTGAGTCGATTATTGTACTCGCGCTTGGTCGAGCAGACATGGCCACCAGACTGTTTGATTCGGTCCCGGAAGAGTCGCGGCGTGAGAAACGAATCGCCGTCAAACACGGCGATTTCGTCGAGAGAAGCGCCTTCGAAAATCCACTCGTGCTCGCGCGCGTCTCCCTCGACAAACGCTTCGACGAGAATCCCGGCACAGAACTGCCGCTCGCCGTCGGCAAACTCGAGGATCACGTGGGTCAGGCAGTCGCCTCGGAGATACTCTACCCCGTCCGCTCCGATCTTGCATCGACAGTAGCTCTCGAGCGTCCGTGCCGCGCGTCGATCGGCGGCGGCTGAGTTGAACCGGATGCGACCCACTTGCGCAACAAGCGCGTACTGGATCGCGTCGATAATGGTCGACTTCCCGGTCGCATTGTCACCAACGAGGAGACTGGTGGCACGAAAGCTAACAATCGAGTCGGCAAAGTAGTGCCAGTTCACGAGGCGCAGTCTGCGTAACTCAAGCATTACTCCTCCTCATCGTCATCCTCGTCGCTGGTCTCAGAGCCAAGAAGATCGGCCAGCCGGGCCTCGAGCTCCTCTACAACGGTCGCGTCGATTACAAATGCCAACGAAGGATAGAGCACCACCGTGGCTTCGGGATCATCGTCGTCGCCGGCAATTTGAATGAGCCGCAACGCCTGTAACCGTCGCAGAATGGTCAGGAACGGCGTCTTCTTGAGCGTACTCTTGGTAAGGCTCTGGAATCGGTCCTGAATCTCGTGGCGGCGGACCGTGCGCTCGCCGTGGAGAGTTATCTCGCCTGCCTTCTCCTCGTAGAAGAGTCGGACGATGAGCGCCATAATAGTTTCATTCTTGCGCAGGCGAAGGCGGGCGGCCGCCGGGCCAACGAAGGCGATCACGCCGAGCGTCTCGTCTACCCGAAGGGTCCAGCCTGCGTAGCCGAGGTACGTCTCGCAGAGTTTTGTGTTCGCGAGCACAAAGCGATACGCCCGCGCATGCTGATCGATGGAACGTACGAGCAGCCCCTCGGTGAAGAGAAGGTTAAGGGCGAGTCGAAGCTGTTCGCGCTCGGCCTCAGAGAGCCGTTCGAGCAGCAAGAGTTCATTAGTCACGTTCGTGCCTCCTGATAAACCGGTGCTCGGGCATCACGTACGAGCCAACGGGAACCTGTCCGCCGCCCCACTCTACCTCGTACGGGAACGAGTCGGAGCCTCGCTCGGCATAGGCCGCCGCGTAGAGCACACGAACGTAGCCGTCAAGATCCGTTGCCAGCTCGTGCGCCCAGACCGAGTCACCCGGACGCGAGCAGTGGCGCGAGAGGAAGCGTGCAACCCGCGACGGGTTGAGCTGTCCTGCGGCGCGAAGTTGGAGTTCGCGCGCCGCGAGCTCTTCGTCGTTCAGATCCGCGACAGGGCGGGTCAACGCCTCGGCCGACACGTCGCGAGTTCGTTTTGTGTAGAGCGATCCATCGGCGACGTAGCGAAGTCGCTGGAGGTTCACCCCGGCGCCGCCTGCAAGCCCACCCTCCGCGATGGCGGTGACCAGGCCGGCAATCCGAGACTGCAGACTCGTATCGGAGTGAAGTTGCGTGCGAATCCGCTCGGTCGAGATACCCGAGTAGCGCCGGTTTCGGTCGTCGATCGACTCGAGTATGGGGTCGATGGATGAGAGGTCGTCCCGAATCTCTACCAACATCGACTTAATCCGCTGTCGGGCGAAGTTCGTCTCGGTTCGCTGTATGGTCGCGAGCCTGGCTGCAGTCTGATCAATCCAACGCTCGTCGTTGAGGTAGCCTCGAATGGCGCGTGCGATCCGAGGACGGTAGCGCGAGAGATTGTCCGAGGTCTTGAGGCGTGTGTAGGCACGATCGACCACCTCGTGAATGTACTCGTCGTAGTGGCGCTGCAGGATTTCTGGAATGCTCTGGTCGGTCTCGAAGAGCGCCTTGTAGTGCGCATGGATGTTCTGCTCGAGAATCTTCAGCGACTCGATGAGCATACGCGTGTGATAGTGCGCGTTGAGTACGGCGTGCTCACCCGCGGCCTTTGCCGAGTCGCCGGTAAGAGAGGAGTAAACCGCCACGATGTGACTCTCGTACTCGACCTGTGCGCCGCGCTCGACCTGATCAAGCGCCTCCAAGAACGGACGAGCGTGGGTGCGCATCGTCACGAGTCGGCTAAAATCGCGCTGCTCCTCTTCATCGACCCAACCGTACGCCATTAGTCGGCGGAGAAATCCCGCCGCAGTGGAGCGAACGTCTGCCGCGCCTTCACTCTCTCCGTCGGCCTCCTCTGCAAACTCATCGGAGGGCGCTACGCCGTCGAGCCCGGCAAAGTAGGAGGCAAACTGATCAATCACGAGCTCCCGCTCGACGCCGTGATGATACTGCAAGAAGAGTCGATAGTAGATCAGGAGAAGCGTGGCATAGTGGTGCTTGTTGGGCGATGCAAGAGGAGTGAAGAACGAGTCGGGCAGGCGAGAGAAGATCACGAGCCGAGCAAGATCGTAATCGCAGTGGAGATACCGCTGACCATCGTAACGATGAGCGTGAGCCAAGCGATCATTCGGGTTTGCCCCTGCGCGATTCGCTCGAACCGCCGGTCGACGCGCGCAAACTGCTCGCGCATATCTACTCGAAACTCGTCGCGGCGCTTATCCGACTGCTCGAATCGTGAAGCCATGTCCGCACGCAGATCATCGCGGCGCTTATCCGATTGGTCGAATCGTGAAGCCATGTCCGCACGCAGCTCTTCGTGGCGCTTGTCCGACTGATCGAACCGTGAGGCCATGTCGGCACGCAGATCATCGCTGCGCTTATCCGACTGCTCGAATCGTGAAGCCATGTCGGCACGCAGCT
>JBMCTC010000215.1:0-5681 GCA_048624115.1 Spirochaetota bacterium
GTCTTGAGCAAGCTCTCTTTGTCTCGCACGAAGTAGGCGGAGCAGTCGAAGTTGGTAAAGAGCCACTTGTGCGGGTTGAAGGTAAAGCTGTCGACCGCCTCGATTCCCCCGATCATAGAGCGGTGCTCGGGAAGGATAAGCGCCGAGCCTGCCAACGCGGCATCGACGTGGAGCCAAACTCCGTGTTTCTTGCAAATCGCGGCGATCTCCGCAAGCGGATCGACCGCAGTCGATCCGGTCGTGCCGATCGTAGCGACAACGCAGACCGGCGTCATCCCCCGGCGCTTGTCCTCCTCGATCGCCCTGTCGAGCTCGCTCGGTATAAGCGCAAACCGCTGGTCTACCGCGATCTTCCGCAGATTCTCCTCGCCGATTCCGGCAATCTTCACGCCCTTCTCGATCGAGCTGTGCGTCTCTGCGCTGCAGTAGGCGGTAAGAGTACGATCCTTGAGCCCTCGTGCGTTGACTCCAAAGTTGGTAGCTCGCTCGCGCGCGGTAAGGATTGCAACCAGCGTGGAGGTGCTTGCCGTGTCTTGGATCACACCGTGAAAATCGGCGGGCAGGCCGATCATCTCGCGCAGCCACTCCATTACCCGCTCTTCGAGCTCGGTCGCCGCCGGCGAGGTCTGCCAGATCATACACTGCGCCGCGAGGGTCGCGGTGAGCATCTCTGCCAAGACGGACGGGTAGCTCGAGTTCGCGGGAAAGTAGGCAAAGAACGAGGGGTGCTGCCAGTGCGTGATCCCGGGAACTATTAGATGTTCGAAATCTTCGAAAATCGAAGCAAAATCTTCCGACTCTCGGGGAGCGTGCGAAGGCAGCTTCTTCTCGATCTCCCCCGGCTCAACTTGGGAACGAACGGGATAGCGCTCGATGTTCTCGTAGTAGTCGGCCATCCAATCGACCAACTGGTGGGCGTGTTTTCGAAACTCTTCCGTTGTCATGTGATCTCCGCGGGCGGTCGGAGCGGAGTGGGCGCCACCCGATAGCAGGTGCGCGCCCGCCGGCCGCCTTCGGAGATTGTAAACCAGCTATCGGTACTCGATAAAGTAGCTACCCAGTTCGAACTGTACGCTGTCACCACCGAAGTAGGGTCTGATCCAGTAGAAGTGAAAATCATCCTCCCAGAACGCTTCCGGGTCCGGCCACACCGTCTCGCCCTGATCGACTGCGATCGTCTCTCCAACGTGCCCGCTTCCGATCTCACTCCCGTCGAGGGTCGCTTCCCAGCGGATCGTGTGTTCCACGGTGGCCGCCGCATCATCGAGCGTGCGGCTTGTCAGCTCTACCTCTACAACGAGATCGTGATCGACTCGCTCTCCACCCACGTAGGTGAAGTAGTCGAGCTCCTCGCTAAACTCCTGGCTCAGGAGCTCCTCGCCGTCGAGCGACTGATTGACCTTCACTCCCGGCAGCTCGAAGTAGTCGTACTGCGGACGTAGCACGTTCTCGCCGCGCTCGACATCGACCTCGGAGTAGTAGCGCACCACCGCCCCCGCATCGAAGTGCAGCACGTGCCGGCCCGGTTCGATCGGCGTGAGTGAGACGATTGTATCGCCGCCCTCGGATGGCGCGAGCTCGAGAATGCGATCATGGTCGATGATGAGCTGTGGCGGGACCTCGCCGGAGAACGCGACGGTTGTGCGGTTCACCGAGCGCAGGCCAAAGATCACCCCAACCGTGATCATGGCTCCCAGCAACACCAGGAGTGCCGCCGCTGCAAGCGGAGGGAACGACGACTTCTTCTTCCCCTTCTTTGGCGGAGCCATTACTCCGGAGTCGGTCGGTGCAACCTGGTAGATCTCTAGCGGCTCGGGAATGCCCTTCAGCACGTAGCGGCCGTAGTTCTTCCACTCGAGTTCCCTCCGACCGGCAAGCCACCCTTTGGCGGAGTCAAAGACCGGATACGACATGTAGATCTGCCCGCCGTCGGCCAGTCCCTCGATCCGAGAGGCGCGGTTCACGTGGCGGCCAAAGATGTCGGTCGCGAGCCTGTCCTCGATTGCGACCTGGCCGAGGTGGATTCCGATGCGCACGTGCATATCCTCTCGGTCCGGATTGACTGCGTTGAACTGGTCCATTCTCTGCTGGATCAACAGCGCCCGCTCGACCGCGGTCGTCGGCTCCGAGAAGACCGCCATCACCGCATCGCCGATGTACTTCACCACCATGCCCGCGCCACCCTCCTGGATGGTTGAGGTCAGGATCGCGTCGTGCTCCTTGCGCAGCTCTTGCGCATAGGCATCGCCCCGTTCCTCGGTCAGCCGTGTGTACCCTTTGATGTCGGTGAACATAATGGTGAGAACCGAGGTGTTTCGCGCCTTTCGAAACTCCTCGATCGTCGTGATTTCGCCGGCTGTAATCTGCGCGGCCGCCTCTTCTTTCCTGTTGTTTGTTTCTTCGTGATTCATCCGAGCAGTATATCCCCACTCGGTCGGCGGCCGGTAGTGAGAAAACGGTGGCAAGCTCTGATTTTGGTTACATAGCGCGCGATCCTGTTTACCGCTCAATCGCCCTCTCGGTAGAACCACTTTTGCCCCGGGGCGTCTTTCCAGACGAGCACGTGCGTATCGGGCGAAAACTCATGCGCAAAGGCCGCCTCGACCCACTGCTCGGCACGGCGTCGATCGTGAAACTTCATCATCCGCTCTTTGCCCGCCCCACGCTCGTCGTTGTCGGGGATGACCCATTCGCCTGCGTCAGCCTCAAACACCGGCTCGTCCTCTTCCTTGAGGGTAACGTGAACATGGGTTCCGTGGCCCACGAACGTGCCGATGCTCACAAAGACACGCCGCTTCTCGCCGGGGTGTTCATCAAACCAGCGTTTTGCGTTGGAGAATGAGGAGATCGGCTTAGGTGATCGTGGAAACTCGCGATCGCTCACGAGAAGAAGCTACCAATCGTGCGAGGTGCACGGCGATAGCGTGCGACCGCGCATTGAGGCTCTTGCCGCGCCACCCGTCGCCGCCCCGATGCAGCAAAACTCCAGCCCAAGCCTCAAACCGCGCCTTAAGCCCGCGCCGCCTCGGCCATCGCGAGCACATTTGCCGGCGGCACGTTGGGTAGGAGCGCCTCGTGGCTCGGGCTCACGACAAAACGAGGGCCAAGCGCGGCAGCCACGCGTCTGACATCGGCCCGTACGTCCTCGGGGCATCCATTGACCAACAGATCCTGCGTGTCGATGCCGCCGATAAAGGCGAGCGCACCGCTGAACTCTGCGCCGAGGCGCTCGGCCTCCATGTTTGCGGCCTTTGCCTGAAGGGGGTGAAGCGCATCGACCCCCAGCTCGATCAGGTCCGGAATCACCTTGTAGATCGACCCACACGAGTGCAAGATTACCTGCTTGCCATACGAGTGGCCGAGCTTGGTCAGTTGCTCGAAGTAGGGAAAGACGAACTCGCGAAAGAGCTCGGGACTAATGAGCAGGTCGAGCTGCGTGCCAAAGTCGTTGCCAAAGAAGAAGCCGTCTACCAGGTCGCCGGCTTGCTCGAAGAAACGGCGGTTCGCCTCGAGATAGAAGTCGACCACATGGCGCGTGACGGCGTGCACAACCTCGGGATCGGTGTACATCTTCACGAAGTAATTGTCCATGCCAAAGAAATCGGCCACGTGGTGAAAGAAGGGCGTCCACAAACCGCCTGCGCGGTAGACGGGACCTGCGGCCTCGAGCTCGGCCAGGCACTCTGAGAAGTCGAGATAGTCGGGATCGGGCCACTCGTAGGCATCGACCTCGTCCACACTCTCGGTCTCGGCAAATGCACCGGGAGAGTTGTGGGTGTCGCCCTTGCGCCCGATGTCGATCATCGGCTTCCCTTCCGGGTGCCTATACGCACTCCAGGCGGGCGGAATCCAGGCGTAATCGTCGCCAAGTGTCCGTCGCACGGCCGCCTGCGCCATCCGCTCACCGCTCTCGCCATCACCTTCGTCTCGCGTGCCACTCCCCGCCGCCGCGCCCTCACCGCCCGCGTGCCCAAACGCCTCGATCAGCGCAGGCCAGCTATCGCGGTGGGGTTTACCCATCCAAAAGCCCAACCGGTCGGCCTGCTCGCCGGCAATGATCGCCTTGATCCGTTCTCGTGACGTCATTCGTTGCTCCCCACAGGTCCGGCCCCGCGGCCGGGATCCTGCACACCGCCCAGGTACTGCACCTTCGCAGCGTCCTGCACCCGCCCGGGGTCTTGCACACCCGGATCCTGCACCCGCCCGGGGTCTTGCACACCCCCCTCATTCGGCACCGGCGTATCCCACTGATACCCCGGCTCGGTCTGCACCATCTTCCAGACGAAGCGCATCTCCTGCCACGCGTCGCGGATGGTTCGTGGCTTGGGAAAGTCCCACGCCACCTCTTTGCTCAGGCGCGGGAGGTTGTAGCACGGCACCGCCGCATACATATGATGCTCGATGTGATAGTTCATGTTCCAGTAGAGAAAGCGCGAGAGGGGGTCGAGTTTCACGGTTCGCGCACACTTGCGCCAATCAGGCACGTTGTCGCGAAGCCCGTTGTGCATCGTGCGCCCGATAAAGACGCGCCACCAAGTCGCAATAAAAGGACCGAGCGAGACAACAACCGGTAGCATCCACAGACCGAGCCGGATCGAAACGCCGAGCACGGCGAGATGAAAGGTCAGCACCGCCTGCGCCCACCGTACCGCTTTGCGTTTGGCATCGGCCTCCTCGGGCGGATAGAGCGCATTCGACCACTCATCCTTGAACTCCCCGGTGACCGCGAGCCCGACGATCTTCGAGACCCAACTCCAGAACGCCATCCAGTCAAAGAGAAAGTAACGGACGTATTCGCCAAAGCGGAAGGGGCCGTGACCTCGGCCACCGGCAGCCTCACGGTCGCCCTGCTTGTGCAGAGTGAACATGTGGTGATGCTTGTGACTGCGGCGATAGTGATGAAAGTTCACCCACGCGAGCATGCTGTAGATGCGAAGAAAAAACTCGTTGAGCCACTTGGTCCTGAAAACGGTCCCGTGCGAGAGCTCGTGTGTCGCGAGCCCGGTAAAAAACGAGTAGAAGATGCCGTGAAACCAGAGCGTCACGGCCATCGGAACCCACATTCGCGCCTGAAAAAGCAGCACCACGGCAGTTCCCGTCGCCGCGACCAGCGCGAGATGCCCGACGGCGTGAAAAAAACCGCGCAGATTACTGCGCCTCGTAAGCTCCCGCATCCGATCCTTCTCGATCGGCGTGCGGTACCACTTGATCTTAAACGATTTACGAACCTCGTCGAGCGGCGGATACGCTTCTACCATAGGAACCTCCTTCCAAAACGATACCCCGAAGCCCCGCATCCGTGCATTGCCCAGCATGCCCACAAGTGGTCAATTCTGAACATGGAGGAAGGAGGGGGAACGCCGCTTTCCTCTCGCGCTTCGCCCCCGACTCAGCAATCTCCCGTGCCCCCGTTCCCCCTCGCTACGGAGCCAATGCCTTTGCAAGGCACCGCGGCCGGCTCTCCGGGCTCACTCCCGCTCGCCCTGCCGGCCGCTTTGGCTCCTCCGCTACCCCCATGTCGGCCCACGCAGAGGCGGCGCCGGTCGCGTAGGGGGCTACTCGGCCACCTCGTCTATCGAGACCCCGCGCCGAAGCATTCTGACGGCGAGTTGCTGGGTAGCTTCGTCGCGTCCTTCCTCTCGGCCCTCCTGGCGAAGCTCTTCCTGGTACTTCTCAAGCTT
>JBMCTC010000216.1:0-5679 GCA_048624115.1 Spirochaetota bacterium
TCGCGTCGGGCGCTCCTGTTTGAGCTGAGCTGCGATCTTTGTGTAATCCTCTTCCATCTCCGCGGTCACGGAAGGATGCGTCTCTTGGAGCGCGGATTCGAAGTGTTTCATCTCGATCTTCTCGGTATCCGTTGATTCGCGAAGAGCCTCCAGGCCAGCGCGCCTCACAAGATTCTCGATGTCTGCGCCCGTGTAGCGTTCGGTGCGATCGGCAACCGAATCGAGATTGACTGAGTCATCAAGCGGCGTATCCTTCGTCTGAATGTCCAATATCGCGCGTCGTGCATCGCGGTCCGGGACTGGGACGTATATCAGTTCGTCAAACCGCCCGGGTCGTAAGAGAGCGTTGTCCAGCAGTTGAGGACGATTGGTAACGCCAACTACGACGACGCCCTCGAGCTCCTCGAGCCCATCCATCTCGGCAAGCAGCGTGTTTACCACACGCTCGGTCACGTTCGAGTCTCCGAAGCTCGCTCCCCGTTGTGGCGCGAGTGAATCGATCTCATCGATCAGAATAATCGCGGGCGAAACCTGTCGCGCTCGTTTGAAGAGCTTTGAGATCTGTCGCTCGCTCTCTCCGTACCACTTCGAGAGCAGGTTCGAACTCTTCGCACTAATGAAGTTGGCCTCTGCCTCGTGCGCAACCGCCTTGGCAAGCATCGTCTTGCCGGTCCCCGGCGGTCCATAGAACAAAAAGCCCTTGGCCGGCCGAATACCGAGTCGCTGAAACGCCTCTGCAGACTTGAGCGGCAACTCGAGTCCCTCACGAAGATCATCTTTAACCGTCTGTAGACCACCTACATCGTCCCAAGTCACGTCGGGAACTTGAACCAGAATCTCTCGCAATGCAGAAGGTTGAATCCGGCGGAAGGCGGACACAAAATCTGTCTGCGTCACCTGCAGCCGATCGAGGATCTCTTCAGGGATCTCTTCGGCATCGAGGTCGATGTCAGGAAGATTGCGTCGCAGCGCTTCGATCGCCGCCTCGCGCGCGAGGGCGCCGATATCGGCACCGACGTAGCCATGCGTCCGTCGCGCGATGTCATCGAGGTCGAAGTCGTCTGCACACGGCATTCCTCGCGTGTGAATCTGCAAGACCTCCTTGCGCCCCTCGAGACTCGGTACGCCAATCACGATCTCGCGGTCAAAACGCCCCGGCCTTCGCAGCGCTTCGTCGAGGGCATCGGCGCGATTCGTCGCGCCAATCACCACCAGATTCTGCCGCGGCTGCAACCCATCCATGAGCGTGAGCAACTGTGCCACGACCCGTCGTTCTACCTCGCCGGTCATTTCCTCACGCTTTGGCGCAATCGAATCTATCTCATCGATAAAGATGATTGCCGGCGAGTTTTCCTGAGCCTCCTGAAAGACGTTGCGTAGTCGTTCTTCACTCTCGCCATAGTGCTTTCCCATTATCTCGGGACCGTTAATGACCGAGAAGTGCGCATCGGACTCGTTTGCCACTGCGCGAGCGAGAAGCGTCTTACCGGTGCCCGGTGGGCCTTGCAGCAGAACTCCCTTAGGTGGATCAATCCCGAGCCGCTGAAAGAGTTCCGGGTGCTTGAGCGGCAGTTCGATCATCTCGCGCACCTGCTCGATTGCACCTGAGATGCCGCCAACGTCGTCGTAGGTGACGTCGATTTTTCTCGACTCGTCGGGCTCTTGGTAGCGAGGGCGCAACTCGATCTCGGTCTGTTGAGTAACCTTGACCACGCCCTTCGGCAATGTGGTCGTTACGAGAAGGCGCATCTCTGAGAGGCCAAAGCTTTGCTGCCCAAAAAGCTGCCGGTACATCTCGTCGGGAAGTCCGCCCGGGCCGCCGTCGGGTGGGCGTTTGTACACCGATGTCGAGATCACGTCACCGGCAGTGAGTGGCCGGTGCAGGATCGTTCGCAGGAGCGATTGGCCGCTTCCCGAGAGTTGCACGTTCGGCTGGGCGGGGGCGATGACAACGCGGCGTGCCGGGCGTACTTCTGCGGTCGCGACCTCCACCGAGTCCCCGATGCCGACATTTGCGTTGGCACGCTGAAGTCCGTCGAGTCGGATCACCTTGATCCCCTCGTCCTCGGCGTACGCCTTGAGCGCGATAACGGCTGTCGAGCGTTTCCCGCTCACCTCGAGGATTGCCCCCTCTTCCACGCCGAGCGCCCCGAAGACACTTTCGGGTAAGCGTGCGCTACCTTTCCCCACGTCGCGAGGCTTTGCTCCGGCTACCTGTAGATGCACTGTTTCTCGTTCTGCCATGGGTTCCTACATGCTCGGCTTGTCGTGGATTCGAACCGACGTAGCCTGCAATCCATCGTCACCGACTTCGGCAACGTACCAGACCGCGGTGCCTTCCTCGATGCGATCGAAATCACTCTCGAGCACCGCATTTTTGTGGAAGTATATGTCCTGTTCGCTCGGATCCTTGACGAATCCGTAGCCTTCCTCGTGCAGGATCTTCGAGACGATGCCAACCGCCTGGTCCATCGCGTTCGCTTTGACTTCATTTCGCTGCTGCTCTTTGAGCGACTTGAGATTGCGTTCTGCAGTATCAAAGGCATCACGGATAACGGCCTCCAGAGGTTCGTGCATATCGCCCTTGCCTGAATCCTTTACTACGACCACTTCATTTGAGCGCGGAACGGTTATGTCAAGTCGGACTCGCCAGGGACGTCCGCTACTGACATGCTCCTGCGGCTTCTCGACGGCTATGTGACAGCCCATAATGTGACTGTGGAACTTGTCGAGTCGGGATGCCTGATATTCGATCAGCTGATCGAGTTGATCTGTGTGTTCTACGTCTCGGAACGAGACTTCAAGTGGTATCTGCATAGGCCCTCCTGTATTCAGAGGGTACGCCCACACCGTACCGGCTCAAAATAGGCCGCCTGGATTACGGGCTACGTGTCATAGATCGCGTCCGTCCGTGCGGCCATGATAAAATCGTTGTTGTGCAGGCCGCCAATGGCATGCGTCCACCAATCGACCGTAACTGAGCCCCACTGCGTCACGATGCGCGGATGGTGGCCCTGCTGCTCCGCCGCCTCGCCGACGGCTTGCGAAAACGCGAGTGCACCCTTGAAATCCCGAAAGTCGAACTTGCGACGCAGTCGGTTTACGCCGCTACGTTCAACAACTTCCCACGGGCCAACTTCCCGCAGCTTCTCGCCTATCTCAGACTCCGTAAGTCTTGGTTCTCCGCCGCGGCATGGAACGCAGCTCTCCTTGCTCAGTCCGCTCATACACCTCAATATAATAACGAGAGTCGGGGAGTCGACTACGCGAGCAAGGCGGGGTTCTTCTCGAAGAAATCCGTCTTTGGCGGCAGTTCGACTATCTCCGGTCGCTCTGGGTTCTCGAGGAGCGAATAGAAAGGCTGATCGAGCGCATCCCATTGAAAAAAGCGGTCGCCGGCGCGCATGTGTCGGCGAATGTTCTCGGTGCCCGCCGGCGCGATTGGATGCGCGAGTAAAGCCGCCATCCGAACCATCTCGAAGGTGTCTGCAACCGTCTGCGCTCGCAGACCCTCCTCGCAGTCGTCGGAGTAGGGATTTGCTTCACTCCAGATTCGGTTTGCATCCTTCACCAGATCTTCAAGTGTCACAAAAGCCTGTGAGAACTCACATCGATACATAAACTGTTCGTACTCGAGAGCCGCGCTCCTGCAGCGGTCGGCCACCGCGGGCGTAATTGCTCGCTTCGGTATGACGTTGTTGTAGAACTTCTGCACGGTGTAGAAGCATGAGCGAGCCGCGCGGTTCAGCCCATTCGCGAGGACTTTGCCCTCTTTCAAGACAGGGTCTTTCTCTCGCTCGTTCGCATCCGGATTGAGCGGTTTAGGTCGAAAGTTAACGCCGCGTCGCCCGAGTGCCATCGAGACAAAGTGAGAGCGTAGTTCTTCGGCGCTATAGTACTCGAGCAAGTCGGCCGCGCTCGGTGGTTTTACCTTCCCGCTACTGCTGGCCTTCTTGTCTAAGAAGAGCAAATGCCTGTTGGCGATGAGCTGCGTCAGTCGCAGTTCACCGGCGGGCGGATCGATTTTTGGTTCGCGTCCCTGTTGCCCCAAAAACATCGCCGCCTGCGGATGCCCGTAGAAGTAGACGTTGTCCTCGCCGATGAACTGGAACACCTTCGCCTCGGGCGAGCACCACCAATCTTTCCACGCGCCGGCCTCTGCTCCGCGCGATTCGAGATACGCTTGAGTAAACGAGATCGGCGCCCACAGCGACTCCGGCCACACCCAGAACGTGTGCGTCTCCTCCCCGTCAAGCGCAGGCGCGGCCAGGCCCCACTCGGCGTTGCCGGTAAGCCGAAACGGAACGAGTGACTTTCCGGTCCGGTACTTCACCCCGGCTCTGCCCAAGATCTCAACGGCCGCCTCGAGGTCTGCCAACTGCGAAAAGATCAGCAGCGTGGTTTTGCCGCGTCCCTCTTCTTGCTTGTGCGTCGGCAGCTCCTCGGAAATCTCCTCGAGTGCGTCGTGCTGGTTCTTTGGAATATGGATCGTAGGAGGTTCGAGGTACTCGGCCAACGCGCTCACCCCAAAGGGCCTACTCGTTGGGTTGTCCGTCTCTCGCTTGATCCACGCTTCGAGGAGGGGACGAAATGCCTCCATGTCGATGTACCAGTTGGTAGTTTCGCGCATCTCAGGTCGCGCTCCGGTCAGCACGCTTCGTGGCTTCACTAAGTATTTCGGATCATACTGGTGGCCAAGCGAACACTCATCGGCATAGCCCTTCTCGCTTCGACAGCCCTCAACCGGGCAGTGCCCCTCGACCTGCCGCCCATTGAGAAACACCTCTTTCTCCGGGTCGTAGAACTGGGCGGTGGTAATTTTGAGCAGGAAACCGTTCTTGTGAAGCGTGGTGATGAGCTCTGCACCCACACGCTCGTGGACTCTCACGTACGGCTCGAGTGCCGACGCCGCAAAGAGCGAGGGCTCCACGAGATAGCGACGAAGGGTATTCTTTTGGCGTTCGTGGTTTGCCGCGACGTACTCGAGGAGCGTTCCGGTAAACTCGCCGGTCTCTTTTGCTCTGTCGAACGAGACCTCGATCGGCGATCCATAACAGTCGGTCCCTGAAACGAATATCACGTTTTCTGCACCGATCCGATCCTTCAGAAATCGAGTGAGCACGTCGGCGTGAACAAAAACACCGCCAATATGCCCAAAGTGGAGACCTTTGTTGCCGTATGGCATTCCACCTGTGACTACGGCTCGCTTGGGAAAGGCCGGCCGTCCGGCGCCTGCATACTCTTCGTCATGACTCATGGTTGTCTCGATGCTACCGCGAAGTCGAGCGCAAGGCAATGCCCTTCGTGGGAGGGGTCCGCTCTGGACACGGGTCATACAGATGGGCTATGTCACTGCCGCGACCGCGTGCCTATTCTCCAGCAGGGAGGCAATATGGCCCAGTCGTTTTCACTGCTCTCGCACGCACAGAAGCAAGAGTTTCCACGGAGTCCGACAGTTGCGGTCACGGGTGCGGCTGGTCGTATTGGGAGCTACTTTGCAGAGCACTCCGCGAAGCGATACAAGCTCATTTTGGTTGAGCATCCTGAGGTCACGGTTCCTGAGGAACTAGCGCGGCTCGGTGAGGTCCGATCTGCGGACCTGGTTAATATAAATGAGGTCCGAGATGGCCTTGCGGGCGCAGACATCGTGCTTCATCTCGGCGCAATCCCGAGTGCGAG
>JBMCTC010000217.1:0-5659 GCA_048624115.1 Spirochaetota bacterium
GAGACCTCGAGCTGCAGTTCGAGCACATCGGATCGAGAATCTCAAGCGAGCAGTTCAACACGCGGCGCTCCGAACTGATCTTCTACTACTCCGGCCACTCGGACGAGACTGGAATCATGCTCGGCTCAGAACACATGAGTTACGGCGCGCTGCGGCAAGCCATTCAGGCGGTATCGGCGGACGTAACAATTGCAATCCTCGACTCGTGCGCTTCAGGAGCGTTCACGCGACTCAAGGGTGGCTCGTTTGCCCAGCCATTTGTCCTCGACGATGGGTCGGAGCTCTCCGGCCATGCGTTCCTGAGCTCAAGTAGCGCCGATGAGGCGAGCCAGGAGTCGGACAGTCTCGGGTCGAGCTTCTTCACCCATTACTTGGTCAGCGGACTTCGTGGCGCGGCCGACACGTCCGACGACCAAGTCGTAACACTCGACGAAGTCTACCTCTACGCGCGTGAGCAGACGCTCCAGCGAACAATGAACACGCTTGCCGGCCCGCAGAATGCGAGTTTCGACTTTCAGCTCTCCGGCACGGGAAGCCTCGTCTTGACAAACCTCGCCGTCGTTGACTCGGGCGTCATTCTCGATCCCTCGCTCGCCGGCATCCTCTACATCGCGGAATCCGCAGGTCGAATCGTGGCAGAGGTGGACAAGGCCGAAGGCGTGCGAACCCGTATCGCCCTTCCTGCAGGCGCGTACAAAATGACGCTCCAAGGCGAGGGGCGAAATTACGTTCACGACGTTGTTCTCACTTCCGGCCGATTCACAAACGTCGCGGGCAGAGACTTCCGTGTTGCGTTTCTCGACCGAAATCGCGTCCGCGGCGACGAGCAGCCCACTACGCCGGTGAGCGTAACTCTTCTTCCGGGACAGGACATTGTCAACGCCGCGACCCCGACCAGCGTCAACTTCTCATTCGGCCTCCTCGTTGGAGATGCGTTCAACGTTCGAGGTGGTCAGATGAGCACCTTCGTAAGCCGCACACAAGGTGACCTCACAGGTGTCCAGTTGGCAAGCGTCGGCAACAACATCGGTGGAGACCTCACCGGTGTCCAGTACTCTGCAGTCTTTAATCGAGTGGAGGGAGGCTCCGAGGGCGCGCAACTTACAGGCGTGTTCAATCGGGTGGAAGGGTCCGGCTCATTTCTCCAGGCCGCCGGCATTGCCAACCTGGCAGGGGCGGAGTTCATCGGCGTACAGAGCGCCGGCGTCACAAATGTTACTGCCGGACCGGTAACGGGGGCGCAGTTCGCCGGAGTGTACAACCAGGCGGGGGGCCTAGCCGGTGCGCAGTTCAGCGTCGTGAACATTGGCGGCGACGTACACGGAGCTCAAATCGGGCTGGTTAACATTGGAAAACGAGTTATGGGAGCTCAGATAGGCCTAATCAACATCTCCGAGGACATGCGCGGGGTTCCGCTGGGCCTCATCAACATCATTGATAGCGGAATTCACGACTTCAGTTTGTGGTGGGAGGGCGACGAGCAGACCTGGCTCGGTATTCAGAACGGGAGCAACTTCTTTTATACGCTCGGCTATGCCGGGTTCACACGCGGCGGTGAATGGTCACAGCTCGAGGGACTCGGCCTCGGGGCTGGTGTTGGTGTAAGGATCACCAATCGGCCGTTCTACTTCGATGTCGACTTGAGCTGGAAGATGCTCTCCGCAGGTGCCGACAGCCAGCAGCGTTTTGCGTCATTGTTCGATCGAGAGCGGGGCGCGGCATTCCCGTCGGCTCGGCTTCTGGCGGGTTTCGCCATTGGCGACGGGTTTGGTTGGTATTTCGGGGGAACGTTTGACATCGAAGGTGCTGGGAGTAGAGATAGCATTGGCTACTTTGATGGACGTCGTGAGAACTCGTTTGACATCGGGTCAGGCGCAACCACGATTCACCCGGTTTTCGTAACGGGGTTCAAGCTCTAAACTCGTCTTGGTACGCTCTAATCGCCGATAGCTGTCGGAGCTTTCTGATGGCCTTTTCTTGCAGCTGTCGGACGCGCTCGCGGGTAATGCCAAGCCGTCGACCGGTTTCCTCGAGTGTGTACGGTCCTTCCGAGCCGATCCCAAACCTGAGCTTGATGATATGCTTCTCGCGGATCGTAAGGGCGCTGAGCGCGTCGCGAACGTGGTCCTGCACGTGGCTCTGAAAAACCTGCTCGGTTGGGGTTGGCGCTTCATCATCCTCGATGAGATCGGAGAGACGGGTTGAACTCTCATCGTCGACGGTGACGTCCAGGCTCGCCGCATCCTGCGTTAGGCGCCGAACTTCATCGACCAAGTCCACGTCACAGCCCAACCTCGCCGCTACCTCTTCGGCAAGCGGCTCCCGACCAAGCTCGTCGGAAAGCTGCTTCGAAACTGCAAAGCACCGCCTGATTTGCGTGAGCATGTGGACGGGAACCCGGATCACACGCCCCTTGTCGGCGAGCGCCTTCACGATAGCCTGTCGAATCCACCATGTTCCGTACGTGCTAAAGCGAAAACCCTTCTCGGGATCAAACCGTTCGACTGCCTCGATGAGACCGATATTGCCCTCGTCAATGAGATCGAGTAGTCCAAGCCCCTGGTGCTGGTACCGCTTTGCAATCGAGACAACAAGGCGAAGATTCGCCTGTACCATTCGATGTCGTGCGTTCGAGAGCAAGCTCATAAGCTGCTGCTGCTCATGGCTGCTGGAGAGCGGCTCCTCGACGCGGGACTTGAGCTCCTGGATCTCAGTCGCAAGTGCTCGTTCTTCACCGGCGCTGAGCAGGGGATACGACGAGATTTGCTGAAGGTAGACGGTAAGCGGATCAGCGCCTTCCCCCCCGGCAACTGCGCCCGACGAGGCGCCGGCCCGAGTTCGACCTGATCCTTGTTCCCCTTCACTCACCACTCTCTTTTCCAAATCAGCCACGAGGCGCCTGCTGCGGGTCGATATATCGGTTGCGATACCAAACAGTAAAGAGAACCTTCACGGCGTCGAACGCCGGCGAGTAACCCACGGTGCCCAACAGGGTACCAACCTCGACTCGGTCTCCCGCTTCGACGGAAAGAGACTCGGCCCCGGCGTAACCGTAGAGATATCCGCCGTCTCCGCGGACAATGACGATCTTTCCAAAACTCGTGAATGGTCCGGCAAAGCTGACCACACCCGGCGTGACCGATCGGATCTCGTCTCCCGATCTTCCCTGCATGACAATACCGGGGAAACGCCCCTCCCAGGCAGCACGGGAACCAGGGTGCGGCCACAAGTTGGTCTGAACGGGTACCGGACGTTGGCTCGATTCAGTTTGCGAAGGTCGCCGTAGGTCCTGATCGGGACGCTCGGTCACCGGCGGTGAGGCGACACCCGGAGTACGACTTGCACTCGCCGCTGATGTTGGGAGAATCAAAACGTCGCCGGGGCGAACAACGTCGTCGCGATCGAGTCCGTTGGCCAGCAGGAGCTCCTGCCAGTCAATTCCGAGTTCTCTTGCGATTGAGAAAACGTACTCGCCCTGTCGCACAACGTAGGTCGAAGGGATCCGAATCTTAGAGCCGACGGGAAGGGCGGTTGGGTCACTGATCTCGTTGTGAGCAAGAAGCGTCTCGAGGGATACGCGGTACGTTCGCGCAAGACTGTAGAGCGTCTCACCAGACCTCAGGATATGAACCTTGTCTTCTGCATGAAGCAGGCTTAGCGTAGCGACAAATAGTAACAGCACCAATGCTGGTTTCGCGTTCATACTCTCCTTGATTCTCGGCCTAACCGCAGCGAACATAAAACCATATACGCGGTTGACGAAGAATTGTGGGGTGCAGCAGAGGTGTGAAGTGGCGACGTGACGGACTGGAGTTCAAGAATGGCAGGGATAAAACCAGGCCGATTAGCAATGCCAACCGGCCTTCTACTTCGGGCTGGGCAGATTCGAACTGCCGACCTCTCGGTCCCGAACCGAGCGCGCTAGCCCCTGCGCTACAGCCCGTACGCGGGAAAAAAAACGGCCCCTCAATTGAGGGGCTCTACGGGAGCGACGGGGATTGAACCCGCGACCTCCGGCTTGACAGGCCGGCGCGATAAACCAACTTCGCCACGCCCCCGTTTGTGAGACCGAAAGATAGCGCCTGCCCGTGGCTTTGTCAAGATCGAACAATCACTTTGGACGGCCGAAACTGTGCCGAGATTGACTTATCCAGGCGATTCGTTTACGTTACACATCGCCAATCCCACGTAAATGAGATTCAAATGAAACGAAAGCAGACCAGTTCCGCCCACGCTAAAAACGAACATAAGAGCGAACATAAGTCACCACGAAATACGGTTATGTACGTCCTTACTGTCGCGTTACTCGCACTGGTAGTCATCGCCTTTGTCGGCGCTCCAGCGCTTACCGGCTTTGCCGGCGGAGGTACGCGGACGTTCGGCACGTACAACGGGGACGAGATTTCGGCATTACCGGGCAACTACATGTCACGACAGTACCAGGGTCTGGCCGAACAGGTCCAGGAGAACAACGACGAGGTTACCGCCGGACTTGTTCAGTCGATTTGGCGCGAAGCGTTTCAGCGGACCGTCCGCCATCTGGCCGTTCTCGATTATGCCGAGGAAGCGGGCGTGGGTATCTCCACCCGCGGGCTTGACCGTGCGATGTCGCAGTGGCCCGCATTCCGGGTTGGAGGCTCGTTTGACCGCGAAGCGTACGAACGCATGGACAATCAGAGTAGATCTCAGCTACGCGACTTTCTCGAGGACTATGTTGTCGATCAGCAGGTTCGAAGCGACCTCCATTTCCCGTTCGAGCTTCGAGATATCGCATCTGTCGAGCAGTTTGAGTTATTGAGCAATGTGTATGCCGATCAGCTCTTCCCTGAGCCTAAAGCCTCAGAGGCGGAACTCGAGTTCCTCACGCAAATGGCCGGCCCGGAGCGGCAGTTCTCGTTTGTTCAGTTTGCGTTCTCGGATTTTCCGGAAGAGGCGGTTGTCGAGTACGGAGAAGAAAATGCCCGACGCTTCGAGCGAGCGAACCTTTCGACCATATCGATCACGTCGACAGAGAACGATGCGGAAACGGTCCGTGAGCGTATTGCCAACGGGGAAGCCACGTTCGAAGACGCTGCTCGCACGCAGAGCACTGACATCTACTCGTCAGATGGTGGCGACATGGGCGTTGTGTACTTCCACGAGCTCGAGCCGGATTTCGAGGACCCCAGCACGGTATCCACGATTTTCGCACTTGAAGAGGGAGAGGTTAGTCAGGTGTTCGAGACCACCTTTGGGTGGGCAATCTACCGCATGGACGAGACGCCAATCGAGCCGGATTTTGAGGATTCAGAGGTAGTCGCCGAAATCAGGAACTACATGTCAACCTTCGAACGCGGTCGAATCGAGGACTACCTCGCAGATCGCGCTGAGGTTTTTGTCGAGACAGCGGAAGAGCGCGGGTTCGCTGAAGCGGCAGCTGAAGTCGACGAAGCACCGCAGCAAACCGCCTACTTCCCGATCAACTTCGGAAACCTTCCCTACTTCTCACGAGTGTCCTCTCAATCGAATGAGGCGCTCGCAGAGGGCGCAAGCAGAGAAGAGTTCTTCCGGGATCTCTTTTCGCTTTCGCCGGGAGACGTCAGCGATCCAATCGTCGTTAGGGACTACATCTTTGTCTTTACACTCGAGGACGAGCGCACACCGGACGACTCGACCCTTT
>JBMCTC010000218.1:0-5656 GCA_048624115.1 Spirochaetota bacterium
ACTCAGGTAGAAGCCACGATCCAGCGCCTGCTCAAGGAGCAACAGACCAACAAAAAGGAGCAGCTGCTCAAGACCATCTTCGGTACGACCGCGATCCAGCGATCGAAGCACTACACAGAGACGGTAAACATTATGTTTACCAAGAAGAATATCGCCGGCTTCCTGCACATGGAGGCCTTTAACTATCTCAAGGCGTTTCTCGTCGATTATTTCAAGGGTGAGGTGCGGCAGGTTGTCAGTGATCTGTTGATCGTCCGAGGCGAGTGGGCAGATCAGGTTACGAGCAAAAAACTCTCGGATGGCTACTACATCGTCATGAACGTAGCCCAGGAGATTACCTCGTTTGACGAAGCGCTCGGAGAAGAGGGTGAACTCGGCATGAAGCTCAAGAAGACCTCAGGTCGAGTCGTTGAGCGCGATCCCGCGACGGCGCAAGCCCTGCGACAGCAACTGCAAGAAGTCAACGAAAAGGCGCTTCACCTCATCAAGAGCGCAGCGGGAAGCCTGATTGAGATCGGCAAGATATTGAAGGTCCTCATTGATGACATCGGGCGCGATCGACCCGAGCTGATCCTGAACTGGCGTGATCTCGAGGGATGGACCGAAGAGCCACTGAAAGAGAGTATTGTAGCGATCTACAAGCGCATCTACTTTTTTGTGCAACTCATGCAGATGCTCTTGAAGAAGTAAAGAGCTCCTCGCGCCTTTCGTGCCCCAGCAGATAACGCTTGATCTCCTTCCCTCGCTCTGCATCGAGCGAACGGAGTGCGTAATTGCCGATGCGTCCGGAAACGGGAAGCACCCGATGGCACGGGACTATGATCACCACCGGATTGGCCGCAACCGCATTGCCCACCGCACGAGCGGCATCTCGGTGACCAATCTTCTGAGCGACCTCCCCGTAGGATAGTGTCTGGCCAAAAGGAATCTTGCTCAACCTGCTCCAGACCGCCTTCTGAAAGCTCGTTCCGTCAAGCTTCACGTCAATCGAGAATTGCTCACGCTCTGCGAGGAAGTATTCGTCGATCTGGAACTCGAGCTCCCCGCACGCGTACTTGTTCTCGACCAGCTCGTAGGTGTTGGCCAGATGTGTCGGTTCGTAGAAGCCGAGATAGAGCACACGGCCCAACTTATCCACAGCGCCGTGTAGGGTTCCTATCGGAGAGGCAAATGCATGGGTGTACGCCGGAGATCGATGCTCACGATGGTTTGCTTCCATGGCTTACCATAGTAGCAGTAAAGGCAGCCGCTGGCCAAGCAGCCACCGCTCCCAGTAGGGCAGTTATTGTAGACGCGGCCACTGCCCACCCTACAGATGGGGTGATTATTGCCCGTGCGGCAGTGGGGAGGGCTTGCGCGTAGGTTAGCCACTCGAACGGGAGTAGGTTGATAGCGACCACGTCCGCGGCGTTGAGTATCGACGTCGTAAGGAGGCCGATGGCCCCACCAACCACCCCTGCGATCAGACCCATCATCGCTCCTCGCATGATTACCAGGAGAAAGCGCGTTCCTGCAGGATAGCCCCAGCTGTGAAGGACCCGAAAGACGTGCCGCTGATTGCGTGCGAGTAAGAGTTGCGTCGGCATGAGAATGACGGCTGCAAGCAAAAAGAGCGCGCCGAGCAGGAAGAGAATCCGCGCTTGAAGCGGTCTCAACAGACGTCTTGCCGTGGCCGCGACCCCCGTGGGCTGGAACCCCGCCTCGAGCAGCTGCCTTGGGAATCCGCGTACTTGACGTGCGCCTCCGTGAACGCGGAGCTCGAGCGCCCCCGCCGCGGTTGCCGGATCCCGTTCAGCAAGCAGGAGCGGCGCGACAAGGTTCGTCGGTACGACCTGCCGCACCCTCGCGAAGAACGGCGGTCCGTAGAGCGGCGTGACGCGAACCACTCGCCCCTCGAACGCCTCTACCGCGCCGCTGCCGAGAATGACAAGGTCGTGCGAGCGAATCTCTTCGAGCCCCGTCAGGCCTCGAAACGCGAGCTCACGTTCGAGACTCCCAAATACGAGTTGCGCCGCGACCAGTTGATCGTCCGCCTCGACGACCGCCTGCGCATGCTCGGCAAGCGAGAGCGCGTATTCGCCCTCGAGTTCGGAGACAAACTCGGCGGCGACCGCACCGTCTGCGAGGCGGGCGAACTCGCCGGCGCTTGTTCGGGTGTAGGACCTGGTCGACGCAGTCACGGTGCTCAGCGTCGAGCCGCCCACGGTTGCTACAAACGCGACGAGGATGATTCCGGCGGCGATCGCGAGGAGCGAGCGCGGGCGATCGGTTGCCATGCGAAATGCGAGTTTGATCAGCCTCATTCGCCACCCTCCGCTCGCAATTGGGTCAGCGAGCCGCGAATCTGTCGTCGCGACGCGAAGAACGCAGCACCTATTGGTACGATAACTCCCACGAGCAGCGTGCTCCGAAGCGCTTCGCCCGCCACCCGACCGGGAAGCAGAGCCGCATACAGCGTGACGCCGCCCGCGACGAGTGCGCCTGCGAGAAGTGCGACCACGGCGACCTCCGCGACGTAGATGCGGCGCACCTCTTGCTCGGCGAAACCGATTACGCGGAGCCGAGCGGTTACCGCAAAGCGACGCTGCACGGCTATCGAGGTTGCCCCAGAAAGTGCGAGGGCAGCTACGGCAAACAGCAAGAGCCGGGAGGTCGGCGCTCGCGAGGTGATTCTTCCGTACTCTGAGGATGCAAGCCGCTCTGGCCACGGAAGTACCTCTACCTCATGCTCTCGGAGCAGCTCCGCGAGCTCGAACGCGATTTCGAAGTGGCGATCCTGCTCGGGTGCGACCACCACCATCTCGCTTGCGAGTATCGCCCGCGTCGGCGGGCGGATCGGAGCGGCCAGGCCTTGTCTCGGCAGCGCCGGCAACCTGACGCGCGAGGCGAGTTCACTCCAGAGCCACTCCGCCTCGAGCCAGATCGTTCCTTCCACATCGCGTCCCACGAGCGCCCGAACCGGCACGGCCAGCGTGCTCACTGCCTCGTCGCTGTACTGTACCGCGAGCGAGAGCGGCGCCCCTTCGGCGATTCTGTTGTCGGGGCTCGGGGCAGATGGCGGTGTGCGCTCGGTCGTCTGCGCGCTCATCCACGCTCGGGCCGGGTCTGCTGAGGTCACCGCAACGAACGGCGCAATCTCGTCGCCTCGTATAAAAAGTGCACCTCGAAGTCGTGGGTAGGCGACGAGGCCGAGTTCCGCGGCGGCGCTTCGGGCGGCCGTTGCGCTCGCGTCGGAGAGCCACTGGGCGCGCTGGTCGGCGAGGTGTGAAATGTGTGGATAGGGAATGAGCTCATCATCCTCGATTGGCAGAACGCTCGCGGTTCCGTACGCATACTCGATTCGCTCGCGCTCACGTTCGCCACGAGCTTCGGAGCTCTGGGCAAAGATGAGCGAGAACACCATTGCAAAGAGGCAGATGACCCCCAGCAGGAGTGCGTGATCGCGCTCGGCTGTCAGGAGCCGGAGGACGAGTCGTGCTCGCTTTCGTCGCCTCATGTGGCGGTGCGGCCCTCGCGAAGGTTCACCGAGACGGTAGCCGAGCTCGTCACAAGCGGATCGTGCGTTGCGACGATAACGCACCTCCGGTCGCGCGTGGCAATGTCGCGCAGCAGCCCGGCAACGGTAGCCGCATTCGCCGCATCGAGCCGTGCGGTCGGTTCATCGATAATGAGAACCGGGTTCTCGCTTGCGATCGCTGCCGCGAGCGCGGCTCGAGATCGTTGACCGCTCGAGAGCTTTGCCGGACGGCGTGACGCGAGTTCTTCGATACCAAGCGAAGAGAGCGCGGCGCGCGTGCGTCGATCGACCTCGCTTTCCGGCAGCCGTTTGACCGAAAGCGCAAGGGTGATATTCTCATAGACCGAGAGCATCGGAATCAGGTTGTTGTCGGGAAAGAGGTAACTGATCGTTGATGCACGGAACTCCGCTTGCTCGATCGCGCTCAGGGTTCCGAGCTCCGTTGCGCCTATCTCGACCCGCCCCTCGTCTGCGTACTCGATTGCGGCGAGAATGCTCAAGAGCGTGCTCTTTCCTGACCCGGAGGGGCCTGTTACGGCCGTGAGCTCGCCCGTTGCAAACTCGAAGCTGAACTCGCTCAACGCGGTAATCTCCGCCTCACCGTCGCGATATGCCTTTCCGACTCCGCTACACTGTACCGCGATCGGAGCGGCAACTCGGGTCTCGTCGCTCATGCGGTAATAAACTCCGCGAGAAGTTTTTGCGTTCGGTTGGGCACATCCGCGGAAATTCGCACCGCCTCACCTTCAAACTCCTCGTGAATGATGCGCCCGGTCCGATGGATCAGCGCCGCGAGGTCGTAGCGGTCGTGGGGTAGGGCAACCTCGACCCGGGTGAAGCTCGTGGCGAGTTGCTCGGCAATCGCCCGTTCGAGCGCTTCTATCCCGGCGCCGGTCGTTGCGCTCACGGCGACCGCATTCGTGAGTTCGAGCGAGAGCATCCGAAGCTCGTCCTCGCCCGCTTGATCCGACTTGTTGAGCACGGTAATCATCGGCTTGTCGTGCGATCCGACCTCTTCGAGCACTTCTTTGGTCACTGCCGCGTGATCGAGCGCCGCCGGGTCCGATGCGTCTATGACGTGCAGCAAGAACGCGGCAAAGCGCGTTTCCTCGAGCGTGCTCTTGAATGCCTCGACCAGACCGTGCGGCAGCCGCTGAATAAACCCGACCGTGTCGGTGAGCAGAACCTCCTGGCCGCCCGGCAGCTCGAGCCGGCGCGTCGCCGGGTCAAGCGTCGCAAAGAGCTTATCGGCCACCATGACCGGGCTCCCGGTCAGGCGCCTGAGCAGGCTGCTCTTGCCGGCATTGGTGTAACCGACAATCGAGCCGGTCGGTACGGGCAGGACCGAGCGTTGGTGTCGCATGGTCCCACGCTGGCTCTCGACGCTCTTGAGGTCGCGCTTGAGCGCCCCGATTCGTTGCTGGACAACCCGGCGGTCGACCTCGAGCTGCGTTTCACCTTCGCCCCTCGTACCGCGTCGGCCGCCACGTTGACGCGAAAGGTGCGACCAGGCGCTGGTCAACCGAGGAAGTGAGTACTCCATGCGTGCGAGCTCGACCTGCAACTGTGCCTCGCGAGTCTGCGCGCGTTCGGCAAAAATCTCGAGAATAACGCCCTGACGATCGGTCACCGAGCGCTTTGCGAGCGCCTCCCAGTTTCTCTGCTGGGTCGGGGAGAGATCCTGATCAAAGATGATGACATCCGCTTCGAGCTCATCGGCTCGCTCGACAATCTCCTCTGCCTTGCCGCTTCCGAGGTAGTAGCGGGGCGAGATCTCTCGAACGGTCGCGAGTTCGCTCCCCACCACTTCGAGTCCGATCGTCCGCGAGAGTGCATCGAGCTCCGAGAGGAGCGATCTTGCTTTGCTTGTTGTTTCGTCTTTGTCTTGGACGCCCACGAGGTATGCGCGCTCGGCGGGGCCTGTGTACTCAATCACAGCAATAGTATGGCGGCACGAACTTTCAACGGCAAGGGCACGCTTGGGTAGAGGTGTTCTGATCCGGCCGAGAGGTTCACGATCGGTTGACCATCAGACGAGTACAGAGCGCCTCGATGTCATCCATGTCGTGGGAGGTCAGCGTCACAGTCACCCCGCGCTCGGCAGTAAACGAGATACGGTCAAGCGCGACCGTGGTCACG
>JBMCTC010000219.1:0-5623 GCA_048624115.1 Spirochaetota bacterium
TCCTTGGCGCGCGTGTCAGCTATCGCGCGTACCTCGGCACCGCGGCGGCACTCGTCGTCGCTACGAGCTCATTGCTTCCCTTTGCCGTCGGTTACCCCTCGTTGCTCGTGATCTCGTTCCTTCGCGGCACAGCGCTTACGTTTCTCATCGCACCCACAAACGGCGCGCTCTCCGTCTGGTTCTCGAAGAGCCCCGGAACGTGGAGCTCCCGGGTACATTCGGCATTTGGGATCGGACTCATTCTCGCGCCTGCCGTAGGGTTTCTTGTCGTGACCGTAGGTCTGGCCTGGCAGGCGGTCTGGATCGCGATGGGCATGATCTCGATCGGGTTGCTGTTTGTCGCACGCCGCGCCCCCGCCGGTCGGGAGCCCCGTGGCTTAGTGGCTGGTCGAGTAGTGGACCAGCCACTTGCCGGCTCGGCCACTAAGCGTGGGGCCCGGCGACTAGTGGCCCGCTTCTGGATACTGCCGGTGCTCATCGCGATGTTTAACGTCGGCGTAGAGGGATCGATTATCGGTTGGGTTCCTTCCTACGTGCAACTGACCGGCGGGGCGGTCTGGCTCGGGCAGTTCGCGGGCGTTTTGCTTGCCGTTGGGATCGTGTTTGGACGCGCGCTCGCCACTCGTCTCTCGGGTAGGGGCAAGCTTCTCTCGGTCTACCACGGCTCAATCCTCGCGGTTATCGCCCTCGCTCTGCTGCTCGTCACGGCCGGCGCTACCCGTTCCTACTCTGCGCCGCTTCTCGGAGTTGCGATCGCAGCACTCTACCCGTCGATGATCGCCCGCTTTGCCGCTCGAGCGCGGGTCTCCGAGGGAAGGCTCTACCCGGTGACCGAGCTCGCCGCGACGGTCGGCGGCACGGCGCTGCCGGCGCTCATCGGCTCGTTCTCCGAGCGCATGCCGGCGCTCGCATTCCCGCTCACTTTGATCGGCGCCTCAATTGTATTACTCTTGCTCTCTCACCTCTTCCACCGCGAAGAGCAACACCGTCTATGAAAGGGGTCGCCGTCTCGGTCGCCGTCTCGGTCGTTACCGAATTACTCATCGAGGCGCCTGCAGTCGATCGCGATCCTTCTCATGAGGATCGCGCCTCTCTACGATCGGCATGGTTCACACCTTTGGAATGGTCTTGCTGTCGTTGGGCATAGTGACCCACGTGCACGCCCGCCGCGATCATGGATTGACCTACCAGCCGACCCTCAGTCGAGTCCTCGCGGCTTGCAGAGGTTTTTGCGGTCGGCGGCTGCCCGGCCACATGATCCGCAATAGAACTGCGGCTCGCGGATCAGGTTTTCAAACTCGTCGGTCTTCTTTCTGATGCGTTTTGTGCTCCACTTACAAAGCTTCTTGGCTCCCACATTTCCTCCTTGGTAGTACGTAGGGGGTCCCGGCGGCCGGGCGTGGCATGCATCAAACATGATGCCACAAAAGCACGGACGTAAGCGACATCGTCACAGCCGGCGTTTACCGTCGGCCGCCGTCGGGCCGTCCGGGGGTTCCGTCCGGCCTGCGGCCGGACCGCGCGCCAAGCCCGGCACGCCGGGCTCGACGGCGCCCCTCCCGTCCCTGACCCGCCCAAGGGTAAGCTACTGCTGCACCGCTCAGGAATCGAGGATCTCGCTGCATGGTCGTGCCGGCCCGCGCTGAGACCCGCGCGCGAGCGGGAGTCACTCGGCAAAGCGGATGATAAAGCGGGTGTGCGGCGTGCGCTCGAGAGCGACGGTCCCGTTTAACTGCGAGATCAGCATCGTGATAAGCCTGAGTCCGAGTGAGTGCGGCTCTTCGAGGGAGACGTCGTCGGGAAACGGCCTTCCCGTATTTTCGATGGTCAACCGCCACGCGCCTGCTTCGTGCTTGAGCTCGACCGAGAATCGGTGGGTCCCCGGGTCTCTGAAGGCATGCTTCAAAGCGTTTGTCGCGCTTTCATTAATGATAAGGCCGATAACGCCAACGGTCTTGGGCGGGAAGGCGGCATCCGCGATCCTGTTCTCTACCTCGACCTGGCTCGATCCAATCGGTGAAAAGATCGACTCGAGCACCCGGTCGATGTAGGAGCGCACATTGATCGATTCCGTTGTGTTTGACGCATGCAGGAGCTCGTGAACCAAACTGATCGAAGTAACCTGGTGGGCAAGGTCGGAGAGATCTACGGCCTTTTCCGCTTCCGTTAGGTGAATGAGAGACCTGACCATGAGAAGGTTGTTCTTGACGCGGTGGTTCATCTCTTGCATCAAGAGCTCGTTTTTTTGCAGAGCTTCTTTCAGCTCTTCCTGCGCCTGTTTTTGCTCCGTGATGTCGAACAAGAAGCCGATGATCTTGCGAATGCTCCCATCCTCGGCGTACTCGAACGGGGCAGATCGATTGACCATCCATCTCCAATGCTCGCCCCGTCCGAGGCGGAACTCGAGCGACTCTTCGGGCCGCGCTTCATCCTTTAGTCGGCGCGCATCGCGATCGGTGATCACGTGGCGGTCGTCCGGGTGCAGGAGCTCGAGGATTGCTCCCCTCGAGAGATCGAAGCCCGAGTCCGGGTCGATCTCTTCGAGGAATCGCTGATAACTATCGTTTACCCAGACATTTCGTCGTTCCACGACGTCGTAAATGTAGACCATAAGCGGAGCGGCTCGCATCATCACGTTGGTGAGTTTCTCGTGTTCTGCGCGCGCGAACTGGTCGGTCTTCTTTTTTGTGATATCGAAGCTAATGACCTGGGCAACCGGTTCAGCGTGTCCGCGCAGCTCGACTCGCTCGAAGGTGCTCGAGAACCAGCGTACACTGCCGTTGGCCAGTGTGATCTGATCTACGTACTGGCTACGGTCGCCCTCGTCGATACAGCGGGCTATCCGTCGTTTGGTTTCCTCCTGCATCCCCGGCACAATCTCCTCGAGCGGCTTCATGTAGATTTGCTCGCGGGTCATGCCAAGCGCGTTGAGCGCGCTTCGGTTCAGATCCACAAGTCGGGCCTCGCGGTCGTAAATGGAGATCGGATTGGGGGCAGCGTCAAAGAGCGACCGGTAGGAGAGTTCTTCGATATCGCTTATGCGTCTGCTCGTGACGATTACGCGGAGCTCGCCTCCATCCGGATCGTGGATGATGCGAGCTACATCTTCTACGGAAACGTAGCTTCCGTCACGCCTGCGCGCTCGGTAGCGGTAGCGGATGCTCTCACTCTTGTGTTCTCGTGCCTTGCGATAGAGTGCGACAACGCGTTCACGATCCCCCGGGTGCATTCGCTCAATAATGTCTGAGGTCGTGACGGCAAGCTCGTTTGAGTTTTCGTACCCCAACAGCTGCGCGTAGCGGTCGGTCGCGTACGTTATCGATCCAGACTCGTAGACGGCAATCCCGTCATCCGCCTGTTCGGTAATCGTGGCCAACCACTGCCTATGCTCTCGGAGCTCTCGTTCCGCTTTCGAGAGCTGCAACGCCCTTGCAATTGCCTCGAGCAGGACAGGGTGTCCGGATTGCTTGTCTACGTAGCCGTAACGCGTAATGGACGCAACGCGTTCGACCGTCGTGTGCTCCGTGTGGCTCGTCACAAATACGATTGGAATGGTTCGTTGCTCGAGCATCGCTGCCGCTGCGGCCACACCATCCATCTCAGGGCCGAGATCAATGTCCATGAGCACGAGATCGAGCGCTATTTCGCTTGTGATCGCGTCGATTGCCTCGTTTCCGGTGCGAGCGGTGTGAACGATGTAACCGGCCGACTCGAGGGCGCGCTGTGTCGCGAGAGCCACGATTCGCTCGTCTTCTACGAGAAGAATTGATGGTGATGCGCCGTCTCTTGACCCCATGAAGTGATCGGAGTGTATCACATCCCGAACTGAGTTTCCCGCTAAAAGTTATGTTGGGTAATTGACATTGCCCGAGTATGCACTTACCGTCGGGATGTGGTGGGGAGCTACGAGGATACCGCGAATGAACTCTGAAGAACTGCGCCGTTTGGCTCAGGATCGGGTAGAGCAGCGTCGCTCGCTTGCCGCCGCGGAGGTCACTCAGCACAGCGGAGAAGGCGCCCTGAAAGCCGCCCTCGACGAACTACAAGTCCATCAGGCTGAGCTCGAGATTCAGAACGAGGATCTTCGCGAAACTCAGGAGCGGCTTGCGGCGCTCTCCGAGCGGTATCATCGGCTCTTTAGCGATGCTCCTGTCGGCTACATCTGTGTCAATCGCTTGGGCGAGATTACCACTGCGAACAAGGCTGCTTGCCGTCTCTTGGACATTGCCGACCCGAGTTCTCCCGGCTTTTTTGAGCGAGCGTTTCGCAGGAGCGACACAAAGGGCGTCTACGCGATGGTCGATCTCGCGCGCAAAAAGGGTCGGGCAAGTGGCTTCGAGTTTGCCGTCCCACAACGCGGGGCTTCCGATCGAATGCTTCAGATGGACGCGGTCACAGTCGGCGCAGAGAGTGAGGTCTACATTACTCTGACCGACGTTACCGAGGCGTACGAGAACAGGCAGGCGCTCGCAAAGGCGCTCGAGCGCAACCTCCTCATGGGGCGCGAGACCTATCACCGGATCATGAACAACCTCGAGCTCCTTGTCGCGCTGATCCAGCTTCAACTCGAGCAGGCGGCCGACGCCACTGCACAATCGGCCCTCGAGTCGGTGAGTTCCCGTATTCAGGCGATCATTCGCTCGCAGTCGGCCTTGCATGGGCTCGAAGGGCAGCTCGAGGTCGATCTGGTCAAGCATCTGAAGCGCTTCGTCGGCGACCTGACTGCCGGGGTTGGAAGCGCCCACGAACTCTCGTTCGAGAGCCGGATCGCTTCGTTGACGGTACCAAACGATACCGCTCTGCACGTGAGCTTGATTGTAAATGAGCTCGTGACAAACGCCGTCAAGTACGCATACCCTGACGAAGGCGGACCCGTCAAAGTTATTCTTCGCCGCCGAGACGACGTATACGAGATACTCGTGCAGGACAAGGGCGGTGGCTTTGAGGGGGGCAAGGACGCCGGCCGCAGCGGATCGCTCGGGCTGCGATTGGTCCAAATCCTAGCCGAGGGGCAGCTTGGCGGTTCCTGGGCGGTAACGGCGGACAACGGCACCACCCACGCCGTGCAGTTCGCCATCCCGAAGGAGTAAGCGGTGGCAAAAAAGCGCCAAAAACAGCACGAGACGAGGGAAGAAGGCGAAGCCTCCGGTCCCATCGTGGTTGAGATCGGTGCCTCTGCCGGCGGCGTTCATGCATTGCAGGAACTCTTTCGCACAATGCCGGCGGACATCGGCATGGCGTTTGTCGCCATTATTCACATGAAGCCGGATGCGTCGAGTCATCTCGAAAGCGTCTTGCGCAACGTGACCGATTTGCGTGTCGTCACCATCGAAGACGGTGTAGCGATCGAGGCCAACACGATCTATGTCGCTCCCCCGGGCAACGCGGTAGAGACTGAGTCCAACCAGCTCTATCTCGTTCCGGCTCCGTCGGAGGTGCCGCCCTCGCATGTGAATCACTTCTTTCGTTCCCTCGCTGCACACGTCGGACAACGCGCGCTCGGAATCGTGCTATCAGGTATGGGTACCGATGGGTCGATCGGCCTCAAGGAGATCAAGGCAAACCTCGGAATCACCTGTGTCCAGGATCCAGATGAGGCTGAGTATCCGTCGATGCCGCAGAG
>JBMCTC010000220.1:0-5606 GCA_048624115.1 Spirochaetota bacterium
ATCGCGGATCACGAATGTGCTGTCAAACGCGTCTTCGGTCGCGATCGTGTTGCCGTAGCGGTCCTCGAGATCTACGTAGTAGAGAGAGACCTCGACCGAGGTAAGCTCGTGGTGTTTTGTGGCTATCTTGTAGACCTCGCTACCCATCGTGTGAACGATCGCCTTGAGCGCTCCCTCGTTTGCGAGATTGACCCTCGCGCGCCATTCGAGCCGGGCCGTATCGCCGTCTATCTGCACATCGTTTCCCGCGCCGTCGAATGCGCTTGCAATGAGCCCAATCGCGACGACCGCGACGATCACCTTCCACAACCAACCACTCTTGCCTTGTCCCGCCATATACCTACTCATCCTTACTCGTGATGAACTGCAAAACCGAGTGTGTGCACGGGGCCACCTGGGATCATGCGAACATCCATCTCCCCTTGCCACATCTCTCCCCCGAGAGGGGTACGTTGAGTCATTCTGCCTCTGATATCCACTATCTGACTCATCTCGAGCTCGTACTCGATTGCGACGTCAATCTTCACGTAGGTTGGCACGCTTTCGTCGCTCCTGGTGCTTCGAGCACTTCTCGAGCTCGAACCCGAAGACGCGAAGATCGATCCTCCGGAACCGCTGCCGGAGATGTTCGAAAACGCGACGAGAAGCGCAACGACGCAGACGACTGCGATTCGTGCGACACGAGATACCCGAAACCCCTCGTTTGCGGTAAAGACCCGCTTCACCCAGGCGAACGAGAGTGCGGCCGTGGGTTCTCCGGCCTGGCTGCGCCGCGCGTTGAGTGCATCGGTAAAGAGAGCGGCAAAGGCGGCAACGAGTACGAGCTCTACGAGTGTACCCAACACACCAAGCGGCATCATCAGCGCCAATACGAGAAACGCAATGCCGATTGTCCCCGTCACGAAGGGCGCGATGCGGACGAAAAACGCTCGCCCGAGAGCCTTCTTACCCACGCCAACTACAGTGACGATGCTCCACGCCAAAAGGCCAAACCAAGCAACGCTAAAGGGCACCGCAGCGCCGTCCGGTTCGCCGGCAGGTTCAATCCCGAGAAGCACATAGAGAAACACCGCCCCAAAGAGCAAGATCGACCCTGCTGCATGAATGAGCGTGAATCGTTTTCCGGTAAGCTCATCGCTCCTCGCTCCTGCCGTCCGACTCTCGGGCTCACCTTCGTCTGGTCGCGCACTCAGCTTCGGGAGTTCTCCCGTCTCGAGATACTCGATCCGTGATTCGGTGGTCGGGTGCGTTGCAAAGAGCAAACCCTTCTTCTTGTTGCTCAGCTTCGAGAATGCGTACATGTCACGGCGCTTCTCGGTTCGTGGTTGCTCCTCGTCCGATGGAACCGAACCGTCGACCTTGCGCAACGCACCAATCAATCCTGCCTTGCCGCCGAGTGCCGCCGCCGTAGCATCGGCAGCATACTCACGCTGCCGCGAGTACCAGGCGATCGGAATGTACGCGAGAATCATGAAGAGGGTCTCGAGGATCCAGACCAGAATCCAGTAGGCCCAGATCCCCATGCCAAACGGTTTTTCATCGCTTTGGACCATTGAGTCAATCGCTCGAGCCACAATGCGAGCCAAGAACAAGACAAACGCATTCGCGATGCCCATGAGCAGGGTCATCGTTACCATGTCGCCGGAGCGGATGTGTCCCACCTCGTGAGCAATGACGCCACGAAGCTCGTTCGCGTCGCAGAGCTCGAGCATGCCGGTCGAAACCGCGATCAGGGCGCCCTTTTCGTTCGGGCCGGTCGCGAAGGCGTTTGGTTCGCTGCTCTCGTACACGCCGACCTCAGGCACGTCGATACCTGCACGCTCGGCCACTTCTTGCACCATGCCCGCAAGCTTAGCTTCTCCGGCGTTATCCGCGTTCGCCTCGCGAACTCCGTAGAAGTTTTTCGCAATTGGCACGCTCAGCCAGAGTGAAACGAACGCCCCGGCGAGGCCGACGACGAGACAGACCAGAGCGAGCCCCAAGGTGGTGTTCATGTCAAACGGAAGGATCATGAGAACGATGGTGACAATTACCACTGCTGCGGCATTCGTCGCGACCAGAAGTAGCCAGCGTTTTGCCATAGAAAATCCCCTTACTCAAAAAATAATAATAAAGAGGATATCTCCAAAAAAGAAATTGTAAGTGGGGAAATTCCCTATTTTGAGCGAGCGTGCTGCGAATCTACCAGCGAATCATGTTTCCGCCGTAGGTGAGTCCTGCTCCAAATCCAATCGTGATGACACGATGACCCGGTTTGAGAAGATCCATCGACTGCATCTCGTCAAGGGCAATGGGAATGCTCGCCGCCGATGTGTTCGCAAACCGGTCCATGTTCATAAAAAAGCGTTCTACCGGCAGCTTGAGCCGTTTCGCGGCCGCCTCGATGATTCGGGCGTTTGCCTGATGCGGAACGATCCAGTCGACCTCCTGAACCGCGATGCCGGCTCGCTCGCTGAGCGCGCCCACGCACTGTACAAGCGCATCGACCGCAAAGAGGTAGACCTCTTTGCCGTTCATCGCAATCGCAAAATCCGCCTCGGTATGCTTCTGCGGGTCAAACGGCTCCCGCGACCCTCCCGCGCGCCGAATCAGCGCCTGCGCCCCGCTTCCCTTCGACCGAAGCCACGAGTCTTCGACCGCGTGCACGGGCACCCCCTCCGCCTCCGCCTCTACAATCACGGCACCGGCACCGTCGCCGAAAAGCACACACGTGTTTCGATCGTTCCAGTTCGTAATCGCGGTCAGCACCTCGCTGCCAATCACCAGCACTCGCTCATGCCGCCCGCCGGCGACGAACGAGGCTGCGGTCTCGAGGCCGTACGCGAAGCCGGTGCAACCGGCCTGCAGATCAAACGCCCCGATGTCGGCCGCGCCGAGCTTTTCCTGCACAATCGAGGCGGTCGCGGGGAAGGGGGAGTAGTCGGGCGACGATGTGGCAACAATTATGAGGTCAAGCTCGTCTGCCGTGACTCCCCGCGCCTCGAGCACCCGCTGCGCCGCCTCGGTGGCCAAGTCGGATGCCGCCGTGCCTGGTTCTGCGATTCGACGCTCGCGAATGCCCGTGTGTGAAAAGATCCACTCGTCTGAGGTATCGACCCGCTCGGCCAACTCATCGTTGGTCACAACCCGTTCGGGCACGTACGCAGATAACGCAGAAATGCCAATGCTCATGAGGGCGAGTGTAGGCGCGCGACGCACCGGGGTCAACCGACTTGTCCTTCACTTCCTGGCACGCATCTTGCTCACTACAATGGCATGAGATCACGCGCACGCACGTCTGCTTCATCAACTTTCGCGCCGCACCCGCCGGGCGCCGCGGGATTTCCTCGACGATCGCTGACCGGTCCGTGGCTTCCGTGATAGAGTCGCACAATGCCGTTTTCGCTCCTCTGGTACGACCTCGAAACCTTTGGTAGACACCCACAGTGGGACCGTATTGCCCAGTTCGCCGCGATCCGCACAAACGACTCGTTTGAGCCAATCGGGGAACCAGTTGTTGCCTACTGCAAGCTGAGCCCCGACTACGTCCCGCAGCCCGATGCCGCTTTGATTACCGGAATCACGCCCCAGACGGTCGAGGCGTCGGGAACCAACGAGCGGGAGTTTGCACGGCTCATTCACGAGCAGATGATCGTGCCGGCCACGTGCAGTGTTGGCTACAACAACCTCCGCTTTGACGATGAGTTTCTGCGCGCGTTGTTCTACCGCAACTTCTACGATCCGTTTCGGCGTGAGTACGCAGAGGGGAACTCGCGGTGGGATATCATCGACCTCATGAGGATGTGCCACGACTTGCGGCCCGAGGGGATAGCCTGGGTCCGCAATGAGGCAGGCGTCCCGGTGTTCAAGCTCGAAGAACTCGCCCGCGCGAATGATGTCGAACACGAGCAGGCCCACGATGCGCTGAGTGACGTGCGCGCCACCATCGGCCTTGCCAAGCTCGTGCACACCGTCAACCATCGACTCTTCAAGTACTACTTCTCGCTTCGCAAGAAAGACGAGGTGCGTAAGCGGCTCTCGCTCCAGAAGATGGAGCCGCTCCTGCTTACCTCGGTGCTCTTTAGTTGTCCGACCGGCTGCACGTCCATGGTGCTTCCCTTGAGTGTGAACCCGATGAATGCAAACGAGGTCATTGCTTACGACCTCAGGCGCGACCCGAGCGACTGGCTTGAGGCGTCGGTCGAGGAGATTCGCCGAAGGGTGTTTACCAAAAAGGAAGAGCTCGGCCCAGACGAGAGAATCCCCTTTGTCGGGATTCAGATCAATCGCAGTCCTGCGATCTCTCCGCTCGCGACTCTCGAGGCGGATGGGGCCGCCCGCATTGGTCTCGATGTCGAGTCGTGTATCGCCCACGCGCGGCTTATCAATGAGCGAACAGATCTTGTGCAGCGAATTCGGGCTGTCTATGCCGAGCGTCCGAGAACGCACTTTCACGACCCCGACCTGCAGATCTATTCGGGAGACTTCTTTCCCGACGAGGATCGGCAAGAGTTCGAGCAAATCCGCTCAATGTCGCCGGCGGCACTCAAGCAGAATCCGCCGGCGCTCTACGATCGGCGCGGTCCCGAGATGCTCTGGCGTTACGTTGCCCGTAATCATCCTGAGGCGCTCGACGAGGCGGAGCGTGAGCGCTGGAAGAGTTTTTGCGCCTCTCGTATTCTCACTCCCGAGGCGCCCGGGGCAATCGATATCGGAACGTTCCTTCGGGACGTACGCAATCGCCTCTCGCGCGTAGACACCCCGGCGCGCGAGAAGGTCTTGCTCAAGAGCTTGCTCGAATATGGGCTGTCGCTCGAGAAGGCTGTCCTGACCTGACGTAACGTCGATTACCCCGGCGGTCGCCCTGCGCGAACGTCGGCCGCGCATTCGTCCGATGCCAAAAACGTCGCGATCCGGCTCATGAAGAGCGTCGCATACTGCTTCGCCTTGACGGCACCCACGCCATGAACGCTTAAGAAGGCAGCCTCGTCCGACGGGCGCAGCGTCGCCATGTGGCGCAGCGTCTTGTCGCTAAAGATCACGTAAGGAGGCACGTTTTGCTCTCGGGCAAGCGTGAGCCTCAGGGCTTTGAGGCACGCGTAGAGTCGCTCATCGTCTGGATCGAGCGATTCGGATGCCGGCGGCGCCGCCTTTGCGGCTGCAGAGCCCGATCGTAGCGCGCGCTCGTCGGGTTCGGCCGCGAGGAACGTCTGCTTCCCAAAGAGCACCCGTTTTCCCTGCGGGGTAACCGCGAGTCCGCTTGCTCTACCGTCCCGGCGCCGGACAAGCCCGGCGGCCTCTATGTCGTTGATCAACCTGACCCACCACGCCTTTGCGTGGTCGCTTCCCACGCCAAAAGTCGGGATCGAGGTATGGCCAAGCTCGATCGCTCGCTCGTTCGCCTCGCCTGTAACAATGTCGGCAATGTAGTGCGCGCCAAACCGTTCCCCAGTTCGCACCATCGCAGACATCGCCTTCTGCGCGGCGACGGTGTGGTCAATGAGATTGTGCTCATCGAGGCAGATGTCGCAGTTCGCGCATGACCCGGCATGGCTCTGCTCGAAGTGTGCGAGCAACTGCGTGCGTCTGCATGCTTGAGCATTTGCGTAGCGTAGGATGTCGGTTAG
>JBMCTC010000221.1:0-5564 GCA_048624115.1 Spirochaetota bacterium
TCCGCTGCCTGCGACCTTTTTCGAGCAATACACCGCCGGCATCGATCGGGCAAGCCGTTGGAGTCATCAGCATGGGCTCGACGTGGCGGTTTCTGAGGACGGCTCAAGGCATGCCCGGAATGGGTTCGTCTCATCCTGGTTTACGCTCTTCGCGGTTGCCGATATTCCCGACGAAGGGTTCTCACACGCGATTCGAGGTGCGGCGGCGATCTTGCACATCGCGCGCGAGTCGCTGGCAACCATTATCGCCGCAAGTGGAGAGCCTGGAATCGCAACGCTTGCCCCGAGGACCGCAGCGCTGGTTGAGATTGCCCAAGAAATGATTGCCTTCCGGCTTCTACCGAACGAGGGAGTTGAACGCATCGAGGCGATGCTACCTCCTCAAGCCGAAACCTTCAGCACCGGAGCGCGAATCGAAGACGTGATAGCATCTGAAACGGAACGCGCGGTCTTTATGCTCGAACAGGCTGGTCGAGACGAGCGCGTCGTATTCACACAACTACGGGGAAGAACACGTGAAAACGAATAGAATCATACAGAAACTTTTTCTAGTCGGCGCTATTACCTCGCTCGCTTTTGTCGGATGTGACGAGGGGCAACCTGCCTCGCGAGGGTCTGCCGACAGCGCTCTTGCTTCCGAGGTCGGAATCAATCAGGACGATCCCGAGCAAAGCCGACCGGAGCGCGCTCGGGTGAGTCTCGCCGTAGAGGAGAGCTCGCTCGATCTCAGCGGCGGGCTGGAGCTGATTGAGACGTTTGAGCCCGCAGCGTCTATCGTGGCCGCGCCGGCCATTTGGAACAATCTGCTTCTGTTCGGAACGACGTCCGGAGCGCTTGTCTCTCACGATCTCGAGACAGACGCAGTCGTCTACCGGAGGAAGGTCGATGGGCCGATTTTATCACTTGCCGTGACCGGCACCACACTTGTGGTCGTGACCGATGAGCAGGTCGTAGCGTTCGTTCCGGGCGACGGCGCGCAACTCTGGGAGTATCCGCTCGACAGTGTACCTTCCTCGCGGGTTACGCTCACTGCACGTTCGCTTTATCTCGGGCTTGCAAACGGACGCGTTATAGCACTCGACCCAGAGAGTGGCGAACTCCGTTGGGAGACCCGAGTCGACCATGCGCTCGTGGATCGCCTTGTGGTGGATGCCGGAGTTGCCTATGGCATGGGTGAGGAAGGCTTGCTCTACGGTCTCGATACATCCACCGGCGCAAACGTCTCGCAGTGGGATCTCGGCGGGGGTGGCATGTTCGTAGCCGCACCCGGACAAGCAGACGGCCGCCTTGTCGCCTCAGGGCGCGACGGCCGCGTCGTTCTCGTGAGTCTCTCGGAGAATCAGTCGGTGCTCTCCACATCGGCGGGCACGAATGGCCTTTTTACGCCGCTCGCATTGGACGATCAACTCATCGTCGTGGCGGGCGAGCGGACACTCCGGTCGCTTGTTTTGCCGCTTACCCAGAGTGACGCCGACATACGGTGGTCGCTCGAGCTCGACGGGCAGGTGTTTGGATCACCCTTTCTCGTAGGGGACAACATCATCGTCCCGACGGAAAACGAGCTTGTTTCGATCGCGTTGTCCGACGGCTCGATAACAGACCAACTCGCTCTTCCGGCCTCTCCGTCGAGCCCGATCTCGGTTTTTGAGGAACAGGTGCTTCTCGCTCTGGGTGATGGAACGGTGGTACTTGCCTCGGTTGATGCAGAGGAGGGCGAGATTCCCCTCTTCACGGGCCGGGGAGTTTGGAACCTTCCTCCCACCGGGCGGTTTCGTCTCGCCGATCCTCAGGTCTCGCTTCGGATGCAGTCTCCTCGGGACGCCGTGTTTGACATCACCGTCACGGCTGAGCCGACCGAAGATCTGCTCCTACGTGTTCTCGGGCCTGAAGGGGAAGAAGTTGCGACAAACATGGGCAAGGTGGAGCTGACTCGGACTGTGAGAGCGCCGCTTGCAGCGCAGACGCCTTACGTCCTACGGATTGAGCGTCCAAACGCCGCCGGAGAGGCGACGATAACGATAGCAACCGAGCTCATTGAGTAGCTTCGAGTGCATTGAGTTCGGAGCGCTCCCCCTGGAGGCGCTCCTGCTCGCTCTTCTCGGCTTCGAGCTTGCTCTTTGTCTTCTTGAGATCCTCGATCGAGATCTCGAGCTCCTTGATCTGTGATTGCTTGCGCTCAATCGACTTCTGGTTTGCATCGAGTTCAGCATCGAGTCGCTCGACCTCAATTGCCGCGCGTACGCGCTCGAGGAATGCTTGCTTCTCTCCGACCTGCTTCTCGATGACCCGAAGCGCCTCGAGCTGGGTGCCTGCCTCGCCGGATAACGATGCACTCTCGCTCGCTGCCATTGCCGAGCCTATCTTGGCAAGAACCTGTTGGCGCTGATCCATTTCTGAAGAGATAGCCTCATCGAGCTCCGCAACACAGCCTTTTGCCCGATAGCCCTCGCAGAGTTCCGCGTACTCCTTGGACAGCGTGGTAAGCTCGTCTTCTACGATCTGGAGGTCATGCTCGACGCGCTGCCTTGTTTCGATCCGATCGAGGAAGGGTGATGTTACCTCGTCGAGTGATGGATCCCCAATCGAGGTGACAAACTCGGTGTTCACGATCTGACGACCTGCTTTTCCGAACAGCCGCTCGAGCTGAGCTTTGCGCGAGGTCAGCCGGTTCCGGGCGAGCGCGAGGCGTCCTCGTATGACGACTCGCTCGAGAAACGGTTTTGATTCCTCTTCCTTCTCGAGCCGGCCGACCTCGCGTTCGCTCGATTTGATCAACTCATACTGTTCGACAAGCGGAGCGAACACCTCGGCGTACTCTTAGTCTACAAGGGGGTTCTCGCGGTAGACGCGGAACGCGTTTTCGCCAATGGGGCGAAAGAGCGGTTCAAGGTTGCGCATGAGTGCCTTGTGCTCGCCGTCGAGCTCCTTCTTCTGCTCTTCGAGCTCTGAAACCCGGCCGAGGATTGCTTGTGCTTGCTCTTTGCGACTTACGAGGTTTCGCAGCCGGTCGGCAAACTCGCTCTCCTTACGGAGCAATTGCTCGAACGGTTCACCCGACGGGACGTCGTGCTGTTGTAGGGCTGCCTCGGCAACCGCGGCGGCGCGCTCTGCCCGTTCCTTTTGAAGCTCGTCAATGGTACGTTCGGTAGATGTCCGTAGCTGTTGTAACTCGCCCATAACTCAAGCTATGTCCGCGCTTATCGCTGTGTCAAGATGGCGACATAAAGAGGATGATGCGACCAGATCGCCCGCCGATCATACGAGTCTTTTCGGCCGCTTAGCAATCCGGGGCGGTTGCGGTATCTTTGGGCCAGGAGAAACGCATGGCTGACGCTTATAGAAACGAAGCCTCCGCAGTGGAGGTAAACTCATTTATTCGAAACGTCTACGGTTGGATGGCAGCGGCGCTCGCGCTCACAGGTTTTGTTGCCTTGGGCATGACTCGAGTGCCGGGCCTGCAACAGGCAATTGTCGGAAACCAGTTCATCTTTATCCTGCTGATTCTCGGTGAGCTCGGGCTCGTCGTTTATCTCGCAGCAAGAATTCAAAAGATGAGCGTCGGAGCTGCGACCGGCGCCTTTATCGCCTACTCAATCCTCAACGGCATTACGCTCTCGGTGATCTTCTTGGCATACACTGAGGCCACGATCGCGCGCGCGTTTTTTGTCACGGCCGGCGTGTTTGCTGTCATGACGGTTTATGGATTTGTGACAAAGACCGATCTGACAAAGCTCGGAAACATCTTTGGAATGGCCTTGATTGGATTTATCATTGCCTCGCTGGTGAACTTCTTTCTACGGAGTGAGACACTCTACTGGATCATTACCTATGCCGGCGTCGTGATCTTCACGGGCCTCGTGGCCTACGATGCCCAGTGGATCAAGCGGTTTGCTCAGACCGGCGGTGCCGAGGGCGAAACGGGGCAAAAGATGGCTGTCTTCGGGGCGCTTAAGCTCTATTTGGACTTCATCAACCTATTCTTGCTCCTGCTGCGCATACTCGGGCGTCGTCGATAGCTACCGGCGCCTCTTTTTCGCACGTAACTCTTTTACTACCTTGAGGTGCAATGCAATTTAGTGAACTGAGTCTCTCCGAAGATTTGATGAGAGGCATTAACGATCTCGGCTTTGAGTCGTGTACCGACGTGCAGGCCGCGACATTCGAACACACGCTCGACGGCCGTGACGTCGCCGTCCAGAGTCAAACAGGCACCGGCAAGACTGCCGCTTTCTTGATCTCAATTTTTCATTTGCTCAATCACTCTGAAGAGTACAAGGGAAGTCGAGCGCTTATCGTAGCTCCGACGCGCGAGCTTGCGGTGCAAATAGAGAACGACGCAAAGGCGTTGGGCAAGTATCTCCCGCAGCGGACGATTTGTATCTACGGCGGTGTTGGGTACGGCCCTCAGGAAAAGGCGCTCGCCGATAAGGTAGATATTGTCATTGGGACGCCGGGTCGGCTCCTCGACTTTGATCAGTCACGCAAGATTGACTTCAGAGAGATGGGAATCGTCGTAATCGATGAGGCTGACCGGCTCTTTGACATGGGTTTTTATCCAGATATCCGAAGGATACTGCGTCACGCGCGACCACGAGAGGAGCGGGTAACCATGCTCTATAGCGCGACGTTGAGCACAAACGTGCGTAACATCTCGTGGCAGTTCATGAACAATCCGGCAGAGATCGAGATCGCGCCCGAGCAGATGACCGTCGAGGCGGTCGAGCAGCGGCTTTACCATGTCTCCAAAGAGGAAAAGTTTCGCCTCTTGCTCGGCCTCCTTCAGAGGGAGAAGCCCCAGAACGCGCTTGTTTTCTGCAACACAAAGCGAGCGACGGAGATCGTCTCGAAAAAACTGCAACTCAACGGCTACAACAGCGAGTTTATCATCGGCGATCTCCCGCAAAAGAAGCGGCTCCGTATCATCGAGCGGCTCAGGGACGGGGAGATAAACTTTCTCTGCGCCACCGATGTCGCCGCACGGGGTATCCACGTAGACAACCTCGACATGGTCGTTAACTACGACCTCCCAGAGGATCCGGAGGCTTATGTCCACCGAATCGGGCGCACTGCACGGGCAGGAAAAGAGGGAAAGGCGATTTCGCTCGCGTGTGAGCGCTTTGTCTACAGCCTCGAGCCAATCGAGTCGCTTATCGGGATGAGAATACCCTCGGAAATGGCGAGTGAAACCCTCTTTGCAGAGGATCAGAGCGCAGGTAAGCGATTGCCGTCCACGAGCTTCGACGAGCGGCCGCCGCGTCGCGGAAGCCGGCACAAGGATACACGACGCTCCGGCGGCGGCAGGCCGAGAAGTGGGTCGCCCGCGGAAAAAAAGCAGAGCGAGAGCCATAGGCATCTCGGTGATAGACGCCCAAAAGAGGGGCGTCATGCTCATAAAAACGACACCGGTCGGCCGCCGACCAACCGTGGCGAGAAGCGACGAGGCAGTCATGCCAAGGCGGCCCAATCGAGCCGTGGCGACTCGAGTCCGACTCGCGACGACAGCATGCGGGATCGACTCGAGTACTACCGGCAGAAGTACGGCGAAGATTTTCAACCCAAGGATG
>JBMCTC010000222.1:0-5548 GCA_048624115.1 Spirochaetota bacterium
ATACCGCCAGTCGAGGCTCGTGGAGACATGCGCCCCATTCTCGCCGACGACCCGGATTCCCTCGTCGCCAGACTCCACCGCCTCAGAACGCCCAAAATCACTCGGGATCCCAATCACGCCCTCGATGTAGCTAACCGAGATCTGCCCCTTCGCGTCAGGTGACACAACCGTAGCCACCCCCGCCTCGGCAAGCGGATTCGCCCCGTTGGAGGCCGCCATGCCTCCCGCAAATGCCGCACATACGTCTTCGAGCCCGATGCAGCAGTTCCGGCCGTTCCAGGGCGCACCGTGCCGACCCCGGTTCTCCATCCAGAACACGGTAGAGGGGAGCACCTTCGAATCCTTGAGCGAGTACCACAGATAGCCGCGCTCCGGACATGCGGCGGTAACCCACGCCGGCTCGCCTTCACGAGGCTCAGCCACGACCTGAATGATGTCCACAAACCCCTCGCGAGCTGGAAACACCGTACAATCGCTCTGTGCCTCGCGCCTCCAAACCGTCGGCACCGCCTCGGGCTGCTCGAACCGCGCGCCTGCCTCGAGTGATCGGTACTCTTCGTTCACGTACACCGGGGCGTTGTCGGTATCCACCATGCCAAACCGAACCGGCGATGTAGAGATCAACAGTGGTGCTGCAGGGTCCGCGGCAAGTGTCGCGTGATGCCCGAGCGGCAGCGATACCTGCACGTCGCGAAGCGTATGTCGCTGATAGACGGCGGTGTGTCCCTCGCGAAGGGTGATGCTCTTGGTAATGCTTCCGAGCGGGGCGCCCGAATCCATGGATGTTCGAAGCTCGACGGCCGGGGGAGTGCCGCCCGATCCGGGCCCGGCTTTTTCGCTAACCCCGGCGGTGGTGTCACCGGCCCGCGGGCTTGGGCTCGGCCCGGGGTCGTTGCTACGCGCGGCGTCTCGAACACCCCCTGCGCTCGGGTTCTCACTCACCTCCGCATCGCCCCACATCCCGGTGGCCGCCGGCCCATGGCTCACGTAATCGACCCCCTCGTAGGTCGATCCGGCTCCAAAGGGAGCACAAAAGAAGTCGCCCCGAAGCGGCACGAGCACCGGTTCGTCGATCTCGAGGCCTTCTTCCTGCCACGGGCTCACGTAGTAAGGCTCTACTTGTCGCCCGTCCGGCAGCGTGAACCGTACCGGCGCCATCATTCCGCCGAGCCGCGTCAACGCGAGACTCACCGACTCGTTCTCGATTAACCAGCACTCCTGACCCCGAATCTCTCTTGTCTCCATACCGGGAAGCGTAGCAGCGGATCTCGTGGGCGGCAAGCGCATCACTAAAGCCGTTTTGTTGTGCGTAGGTTGCATTTATCGATATTTTTTTCTCAACACTCTTTACATGAAAAATGAACTGCGTCATTATCCAATGAATTGACTCTACTCGGCTAAACCGGGTAGATCAGAAGGAGTACTACATGCGTAGGATTATACTGATACTGATCGTGCTTCTCGCAGCGATCGCACTTGTTGCCTGTGGCGGCAACGGCGCAGATGATGACGCAGGAATGTCGGAGGGCGGCTTCGCTCCCAACCAGACTGCGGTAGCGTACATGTACGTTCACGGCGGATACGTTGGTCAGGCAACTGCCAGCACTGACGGCGAGGGCAACCTCGACGTGGAGATCGATGAGGCGTTTCTTCCTCACTCGATTGCAGTTGTTGATATGGAATCCGACGACTGGAACGAGGACAACACCGTCTTCTACGTCCAGCGAGGCAACGAAGTTCGCGTAGCGAAGTGGGTCTCTCTTGGCGACACCAACTACGTGGGTACGACTGTTGGTACGGCACTTGCATATGTCGAGGCTGATGAAGAAGGCAATCCTGCCGGAGGAACCATCCTCGAGAAGGGCATTCTCCGCAACCAGGGCTCGATGGCACAGTACTGGAACGGAATCGGGGACGGCGCCTTTCAGATCTACACCGAGTTCGGTGGCGACGGGATGACCGTTGACACGACTCGTTACGGTAGCCTCTACAAAGACGGCTCGAGCTACTGGGCAGAGGGCACTAGCGGTCTCGGTTGGCAAGCAAACATGGACGCGATTGAAGAGTTCATCGAAGAGAACGGTGCCGACTACTCGCTCGAGCAGATGGAGCGCACCAACGATGGTTGGGAAGTTGCAGACACCGTTACCGGCGCAACCGCTTCCGACTTTGTCGACTACTTCACGCTCGCACAGCTCGCAGTCGCGCAGCTCAACGTGCAGTAAGCTACCTCGTGTAGCATCTATGAGAGCCGCCCGCAAGGGCGGCTTTTTTTATGGGGGAACACCTCCACCCGTCACGGCCGGAGGCCCGGCCGGCCCAACCACTCCCGCGATTCACCACTGCCGCCGTTCCCCCTGGCTCCAGACGGCGTGGCGCTTCCGCGCCACCGGGGCCGGCTCTTCCAGCTCGCTCCGCTCCGCCGGCCGGCCCCTCGCCCTCTTCCGCCACCCCCTTGTCCGACACCTACGAGCGCAACTCCCACTCGGGGTCAAAGCCAATAACCTCGCGAGCACGTCCGATTGCAGGCACGCAGGTGTCACTCCCGTGGGGATCGACGACGGCGGCGGGAACAGGTGGATAGAAGAGCTTTGCGATGTCGCTCAGTGGCAGCCCCATGCTGTTCTTCGCGGCGTTTACAAAGAGCACGTGAAACCCGTCGTAGGGGAGCGTTACCGAGCGCTCAATCGCCACCGCCGAGTCCTCCTCGTGCAGGTAGGCAAAAAAGTTTACGAGGCCTGACATGTGAATGTGTTCCTCGCGCGTCAGCAGATCCCGGTGCTTTCGTCGCTCCCGCCACGAGGCGCCGCGTTCGAGTTGGTCAAGCCGGTTTGCTCGTCGAAAGGTGTCGTACGCGGTCTGCAGTCGCTCGAGCTCCGGTAGCCGCTCGTCGTCTGAAAGCCCGAGCAGGTGCTCCGCCACGGGGCCGGGATTCGCGCCCCAATCCTGCTGTCGCTGAACAAAGAGCTCGTGGGATAAAACGCCTGGGAGCCTGAGCGCAACGCCCGTTACACGCTCGCGATCAAAGAAGTATTTGCCCACTTCCTCTCCCATGCGCTTGGTAAACGAGTAGGCGTCGGTCGCGAGGGTGGGGTGGTTCTCGTCTACCGGCAGATACTCGAGTGGAAAGCTACGGTCGCCGTAGAAAAAACCTGTGGCATTGATCGAGCTCGCGGCCACGACGCGAGAAATACCCACCTCAACCGCCGCCTCGTATACGTTGAAGGTTCCCTGCACGTTAGCGTGAACCATATCACGACCGGCAACGCCGTCGGGCGTAGGCGTTGCGGCTAAGTGAACCACCGCCTCGTGGTGCCTCATCGTCTCGAGCAGGCGATCGTAGTCGTTAATGCTACATCGGACGTACGTCGCCGAGCCCACGTTCGCCTGTTGGGACCGGCCGATAACCGTTACCTCGTGGCCCTGTCCGACCAACCGCCTTACCGCCGCCTCACCAACTCGACCGGCGCCCCCGGTCACAAAGATCTTCATTCGGTCGAGTATACTCGGGGCGTCTCTATTGGAGAATCTCTTTTACCCGACCTACCACACCACTTTCGAGGCGAACCTTGATGCCGTGCGGGTGTGTCGGCGAGTTTGTGAGTATATCGGCCACGACGCCTTCGGTTGTCTCGCCGCTTCGCTGGTGATGCTTTTGGACAACTCGAACGCGAATGCCCGGTTGTACGTCTGCTCGTCTCGTTCCGTCTCTCACGAACCGAACCCCACCGTCACGGCGTGATCCTTCGCGACCGTGTATTCGGTACCGAGAATCGTCACGGCAAGCGAAGGCCCGTCGATCAAGGTAATCGAGAACGTCTCGTCCGTTACCTCGACCTCGAGCCGCGAGTCGTGAAAGCGAATGCGGAATCGAAGCAGGCTCCACGCCTTTGGCAACCGCGGATCAAAAGAGAGCTTGCCGTCGTAATCGCGCATGCCGCCAAAACCGTAGGTCAACGCCATCCACACTCCGCCTGTGGAGGCAACGTGCGCTCCGTCGACCACGTTTCCGGCCACGTTCGCGAGGTCCATCAGAAGCGCGTAATCAAAGTACTCGACCGCCTTCTGCTCGTAGCCGATCTCCGCGGCGAGGATTGCCTGCACGCATGCCGAGAGCGATGAGTCACCGGTGGTAAGCGGATCGTAATAGTCAAAGTTGCGGCGCTTCTCGTCAATCGAGAACTCGTTTCCGAGCAGTACGAGCGCCAACACCACATCAGCCTGCTTGATTACCTGATGTCGATAGATCACGAGCGGATGATAGTGCAAGAGGAGCGGGTAGTGGTCTGCGGGCGTACTCGCGAAGTCCCAAACCTCTTTCTTGAGAAAGTTTTCATCCTGTGGCAGGATCCCGCGTTCCTCGTCGTAGGGAATGTGCATCTGTTCGGCGGCCTGATCCCAGATCGCGACCTCTCGCTCGTCGAGATTGGTCTCATGGACGAGCCGTGCGTAGTCTTCGGTGTGTTTCTCTTGCAGCCGTCGGACCGCCCACGCTGCGTAGCGCAGGTTGAGCCGAGCCATGAGGTTCGTAAAGGTGTTGTCGTTCACGACTGTGGTGTACTCGTCCGGCCCCGTGACTCCGTGGATGTGGAAGCTCTGGCTATCCTTATTAAAGAAACCGAGGCCCACCCACATTCGCGCCGTCTCCACGAGGATCTCCGCCCCGACCTCGTTGAGCAGATCCTCATCGCCGCGTACATCGACGTATCGCTTGATTGCGTACGCAATGTCGGCGTTGATGTGGTATTGCGCGGTCCCTGCCGCGTAGTAGGACGATGCTTCCTCGCCGTTGATCGTTCGCCAGGGAAAGAGCGCCCCGTGCTCGGAGAGCTCCCGGGCACGTTCTCGCGCCTTATCGAGCATGCTGTGCCTAAACCGGATGAGATTCCGCGTCGTTCTCGGACTCGTGTAAGAGAGGAACGGCGTAACGTAGACCTCGGTGTCCCAGAAGTAGTGTCCCTCGTATGCTTGGCCGGTAAGGCCCTTTGCCGGGATCCCCGTCGTTTCCGCGCGCGCAGAGGCCTGGCAGAGCTGGTAGATGTTCCAGCGCGCCGCCTGCTGGATGCGGGTCTCCGCGTCGATGTAGACGTCGGAGTGATCCCAGAACTCATGGAGGTACGCACGCTGCGTCTCTTCGAGGGCGGAATAGCCGTCGCGCAGGCAGCGGTCGAGCGTTCTGTTGCAGCGGTCCACCAGCTCAATCGGTGGAACGGCGCGCGAGGTGTGATAGGTCGCGTACTTCGTGATCCGGATAGGAACGCCCGCCTTCGCGTCAATGGTAAAGACGACTTTTCCGAGGTCCTCGCTCCACGTCCGCTGCGCGTGCCAGGTGTTTTCCGTCTCGATCACGTGCTCCATGCCGCTTCCGAGAGTCATCTTTGAGTTCGTGGTACGGTAGCCGGTGCAAATGCGGTGCTCGTCTTCGGTGTGCGAGTGGGCGTGTAGCACGCGTTGGGCAAACGCCTTTGCACGTCGAGGGTCGGAGGTGCCGTTGCCGGCCGGCTCGTCGATCGCGCGGCTGTCCTGCCTGTTCAGCATCTGCGAAGAG
>JBMCTC010000223.1:0-5463 GCA_048624115.1 Spirochaetota bacterium
CTTCTCTCCTCGACAGCTCTACGGTCACGCTACCGCAGTGGAGATCTACCAGGAGCTCCTGCGCGATGAGGAGTCTCAGGAGGAACTCGACGAGCCTACGAGAGCCGCGTTCGTGTACATTGCGCTTGCACTCGACAAACTGCGTGACTACAACTCCAGAATGACGCGATGGCACTCAAAACGTGAAGTGATGGTAAACACCTTCGATCGTCATGATTTCGCATTCAAGTGGTCCTACGCCGAAATGGCTCCGTTGATCACCGGCCTTGGCTATGACTGGGCTTTCGAGCAGACGGAGAAGAGTGTCGCCGAGCTCATTGACCTCGTCCGCCCTGACATCGACGGGAAAGCGTTGCGGAAAGAGGATGCGCAGCCGGAGCTGGGAGACGTTTCACAATACACGCCGCCTCCGATCACGATTACCGCCAAGCCGGGCGACCAGCTGGACCACGTCGCGGACAAGTCGGTTGATGCCATCGTGATGGACCCGCCGTACTACGACAACGTGATGTACGCCGAGCTCTCCGATTTCTTCTACGTCTGGCTGAAGCGGACTGCAGGTCTGGTTCTTCCTGAGCTCTTCACACGGCAACTCACGGACAAGGACAACGAAGCGGTCGCCAATCCGTCTCGGTTCAAGGGGCAAAAGGGCGCGGCGAAGCTCGCTGGAGAAGAGTACCGCCAGCGCATGGCGGCCATTTTCCAGGAGTGCCGACGTGTCCTGAAAGACGACGGGATCATGACCCTGATGTTTACCCACAAGGCGACCGGCGCCTGGGACGCACTGACAACCGGTCTGGTTGAGGCGGGCTTCATCGTCACCGCGAGTTGGCCGATCAACACCGAGGCGGAAGGTTCCATGCACATCAAGGACAAAGCTGCGGCCAACAGCACTGTGTTCCTGGTGTGCCGCCCCCGGCCCAGGACCGCGGACGAGGAGACGGTCTACTGGGAAGACCTTGAGCCACGAGTGCGAAAGGCAGTCAGAGACCGTGTTCATCACTACCAGGAGTCCGGCATCTCGGGCGTCGACCTCTACCTGTCGAGCTTTGGGCCGGCCCTGGAGGAGTTCTCACGACACTGGCCGGTGAAGCGAGGAAAGCCCCGCCCAAAACCGGAGGTCAAGAAGGGAAGTCAGAAGCAGCTCATCGAAGATGAGCGTGATCCCTACGCGACGACGCCCGAAGACGTCCTGGAGGTCGCTCGGCGGGAGGTGAAGGAGTGGCGGCTTCATCAGCTGGCCTCTGTCGAGCGGCAATCTCGGCTGGACCCACTCACCGAATGGTTCGTGCTCGCCTGGGACGCCTTCAAGGCTCCCAAGTTTCCGTACGACGAAGCGCTGCGTCTCGCCAGAGTCGTCGGTCTGGACTTGGATCATGACGTGGTGAAGAAGCTCGCTCAGAAGAAGCAGAGCGACCTCATCCTGTGGGATAGTGAGACTCGAGTCGCCTCCGGCTCCATCGGCCCGGCATCGGGTTCGGTCGCGATGATTGACGCCATTCATCACCTTGCCTACGCAGCGCGTACGAGGAACCTGAACGCGGCACGTGAGATGCTCGAGAAGTCTGGTCTGCAGGGCGATGCGAGCTTTCTGATGGCGTTTGAGACGGTCCTCGAGGTCCTCCCGCGTTCAAAGGGATTCAGCGGGCTTGAACCGGCGAAGGCCCAGAAGCCCGCCGCGGACGACTTTGAGGCTCTTGAGCAGCTGCGGCGCCTCGTTCTCACGGACGAGATCGACGAGCCAACGCAGGTAGAGCTCAGCTTCGACGAGGTTCAGTAGGGTGTCCTGCCTCTCCGATCAGTCGTGGAAGCCGAAGTACGATTCCGATGACGGTCCACTGGACAAGCAGTTCTATGAGCGTGCCCTGAGGTGTGCGGTTCGCTACGATCGGACAACCGGCTACTTCACGGCCGCTGCACTTACGGTTGCATCAAGGGGCATAGAGCACCTCGTGGACTCGAACGGCCGGATGCGACTGCTCGTTGGGTGCACGCTCGATGAGCAAGAGATCGACGCCGTGAAGAAAGGGCAGGACTTGGCCGAGGCACTCGCCCGGAAGACTGCGCCTCACTTGGCTGACGTCGATAGTCCCTCTCAACTCAACGCCCTCCAGCTACTCTCGTGGATGATCGCGAGCGGCTACCTGGAGATCCGGGTCGCTGTTCCCTGCAGCGAGGATCGCACGCCAATCCACGACAACACCATCTTTCACGAGAAAACCGGGATCATCGAGGATATTGAGGGGAGCGTGCTCGCCTTTGAGGGGAGTGTGAACGAGACCCTTCACGGCTGGACGCGCAACTTCGAGAGTTTCTCGGCCCACTACAGCTGGAAACCCGGACATGATGAGTATATCGACAGCACCGAGGAGGCCTTTGCCAGAAAATGGCAAGGCCGATCGAAGAGGCTCATCACGGTCGATGTTCCGACCGCTGTTCGCGATGACCTCCTCAAGTACCTGCCGGTCGATGATGAGCTTCCGCGGAGACTGAAAGACGCCGGCCACACACGACCCGCACAGAAGACCACCGAAGAAGACTCAGTCGACAAGGAGCCAATCGACAGGAGGCGGATCGTCTGGGAGTACATACATGGCGCGCCGTCGCTTCCTGAGAACGGCTACCGGGTTGCAGAAGAAACGGCGGCCGTCGAGCTGTGGCCGCATCAGATCCGGGCGTTCGACCGGATGCGACGCCGTACGCCGACGCGCCTTCTCATCGCAGATGAGGTGGGCCTGGGGAAGACAATACAGGCCGGGATCTTGATTCGCCATCTCTGGCTGACGAATCCGCAAGCCCGCATACTCATCCTCGCTCCGAAGGCGGTCGTCTCCCAATGGCAGATCGAGCTGCGTGAGAAATTCAATCTCCTGGTTCCGATCTATGACGGTCGCCAGTACTCATGGTATCCATCTCTCGCCCTAGCTCGGCCGCAATTCGAGAACGTATCGAAGGGCGAGTGGAGCGACCATCCGATCGTGATCACCTCAAGCCATCTCATGCGTCGAAGAGACCGACTCGGTGAGATACGTGACGCCGACAGCTGGGATCTCATCATTGTTGATGAGGCCCATCATGCGCGGCGGCGCGGGATGGTCGGCAGCTCCGACCGCCGCCCCAACCAGATGCTCCAGCTCCTGGAGATGCTCTCAGACAAGACCGACGCGCTCGTATTCCTCACAGCGACACCGATGCAGGTGAGCCCAACCGAGGTCTACGATCTGCTCCGCGTCCTGGGCCTGCCTTCCGAATGGTCGGAGTCCGCCTTCCTCAAGTACTACGAAGTGCTCGGTGCGTCGAGTCCTTCCAATGACGAGCTCTCCTTCGCGGCAAAGATGTTCCGCAACCTTGAATCCGTCTTCGAGCCGATCGAGGAAACCCACCTCGACCGTATACTCGAGAGTGCGAGCCGACCCAAGCGCAGGAAGGTGTTGAGGGCATTGCGGAACCCGTCGGTCCCGACCATACCAACGCTCAGCACCGACGAACGAAAACTGCTGGTCCAGGTTCTGAAGGCTCACTCGCCGGTGAGCGTTCTCGTGTCACGGCACACGCGCCGCCTGCTGCGCATGTACTACGAGCAAGGCAAGATATCCACACCAATCGCCAAGCGGAACGTCCACGACGAGTTCATCCAGATGAGCGATGAAGAACGAAGCGTGTACGATCAGCTCGAAGAGTACATCACAACCACGTTCAATGCCGCCGAGCCGGAGAAGCGCACGGCCGTAGGCTTTGTTCTCACCGTCTACCGAAAGCGCGTTGCATCCAGTTTCTACGCCTTGCGAGAGACACTCGCTAAACGGATCAAGAAGCTCGATGCGACGGAAAAGCAGTTGCAGGTCTTCTTCGAGGACGAGGACATTCCTGAAGACGGCTTCGCGCTGCCAGACACCGGCGAGACAATCACGACCGACGACCAGGATGCCCAAGCCGATCTCGTAGCCGCCGTCCACGAAGAGCAGGCGGACATCCACACGCTTCTGGCGACGGCCTCAGCAATCGAGCGGGACACGAAGGTCGTGCACCTTTTGCGACATCTTGAGAAGCTCCGCGATTCAGGATACCGCCAAACGATGGTCTTCACCCAGTACACCGACTCGCTCGACATGCTTCGTGACATCGTTGCTGACGAGACGGGCAGAAAGGTCATCTGCTTCTCCGGGCGAGGCGGCGAGATTCGAGACGACCACGGCTACTGGCAAACCGTCGGGCGCGAGAAGGCCAAGCAGGTATTCCGTGACGAGGCAGAGATCATGCTCTGCACGGACGCTGCGGCCGAGGGCCTGAACTTCCAGTTCTGCGGATCATTGATCAACTACGACATGCCGTGGAACCCGATGAAGGTTGAACAGCGAATCGGTCGAATCGATCGCCTCGGCCAAAAGCACGAGGAGATTCGTGTGATCAACCTCCACTACGCCGGGACGGTTGAGGCGGATGTTTACCGGGCGCTCAGCGAGCGAATCCTAGACTTTGAGAACTTCGTGGGCAAGCTCCAGCCAATACTCTCGAAGATCGGCCAGACGATCAACGATCTCACTCTGGTCGAAGCCGGGCAGAGAGGACGGTCGACCAAGGATCGCATCAGAGAACTGGTCGCAGAGGCAGATGAGCTCGAATCGGCCGGCTTTGACATCGACGAGCTGGCGAGCCAGCAGTTTGATCCTTCCAGCCTGCCGATACCGCCGTACACCAGGCTGGACCTGGAGAAAATCCTGCGCGATCCGGATCTCCTGGATCCCGGGGTTGAGGTAAGACCGCTACACGGCGGAAGAGACTATTCCTTCCAAGCTCCGGGGATGGCAAGGGCCCTTAGGGTTACGACAGATACTTCATACTTCGATCAGCACGCAGAGAGCGTTGAGTTGTGGACGCCTGGGAGTCCATTGTTTCCCAGAGAGAGATTAGTCTCGTCGTCGCTGGGGGATTTCGATGATCCAGAGACCAGCTTCAAACGTGCGATGGAACGAGGATGATGCGATGCAACCAGCTCAGTATCTGAACGTCAGAGAGCTCTTCGACGATCGCTTCTTTGTGATCCCTGACTATCAACGCGGGTACTCGTGGGGAGAGGAGAATGTCAAAGACCTTCTCAACGATATCGAACGCACACGAAGAAGGTCTTTGGTGCACTATACAGGCACAATAGTAGCGAAATGGGACAAGAACGCGTCTGTATTCGAGGTGGTCGATGGTCAGCAGAGACTCACGACAATCCTCCTGCTAATGACAAGGCTGGCTGAGGTACTGCCCGAGAAATCCGGCGACATCCGGCACCGATATGTGCATCGCGGTGGAGCTGGGAACGAAAGGCTGGTAGTAACACCGAATGCTGAGATCTTCGATTACTTCCAGAAACGAGTTCTCGACAATGAACCGAATGAACCAAAGCAGGTTGCGGGCCACCATGCGATAGACACTGCAATAGGCGCTGTCGACGAATGGCTTCGAGAACACACC
>JBMCTC010000224.1:0-5392 GCA_048624115.1 Spirochaetota bacterium
TCCTCCGGTTGGAAGCACCGCGTTTGCGCCTGCGGCGTAGTTCGCGAGACTAAAGGCCGAGTGCTCGCCGAGCAGGATTTCCCCCGCGTTGCGCACAGACGCCATCGTCGCGAATGGGTCTCGGGTCCTGATTTGAAGGTGCTCCGGCGCGACTGCGTTTACGATCTCAGTTGCCTCTTGCATATCCTCGGCAAGAATGACCATGCCGTAAGAGCCGAACACCTGTTCGAGAAACGCTCTTCGGGGTTTCGGTGTTTCGTTGATGAGCCCCGAAAGACGATCGGCTACCTCGCGCGCGAGTGGTTCGCTCGTCGTGACGAGTAGGGCCTGGGAGTCTGCTCCATGCTCCGCCTCGATCAGAAGGTCTACGGCGAGTGAAGCGGCGGTTGCGGACTCGTCGGCGAGAATCATCGATTCAGATGGCCCCGCGGGAATTCCCACGTCAACTCGGTCACGCAGAACACGCTTCGCAGCCGCGACGTACGCGCTTCCGGGTCCAACGATTTTGTCCACCGGCTCGATGCTCTCGGTGCCGACGGCAAGGGCCGCTACGGCCTGGGCGCCTCCAACCCGGTAGATCTCGTGCACGCCACAGGCGCGAGCAGCATAGAGACAGGCGGCATCAATCGTGCCATCAGGACTCGGCGGGGTCGTAACCACGACGCGCTTGACGCCGGCTACAGCGGCTGGGACCGCGAGCATGTAGAGCATCGACGGAAAACTGCCGCGCCCACGCGGAACGTAGAGTCCGACCGCGTCGATCGGCGTCGTGCGCTCGCCGGCAAGAATCCCCGGCGAAGGCTCGGTCAGCACGAGCGGCTGCGGGGCTTGGTGGCTGTGCACGGCTCGAACATTCGCGATCGCGTAGTCGAGCGCCTCGATCACCGGTTTTGCCAAGCCCGCGACTGCGGTGTCTATCTCTGACTCCCTGACTCGAAGTGGGAGACCCGGTGTGTCAAAGCGATCGAGACGGGCCGATAGCCGCCGGATCGCAGCATCGCCATTTGCCGAGACGTCATCGACAATCTCACGGGCAATCTCGAGGACAGACGCAACGTCGGACTCGCTTCTCGCGAGAATGCGCTGCCGCTCAGCTGCGTTGAGTTGTCTCCATGGCACGATCCGAATGGTCATAGCAGGAGTATAATTGCGGGCCTTGCCGTTGTGAACTGTGAGGCCAATGTCTAAACGCTCGATCATGCTCGAGAGGAGTGCGTGACATTTTTCTGGGATTCCGGTAGTGTCGCTACTCTGGAGGTAGCTAATGATCATTAAGCCGATGATTCGAAATAACATCTGTATGAATGCTCACCCAAAGGGCCTTGCAATCGAAACGCAGAGGCAGATCGATTTTGTCACCGACCAGGGTGCACTGCCGGGACCAAAACGAGTACTTATCGTTGGCGGTTCGGCCGGCTACGGTCTTGCCTCACGGATCGTGGCTGCCTACGCCTGCGACGCTGCGACGCTCAACGTCGCGTTTGAGCGCCCCGCCACCGGCAAACGGACCGCTACCGTCGGCTGGTACAATACCGAGTACTTCGAGGAGCAGGCGAAGAAAGACGGCAAAGAGGTTTCAACAATCTACGGCGACGCCTTCAGCGACGAAGTGAAAGATCAGGCGGTGTCTTATATCAAGGAACACTGGGGAAGCGTAGACCTGGTCATCTACAGCCTTGCCTCGCCAATGCGTGTAGACCCGAAAACCGGCCAGGAGTACCGTTCCACGCTCAAGCCGATGGGCGGCACGTATACCGCGAGAACCATCGACACAATGACCGGGGAGTTCAAAGACGTTTCGATCGAGCCGGCTAATGACGAAGAAGTGCAGGCGACGGTGAAAGTCATGGGCGGCGAGGACTGGGAGCTGTGGATTGACAAATTGATCGAAGAGAGCGTCCTTTCCGAGGGCGCGAAAACTGTCGCCTACAGTTACATCGGGCCGGAGGTGACCAGAAGGGTCTATCGCGAAGGTACGATTGGAAAGGCCAAGGAGCACCTCGAAGCCACCGCGCGCGGGCTTAACTCGAAGCTCGCGGGCGTCTCCGGGTCTGCGTTTGTTTCGGTGAACAAGGCCGTCGTAACGCGAGCCAGCTCCGTAATTCCCGTTGTCCCGCTCTACGGTGTTGCGCTGAACCGTGTGATGAAAGAAATGGGACTTCACGAAGGAACCATCGAGCAGATTTATCGGCTCTTTCGGGATCGCCTCTACGCCGATGGTCCCGTTCCGGTTGACGAGGAGGGGAGGATTCGCCTTGACGACTGGGAGATGCGAGATGACGTCCAGGCAAAGGTCAGCGAAATCTTCGAGACAGTGGACGAGTCGACGCTTGAAGACAAAACCGATCTCGAGGAGTACCGAAACGAGTTCTTGCGCATTCACGGATTCGGCGTTGATGGCGTCGATTACGACGAGGACGTCGAGCCATAGAAAAAGGCGACTCTCGCGAGCCGCCTCTCCGGAGCAGATGCTGCTCCGCTTTAGTACCTGTCTCGACCACCGAGCGCAATCCCGGCAAAGAGGCCGAGCTCGAGTGGTCTGAGGTCGTAGCGCCCCACACCTGATACCGGTACAGGCCGATAGAGCTCCCTGGGCATATACGCAAGTCGCGCGCCGAGATAGAGGCCTTCCAGGTCTACGGCAAGGCCTGCTGCTACGTATGAGTAGAGCGCCAAGGCGGTAGCGTTTCCATTGGCGACTTCGTTCTCCCAGTCGGGATACTCGCTGTATCGATCCGATCGAACAACTGCCGAACCTGCATTTCCCCATCCGTACTCGACAAATGGGTCGAGTAGCGATCCCGCGCCCAAGAGGTGATAGCTGAAAAAGAAGTCTCCCTTCCAGTCTACCATCCAAGGCTCCGAGTAGGAGGCAGGCGCCTCATAGAACGACCAGGCGTAGTGCATTCCCAACCCGATCCGGTTGAACAGAATCTCCCAATGCCAACCAGTCAAGGTGTTGTCGTTGAGGGCGAGCGCCTGTTCGAGTTCGCTACCTGATTCGGGAAGACGGTCCAACGGCGCGAGCACGTTGCCTGCAACGCGAAACTGCACGTGCGCTGATGCGAGACCAGCGACGAATAGAACAAGAATTTTTAGTAGTACTATGCGCTTCATATTTGCTCCTTGCCGTTTGCAACAAGGTAGGAGCAGGATTGTGTTACTGAAAAGGGCAAAAAAAAACGGCGTGCCTGGATGTCTGCGTACTCCCGAAGTTCGTAGCACGCCGCACGCCGTTTGGATGAGATCTCACCCACTACATGTATCGGCGGTACGACCAAAAGCTTTACTCTTTTTTTCAAACGGTTTGGGATTTCGAGAGTTCGTGGAGGTGAAACTCCGTGGCTTCGAGCAGCTCATGGTAAAGGACCTCGGAAGCCTCGATCTGCTCCGCAACGTCTTTGCTTCCAAAGCCCTGGTCGATTGCACGGATCGATTGCTGGAGCAAAAACCCGGCAATTTCGCTTGCAGGGTGCTGCAAAAGCTCTCGATCGACTCCTGCCAACTCTGCAAAGTCCGCCACTCTTTCCTCTTTGTACCGGCCGGCAATTGCGTCTGTGGCCGCCACCGCACGTCGCGCGATCTCGCGTAGTGATTTTAGATCAGAAACCAGAGACGACGTCACATGTTGGACTGAATCAAGACGTTTGCTGGAGCTCTTCTGTAAGGAGTTTCGAACAGCGGTGATCTTACTATCGATTTTCTCGCGAACAACCGGGAACCGACACAGTGATTTGTGGCCACAGAGTTCGATTCCTTCGATTTGCGCACCGCCACGAGTAATGGCGTTTGTTGGGAGCTGTTTCGTTGCGAGTTGGCTCTCAAACCAGGTGCGATAGATGTCCATTCGTTTGTCGGAGAGAAGCGTTGCCCCGTCGTTTGATGCGATGGGGTGCGGGCTCGCACTGTACACGTAACGAAAGATAACTGCTTCGGCGGTCTCCGTGCGTTGTCCGAGAGCCAGTGCAAGCTCTTCGAAAAAACTGCCGCGACAATGGGTCCTGCCTCCGGGGAATCCCAGGTCGAGACCTGCCACCGAGACATGCGTGCAACCGAGCGTTCGGGCCAGGTCCCAGGCCGACGTCGACACCGAACCACCGGCGCCCAGTGGACCAAAGCGTCCAAGCACTTCTTCGTACCGTCGAGCGAGCGGAAACACACTCGAACAGAACACGTAGGGGGGGGCGAACGAACGAAAGATGTACGGGTAGGCCGAAGACTCGGAAACCAGAATGGCGGTTGAGCAGGCCACTCGATCGAGGTGCCGTGCGTTCCAGTATTGGGGATCGACGACGACTGCAAAGTCGGGCTGTACTCCGGCGTCGATAGCTCGTCCTACCGCCGTGTCAACCGCGATTACGAGCGCGTGCCTCGAGAGGGTTGGGAGCTCGGGCAATATTTGATCAAGGGTAGGTCCGGCGGCCAGAAGGAGGGCGGGTACGTCGGCGAAGAGCCCCGAGAGCGTACGCACACCAATCCCGTCGAGGAGCGATGGCAGGTTGCGGCACAGGTTGCGCACCCAAAGGCGTCCGAATCTGTGTAGCGTGTTAACGTTGATCTCTAGCCGGGAGGAGAAGGAATCCAGAACTCCTCGTGCCGCGTCCAATCGTGGATCCGGCTCGGCGAATCGGTTTCGCAAGGCAAGGAGGTCGTAGCCGTTCTTTGCATAGCGTGCGAGGGCTTGCTCGAGTTCCTCGACAGCCGAGACGATGTGAAGGCGCGCATTCGCCGAGAGGACGCCGGTCTCGCGAGCTTTCGTCGCCATGTCGAGTGAAGGTTCAAAGACAATCACTTCAGTGCGTTCAGTCGCTCCGAGGAGCGCCGCGGGTTGGTACCCGAGCCCGAGTCCGAGAAATACCGCTGCCGGTGGTTCACGGCGAGCGAGTTCCGCCATGCCACGCGTGGCTTCTCGCTCTGGGTCGTGTCTCGAGTGCAGAAGTCGACCTTCAACAGTTGCGGTAGGGGCGCCTGATTTTGCCGCAAAGACCTGTATTTGCTCCTCGGTCACTCGGATAGCTCCAACCGGATCGTCATGCCCTGACGAAAGGGTGTACCGGGTGACGGTGCTTGCGAGACAACCCAGCCAAACCCTTCAATTTCCACCGAGACATCGTCGCGCTCGAGAAGCGGAAGAAGCGCACGCTTGGGTAGCCCGGTGAAATCGGGAACAACGTCGGAAAGCGTCGGCAGGCGTAACGGTTCTACGACCACGCGACCGCTGTGAGCAACTCGCTGCTGGCCTTCGACAGGGATCGAAAGGTATGGAACCAGGAAGTCGAAATAGTCACGAAGCACCGGTGTGACAATTCGGCCTCCGTAGTACTCCTCGCCTTTCGGATGATCGATCATCATGTAGACGATTACCGTCGGGTCGTTTGCAGGGAGTATCGCG
>JBMCTC010000225.1:0-5237 GCA_048624115.1 Spirochaetota bacterium
CGACCTCTCCGCGGACGATCCGGCCGATCTCTTCAAGTGAAAAGCCAAGATCCTTGAGCGCCAGGATGCGTCTGATCATCGGCAACTGAGCCGGAGAGTAGTAGCGGTAGCCGGTCCACTCATCGGTGCGCGCCGGCTCGAGCAGGCCGATACGGTCATAGTGCCGGAGCGTCTTTGGCGTGATGCGGTTAATCTGCGAGAACTCGCCTATCGAATACACGTCCGTAGGGCCTTACAACACCTGATACACCCGCACCTGTTCGCTCTTCCCGCGAATCGTGACGGTGCCGACCTCTCGCAGTACGTCCGAGCGCGCCTCGCTGAAGCTCGACTCGCCTACGAGGATGGGCCGGCGGATCTTGCCCGAGTGAGTTGCCTTCTCGAGGCGCGCGGCCACGTTTACCGGATCGCCGATTGCGGTGTACTCGGCTCGCTCGTCGTTGCCGATATTCCCCAAGAACACCGGACCGCTGTTGATCCCAACCCCAAACGAGAAGTCCCACTCGATTCCCGCGCTTCGAATGTCGGCATTAATCTGCTCGCGCCGGTCACAGAGCTCACGCGCAAAATCGATTGCCCGTTCCCGATGCTCCTCGCTCTTGATCGGGGCACCAAACACGATCATCACCGCATCTCCAATGAACTTGTTGATAAAGCCGGCGTGGGTGTTTGTAAGCTCGATTACGTGGCCGACAAAGACGTTGAGCGCCCGAAAGAGCTCGTTGGCAGAGAGCCGCTCCGTTGCGTTTGTGAACTCGATAATGTCGACAAAGGCGATGGTCGCGTCCCGCTCTTCACCAGTGGACTCGATCGAGGTGTGGAGGATGGACTCGGCAAGGTCGGCACTGACATAGCGACCAAAGGTGCTTGTCACGCGCTCGACCTCTTGCTGAGCGGAGAGTCCGTCGTGAAAGAGCCGTTCGCTCGACCGTACAATTCCAAAGCCGATGTAGCCGGTGAGAAGGAGCGCGAGGAGCTTGATGGTCTCGTTGACGATGTTGACTTCGAGCATCGTTTCGGGGTTCGCGCGGCTCTGGACAATTGTTCCAAAGAGGCCCGCGCGAGCGATGGCGATTACCATCACCAGATAAGTTGCGGTCGCGAGAATCGCGCTAAGGAGCGTGTTCCATCGATCTCGGCGACGCAACGTGAAAATGATCGCAACAAAGTAGAGCGCGAAGGTGCTGGTACTCACGATTGAGGCGAGCGAGGAGTTTTGCCCAAACTGGCTGGTCCAGAGTGCGACGGCAACGAGCAGGACGTCCGAGGATGCAGTCAGGTAGGTAAACCACTTTCGATAGAAGCCGCGGGCGGAGAGTACGTAAGCGGCCACGCCGACCCATACGGCGATCGATGCAGCGGCGATATTTACCGCGTCGTCAACCGTGACCACCCACTCGTTTGAAGCAATCGTAACGGCTATCAACGCGCCAAGGGCGAGCGATACGACTATCCGGAATACGGCAATCGCGCGCTCACCGTTAATCTGTGATTCCCGTACAATGGTCGCGACACGGTCTGGGTTCGAAACGGCCATGAACACCCCTACAGTTTTACGTAATGCACACGAGGGTAGCACGAACAGGGGTGAATCCCCACCCCGTGCGGTGTGCATTACCCGTGCCGCGAGCTTTACCCCCGGGTGATGTATAAACCCCGTGCCGCGAGCTTTACCCCCGGGTGATGTATAAACCCCGTGCCGCGAGCTTTACCCTCGGGTGATGCGTTACCGTGGGGTGGCGAGTGAAACGGTTGCGCCCGACCGGCCGTCGGGATACTGGGATTTGACAGACCCAAACCAGAACGTGAATGCAATAGCAATGGCAAAAACGAGCACGACGGCGAGAACCGGTCCGGGACGAAGCTCAGCCTTGCCGGTAAGCGACTTTCGCTTCACGAGACTTGCGCGTAACACGCAGGTAAGACCGGCTATGCCAAAACAGAAGAAGGTGGCTGCGGGAGCGAAGGTGCAAAGGGAGCGATACCCAAGCACATTTGGGTAGGTCGCTCGGGGCCACGGAAGCAGCGTCAGCAGTCCCGCCACCGTCGCGGCAATGGTCACCACGAGCAGGGCGGCGTAGAGCTTCTTGTTCACGCGCCAACCGCCTTTGGATAGCGCCCGAAGAGCTTCGAAAGGAATCGATGAAAGGCGTGAATCGACTCAACAGGCTCGAAGAACATAAAGAAGCAACGCCCACTCACGATCTCCATTCCGTGCTCGCGACCAAACGTGATTGCCTCGTCGGACTGAGCGCCCTGCTGGAGCCACACGTGACGGACTCCCGCCTCGTGCGCCTGTTGCACGGCAGAGAGGGCCTTTTCCGGGGCGACTGCGATTACTACCGCCTCCACACGTTCGGGCAGCTCCGCCATCGACCTAAAACACGGATCGCCATTGATCTCCTGCGCGTTCGCGTTTACCTGGTAAACCGAGTGGCCCTTCTCCTTCAGTTCCTGGAAAACCATGTTTCCGAACTTCGCGCCACTGCGCGAAACACCGATGACGGCGAACGACTTCTGTTCGAAGAACCTGTCTATGCTCTTGCGTTCCATACCAGTAGAAGGACACAAATCGGGCAACGTGTCACCGTCATACGCGGGGAGCGGCACCGCTTTTTCCCCAAACGCCCGTGCCTGCTACGGTGCCTCTGCCCCCGCATCAAGCGGAAACCCAACAACCGCAATCCGGTACCGCAGGGGCGCCGCCTCATCATCGGCCTCACCTTGATCCAGGGTCGAGAGCCGATCGAGGGCTTCATGGATCGCGGTGCGCAGCTGCTCGGGCGGCAGATCCCGAACGTCACGCAACGCTCGCTCTACCGCCATCTACGCGAGTTGGTCGACGGGGGGCTCTTGCGAGTCGCCTCTACTCAGCAATCATGCCGGCGAGAATGCAACCCGAGCCGGGCATGTGGTCAATGAGTTCGGACTCCTTGCACAAGGCACAAATCATCGTTAGGATCAATCAAGGCACACTCGGTGCCGGAAGGAGGAGAAGGAAACATGAAGCGAACCCGGCCGATGGTACTCCCATTGACATTGATAGCTGCAGTGTTGATGATCGCAGCGTGCGAGAACCCTGCTGGTGCTCCAAAGATCGAAACCATCGAGTTCGACGAAGTAGGCGGCTACTACGTCTACCGAACGAACGATGACGCGAATCTCGACACCGCTCGAAGTTACTCGATTCTGCCTGGAACGAGCGATGCAACGGAGTCGGAGATCGAAATCGTCAAAGAGTCAGGCAACAGCCAAGGCTGGATCGGCATGGTCTTCAACCGCGAAGACAACTCGAACTACTATGCATTTTTGGTGACAGTTGGTGGCAGCTATGCGTATTACAAGGTCGAATCTGGATCGCTCACGGCGATTGACGACGGTACGCTACCGGCCGCGATTGACTATGGATACGGAAAAACGCTAACGATCAACGCCACGTACCCAGCAGACTCTCCGATTACGATTCAGGTGAATGGAACCACTGTCTTCACAGACAGCAGCCCCTTTGTTCCGTTTACTGGGGACGCCGTCGGCGGCCTTGTCGAAGTGGAACCCGTAGAAAACTTCCCGGACGATCCAGTTGAGGTAAAGAGAGCGCTTTTGTCTGGGGACTACCTTACGGTGACGCGCTCCACGACGCATATGCGGTTGCTGCCCGGCCAGCGGCTGGGACACAGGAGGAACGGATGAGGTTGAATAAACGAGTGGTCGGGATCGCCATCGCGGCGCTCGTCTTGATATTTGGCAGCTGTACCAACCCATCTGGGGGCTCCACCGGGACCGGCAACGGCGACCTGGCATTCGAGCTGAGCTGGGACGTCGTGGACGGGCAGTACGTATATCGCACACGGGATGTGGATAAACTCGGACGGACGATGTCAATCACGGTCACTCCAGGCACCCCACCGGCGAACAACACCGAATCAGAGATCGAAATCGTCAAAAAGTCGGGTCGCAGCGATACCCTGCTTGGAATGGTGTTCAACCACGTCGACTACAAGTCCGACTACGAATTCCTGGTCACAATCGACGGCTACTGGTCGCTATACAAGACCGAAAACCTATCTCGCACGGCGATCGCTTCAGGCACGTTACCTGCATCAGTCTCGCACGATTACGGTCAGCCAATGACGTTGAACGCGTCGTATCCTGGTGACGGCTCGTTGACGTTACGGGTGAATGGCGTGCAGGTTCACAAGATCGATACCGGTTTCGTCACCTTCAACGGCTACGGAACGGGTGGAACCTTCAGCATCAGTGACAACGAGAACTTTCCAGACGAGCCGGTGGAGATTAGATTTCGGATCACGAAACCGATCGCCGCGCCCTGGTAATTTGTCTGTCGAGACATCAGAAATCCTCCGACTGCTCAGGAAACCCGTCCGCAAACGCTACGGTAACAAACGCCACGACCAGCGCGATCACAAACCCACATCGTCTCGTCGACTACTTCTTTTTTATTGTCATATTTGGCAATGATTGAAATCGATCGAGAATCGAGTCGCATCGAGGGCGACGTGTCAAGCAGTGTGATAGCACGGGGGCCGGAGCGCCGGAAGCGATGCAGGCGTACTGGAACTGTGGGGCGAGCGTGCTGTGAAGGTCGAGGGCAGAAGCCTCGACTGTGGCCACTTCTTGCCGGAAGAGCGTCCGAACGAAACCTACGAGGCAATCCGTAGTTTCCTAAAGAGTAGGTAGCGACGTGGACAGCGATTCGGTTCGCCGATCAGCAACCGAACCACCCGCCCCTTCACCAAAAAAAAGCCCAACCAAACGGTTGGGCCTTCCTCTCCTAAAAGAGTGTGCCTTTGTCTGCGGTCTACCTTACGGTGTCGAGCGTGACATCATGTACGGGTAGGCGATCAACAGGATAACGAGTACCAGAGGTACAAAGTCGAGCGCCACGACTCCGCCGATAATGCGAAGCACGAACTCTACCACACCGACGATGATGCCGAGCCATCGACCCCATCCGGTTGGCTTGAAAATCCCGTAGGCTGCGATGAGCCACAGAATCCCGATAATAAGGAAGACTACGCCGAGCGTTGTCGCCAAACCTCCGGTGAGGTTCAAGACGATTACGACGATACCCCAGATTGCTGCTAGGGCTGCAACGATATACGCTGCTGCGGCTCTGTTTGCCATATTTTCCTCCTCTCTGTTACCAAGGCTACGGGCAAACGGCGCATGACATAATCGCACGCTAGGGGTAGCAGATAGAGCGTAGCAGGAACGGG
>JBMCTC010000226.1:0-5183 GCA_048624115.1 Spirochaetota bacterium
CCTCGACGGTCGTGAAAGGGGTTCGGGCACGCCTTGAGACGAGAAAGGCGACTCCCCCTCACCCACTTCCCTAGTAGATCCGAGAACCGTCTTCGTCGACGTTTTGCATAAAGGCGGCGGTGTGGGCGAGGTACTCGTAGAGGGCGTCTTGGGCGTCGGGTGGGATGTCGACTTCGAGGATGGCTTTGCGCATGTAGCCGAGCCAGCGCTCGGCGTGTTGGCGGGTGATTTCGAATCGCGCGTGGCGGGCGCGCAGTGCAGGGTGGCCTTTGCGGTCGCTGTAGAGCGGCGGGCCGCCCAAGCGTTGGGCAAAGAACTCGTACTGGTTCTGGATTGCCATCTCCATGTCGTCCGGGAACATGCCGCGGAAGGCTGGGTCTTTGTCGGCATAGACTTTGGTATAAAATGCGCGGGAGAGTTGTTTGATCTTCTCGAGACCAAGCTCCTCGTAGAGGTTGCGCTCGTCGATCTTGAACATGCCGGTAAGGTATTGCGGTTGTCCGGACGTGCCAAGTCGCGGTGGTATCACTCCCTACGTCGGTTTCGCATACTCATGAGATCTGCGAGTTGACTCTCTTTTCGTACCGAGAGCCAAGCGTCATCGAACGAATCGTCGGAGGCGATTTGCGCAAGCGCCATGAGGGAACGCAGATGCATGTTTCGTTCGTCGGCGCTACCCATGAGCACGAAGACTGCTTTGACCTCGGGCGCAGCCTCGGAGAAACGGACCCCGGCCGCCGTACGAACAAGCACGAGCTGGAAACGGCCCGTGCCGGGAATGACGATGTGCGGCACCGCCACGAAGGTGGATAGCGCGGTACTCGTTTCGGCTTCGCGCTCGTGCAGTCGCCTTGTGACTTCAGCCGGCGAAAGACCAACCGTCTCGGCCGAGCGCTCACCGACCGCGGCAAACAGCGCATCGAGCGAGATCTTCTCTGTCAAGTCGATGCATACGGCGTCCTGCAAGAGTTCGTCAAAGCGGTCGGTGGTGGTTCCACGAGACTCGTGAACGATCTCACGCAACTCGCGCTCGAGGCCCGAGCCTGTTAGTTCGCGAGGAGTCAAACGCTCGACCACGTGTTGTAACGCGTACTCGGTTTCATCGGCCTTTCGCCCGTAGATCAGGTAGACCACGAGGCTCGCTACGATAAATCCGAGTGCCATCGCGATTGCTTCCCAGCCAAGGTCTACGACGAGCAGTGCATAGGCGATGATCGCGAGGATCGGAATCAGCGGATACAACGGCACACGAAATGACGGACGATAGCTAACGATTTTGCTGGACCGCATAACCATGACGCTCAAATTACTGAGCAGATAGTTCAAGGCGATGACCACACTGGCAGCTTCGATAAGGAGGCGGAGCTCGAGTGCAAGCGCACCGGCCATGAGCACTCCCGTCGCGAGAATCGAGGCAAGCGGCATCCCCTTTTTGCCGGCAGTCGATTCGAGGAATCGCGGCGCAAGCCCGTCGCGCGCGAGTGCGAGTGGGTACCTACTGGCCGAAAGGACGCCGGCAAGCGCGGTCGTGACAAACGCAAGGACGGCGCCTATGGTGACCGCGATGAAGCCGGGCCTGCCTACGATCAGCTCGGCGACCGCCGCAATCGGGTTGGTCGCGTTGTCGAAGTAGGTCGGGCCTGCGACGCCGACTGCTGTTCGAATGAGCAGACCGTAGAGTAGCGTCACAATCACGACAGCTCCGATCGTTGCCGCTGGAATCGTGACAGCCGGTTTCTTGACCTCCTCCGCCACACTCGTGATGTTCACGAGACCACCAAAACTGACGAACACAAGACCGGCGACCAGCAAAACCGACCGTGGAGTTCGTCCGGGCAAGAGAGCTGGACGAAGATTACTCAGGTCGATTTGGTCCCAGCCGAGCGCGATGATTGCGGTGATGATGGCCAAGAGGACAATCACGAGTATGGTCTCGATTCCCCCTGCAACCTCCGAGCCGAGGAGATTCACCAAGACAAAGAGTGCAACAATTGCGAGAGCGACTGGGTAGTAGGGCCAACCGGTGGCGTTTGCGATTAGGATAGCCAAGCCGTAGACAGCGAAGGCGCTCTTGAAGCTGACCGCGAACCAGCTCATAACTCCGGAGATAGTGCCAAAGAGCGGGCCGAGCGACCGCATGACAAAGAAGTAGTTCCCGCCCGCCTTTGGCATTGCGGTCGTGAGTTCCACCACCGCCAAAACGCCAAGCGTGGCGATGCCGCCGGCGATGACATAGCTCACCCAGAGAGCCGGTCCGACTTGGGAAAACACCACGCTGGGCAAGACAAAGATACCGGAGCTGATCATTGCTCCGGCTGCGATTGAGAATAGGCCGATAAAGCCGAGTCCGCGTTTCATCGGCCTGAGTATACCGCATTATCGAGAAAAACTGTACTATCCAGTACAGTCTTTCGCAAGCAGCATAAATGCCATCTCCTCGGCCGTCTCGTGAAGGCGAGTGAATCGCCCGCTCTTCCCGGCATGCCCCGCCTCCATTTCGGTCTTGAGTAAGAGCACGTTGTGATCGGTCTTTCGATCACGGAGCCGCGCCACCCACTTTGCCGGCTCCCAATACGTGACCCGCGGGTCGTTGAGCCCGGCGGTCACGAGCGTCGGCGGGTACTCCTTGGCCTCAACGTGATCGTAGGGGCTGTAGGAGCGGATCGTCTCAAACGCGGCCTTGTCTTCGATCGGGTTCCCCCACTCCGGCCATTCCATCGGTGTCAACGGCAGCGTCTCGTCAAGCATTGTGTTGAGCACGTCAACAAACGGCACGTGGGCAACGACGCAGCAGAAAAGCTCGGGCGCAAGGTTCATGACAGCCCCCATCAGCTCGCCCCCGGCGGAGCCGCCGGAGATGCAGATCTTCCCGGCTTCGGTGTATCCCTGCTCTACGAGCGCTCTCGCGCAATCGACGAAATCGGTAAACGTATTCATGCGACGATCGAGTTTCCCGGCCTCGTACCACTCATAGCCCATTTCGTCGCCACCACGAATGTGCGCAATGGCAAAGGCAAAGCCACGATCGAGCAACGAGAGCTGGGTGATGCTAAAGGTTGGAAGCGTGCCGTATCCGTAGGCCCCGTAGCCGTAAAGATGTACAAAACCGCCTGGCGCTCTCCCCTTTTTGCAGACGATGGAGACGGGAACTGTTGCCCCGTCGCGCGCCGTCACCTCGATCCTCCGCGTCTCGTACTGCGACCGGTCGTATCCGGAAGGAATCTCCTGCTGCTTTCGCTCGACGAGCGTGCGCTCCCCGACTTGATAGTCGTAGACCGTGGATGGTGTGACCATCGACTGGTAGCTGAGTCTGACCCCCTGGACATCGAACTCGGGATTCTCTCCCACACCGGCCGCGTAGACATCTTCGGGGAATCGAACGATGTGCTCGTCTCCTGCGTAGTCTTGGATGCGAATTCGGTCGATCCCGGCCACTCGATCCTCGATTGCAAGAAACCCATCAAAGCACGTGTGACCCCGCAGGTATACCTCGGAGCTCGGAGCGATCACCTCTTGCCAGTGATCTTCGCCGGGTGTGGCCTCGGGCGCGCGTACGAGACGGAAGTTCTTGCCGCGGTCATTGGTACGTATATAAAAGAAGCCGTGCGCGTGATCGACGTCGTACTCGTGCCCCGTTCTCCTTGGCGCAATCACGACCGCCTCTCCATGAGGGTTCGCAGGGTCGAGTGCCCGGATCTCAGTGGTCACGTGATCACCGGATGCAATGAGCAACCACTTCTTGTCTTGCGTGAGATCGGCATCTGCGAAAAAGCCGCTATCCTTCTCTTCGTAGATGATTGGATCGTTGGCCGGATCGCTGCCGAGCAGATGGAGCCGCACTCGGAACGGTCTCCACTCTTCAGAGAGTTCGAGGTAGACAAAGCTTTGATTATCGGGAAGCCAGACGATGGTTCCCGAGGTGTTGGTAATGCGGTCGGGAAGCGGCTCGTGCTCCGCATCGGCACTTGCGGCGTCGCCGGTTGTCAGTCGCTTGATCGAGATCGTAAAACGCTCGGCGCCGTCGGTATCGGTAGCATACGCCAAAAGCGCACCGTCATCGCTGACCTCTGCGGCCCCGAGGCGAAAGGAATCATGCCCGGCGGCAAGGGCCGGCTCATCGAGGATGAGCCGCCAATCTTCGGCGGAACCCTCCGCCGGCCGGCGCCAGTGCTTGCGGAAATCATCGCCCTTACTAAAGGTCGATTTGTAGACCCACCCGCCGTCGCGGACGGGCACCGACTCATCGTCCTCTTTTACGCGGCCCCTGAACTCGTCGAAGAGTTCTTCAACGAGAGGCTTGTGACCATCCATCGCCGCGCGGTAGTACGCGTTCTCTTCACGCAGGTAGCTCAAGACGCGGTCATCGGTTACCTCGGGGTAACCGGGATCACGCAGCCACGCGTACTCATCCGCCAGAGTAACGCCGTGGATGGTACGCTCGGTGGGGTTCTTCGCGGCAATCGGCGCCGCGCCGATCTCTGGGTTCAGGTCTTCAGGTTTGAGGCTCATCGTTTCTCCATGTGATGGAGAATCTACCAAATCACCCCACCTGCATCTACCAACCTAGAAGCTCCCCCAAACCGCGCGGATGCCGGCGACGGGTGAGTACGTAAAATCGCTGAACCACTTCTCTGAGTAGAAACTGCCCATGCCTTGCATGCCGCCGTAGACCGCGATTTGCATCCACGGTACCAGAAGCACACCGAGCTCGGCGTTGAGCTCCCCGACGTATCCGACGGTGTTGCCGTCAAAGAGTCTCGGAGAGACGTAACCGACACCGGTCCACAGATTCACACTGCCGACGATCGGCCCCATTTTGTACTGCCGGCCGGAGATCAGACCCCCGAACGCACCGTAGAGTTCCTCATCAAACTCGTCGTTTACCACCAGACCAAATCCACCAATACGGCTACCATCACGCGCGATTCCGTATCCGAAGCCGCCGCCAACGGTTGCGTCGAGGTCTGTATTCGCCCAGCCACGATAGGGGAGCATTCGCCCCTCAAAAACGCCGCCGCCGCCACCCGCGAAAGCGAGTGCACTTCCAATCAGCAGGATGCTCAGTATCAACACAAAACGTTTCATTTCTGTCCTCCGTCATATGTAACACAGCCACCACGACGTGATGTCACCAGAGATTTGACCGGGCGGCAGAATTGAGGCACAATCGCGAGAGCAGCGCA
>JBMCTC010000227.1:0-5167 GCA_048624115.1 Spirochaetota bacterium
CCGCACTCATGATAATCCGGCAGCCGAAGTGCTTGGTAAGCCCCTCGAGACGGCTTGCGACATTTACGGCGTCGGAGATCACCGTCCCGTCCATCCGTTGTTTCCCACCAACCAAGCCGAGCATGAGCATGCCGGTGTGGATGCCGATACCCGTGGCGACCGGGGCAGCATCACCCCTACCCTCGTTAAATGTCTCGAGAGCACGACTCATGGCAATCGAAGCTCGCACGGCATTTGCCGGTGTCGCGTCAAAAATCGCCATGATCGCGTCCCCGATAAACTTGTCAATAAATCCATCGTTCTCGATGATCGCCGGCTCCATAGCACCCAGATACTCGTTAATAAAATGAAAGCTTTCTTCAGGGGTCATTTGCTCGGTCAGCGCGGTGAACGAGCGAATATCGCTGAAGAGCAGCGTCATCTCGCGTTGGGTCTGGTCGCCGAGCTCGACGTCCTCGATGCGCTCACGACCGAGAATCTGGAGAAACTGCTCGGGCACGAACTGGTAGTACGCCTTGTTCAGCCTCGAGATGCGATCGAAGTATGAGCCTAGCTGATCGTTCATCTTGTTAAACCCGATCGAGAGTTCGCCGATTTCATTGCGCTCACGCACGAGCGTATGATGGTCGAACCTGCCGGAGGCGGCACGCTCCATGCCGCGCAGCACCTCGTGCACCGGGCGAACGATGCTTCCGGTTGTCCATCGGATTAGGAGAATCACGTACATCACGCTGATCAGAGCGCCGCTCGCTATGCCGGCGAACATCAACACTGTATCGATCGCGTTCACGTACCAGAGCCCACCGAGGGACTGCGAGGCCCACTGCAAGACACCCACCATAAATCCGAGCTCGGCGTCTACGGTAAGCAGGATTGTCGCGTAGTCACCGAGAAGCACCGAGAGTTCAGCGGTCGAGAGTTCGAGCAACTCTCGCGCGGGACGAATACTCCAAGCAACATAGGTAACGATAATGATGAGTGGCAGAAACGTAGTCATGACGTTCGACAGCCAGAGCCTGTGGCTGAGCCTGCGCAGTCGGATCGGTTGATGCATCTCTTCGAGCTCTTCTCTCGAGAAGAAGAAATCGAGGTAGATCATCTGCACCCGATAGCGCTGCCAGGTAAAAAGAAAGAGGGCCTGCAACACCGCAGCGGTCAGGCCAACCACGACAAAGCGCCAGAGCTGCGTAGCCGAACCCGCCTCCGGATAGGCGACGCCGGCGATCGCGCCCGCCGAAACGATCGCACCGAGAATCAGGTGGGGAGCCAAAATCAAACCGGCATAGAAGAAAGGCGTCAGCTTGAGCCGCTTCCGGCAGAAGTTGGCAAGTCGGTCGGAAACCGGCTCTCCTTTTCGAAGACGGCGAAGGTATCGCTTGAAGGGAAGAAGCACGATCGCTGCGCCAACGAGCGTGATAATCGGCACCAGAAAGAGATGCAGGAGCAGGACGCTTGGCGCCTCGTCGCCTTCGGCCGCTTCAACGAACGGGTCGTCAGGCGCCTCGAGTAGAAATCCGCCCGGCTCGCCTACGTTCTCTCGCAACTGCTCGCGTAGCTCTGCCGCGCCTTCGGCGCGCGGCCCGATTCGCCTTGCCCCCGGGCGTCCCGCGGTTCTCCAGAATCCGGCGTCTCGAGCTCGCCCGCGGCGGCCGATGCCGATATCTCCTGGGTAAACTCGAGCACCGACGGGTAGCGCGCGGCAATCTGAGGCAGGCTCTGAATACCGAGAATCAGGAACACCGACGAGGTAAGCGCGAAGTAGAGCAGCAGCGCCACGATAAACATGGAGAAGCCCAAGAATAGCGGGACTCTCCGCTTGCCGCCACTCGGCCGGTCTACTGCTCGACGTTCTGCACTGATCTCACTCATTCTAATGCACCTCGTTTGTCGGTGTCGTCTAAGCCGGTGCCACCGCTGTACGATTACGACCGTGCTGCTTAGCCGAGTAGAGCGCATCGTCGGTGCGTTTGTAGAGCTGGTCAAGCCCTCCGTCTGATTCGCGAAGCTGCGCGACCCCGATGCTCACGGTAACACGCTGGTACTTTCCCGGAAGCGGCTGCTCGAAGCCCTCAATCGCCCGCCGGATCCGTTCCGCCGCGGTATGGGCCGCCTCGAGGTTGGTGTTTGGCAGGAGAACACCAAACTCTTCGCCACCGAGCCTCGCCAAGACATCAACCTCTCGCAGCTCATCTTGCACGACCTCTACCACCGTCTGGAGAACTGCATCGCCACGGGCGTGACCAAAGCGGTCATTTACTTGCTTGAAGTGATCGAGGTCCAGGATCATGAGCGAGAGGTCGTGACCGTAACGCAGCGATTTTTTGACCTCGGTCTCGGCGGCTTTGGTGAAGTAGCGTCGGTTAAACGTCGAGGTGAGCGGATCGGTATCCGCCATCGTGCGAAGTTGGTTCTCGAGCGCCTTACGCCGATCAATCTCCTGCTTGAGCTGTCGATTGAGCGTCATTTCCTCTTCGAGCACGACAAACTCGCTTCGACGCCTCTGCAACATCTCAAATTGAAAGAACGCCCCGAGCCCGTTTATAAGCGCGAGGACTACGGCAACCTCGATCACATGAGGGCGGCCGATCGCGGGATTGACGGTAATCACGACCACGTACGCAATTGAGCTTGTGACCCCGGCAGAGAGCGAGCTGTAGAGATAGAGCGGATTAAAGATATAGAAGATGAGGATGATGACCGCGAGTATCGGAAGCTCGCCGAGCGAGCGCTGCGGAACGACGTACACCTCGATACACTCACTCACACCGAGTGAAAAGAAGTACACCAAGACCGCGACCTGGACTACCCTCTCGGGCATTTTGCGAGCCGCTGTGACCGCGGCAACGAGCCCCAATACCCAAACGATAAGACGCGAGAGGATCATTGGATCAAACCACGCATCACCAGCGTCCGGCCGTGCCATCATCGTAAACGCGGTAATGCCATACGCGGTCCCGGTGAGAATCGTGACGAAGCTTATTGTCTTGTACCGCGCTTCTTGGCTCGTCCGTAAAAAGAGGCGTTCAAGATGGGGATCACGCAGACCGCCGTACCAGGCGACCATTCGCTTCGGCTGGGTCGAACTCACTCGCTTAGTCTTTCGCCGTCCTGAACATGCATGCCCCCTCTCTATAATCTATCAGCCCCGCCGCGAGATAACCATTGCGCTTCAACCTTTGGGTCAAAAAGCCTTAGCTTCTAAAGAGGAGCAATGGGCATGAGCAAAGCGGAGACAAAAGTCGGATTGGCACTCGGAGGCGGTGGGGCGCGGGGCATTGCCCACATTGGCGTGCTCAAAGCGTTTGCCGAGCACGATATACCCGTCCACTACCTCACAGGCGTAAGCGTCGGAAGTGTAATCGGCTCGCTCTTTTGCAGCGGACAGCCGTGGGACAAGATACTCGACGTTGCCGAAGAGATAGGATGGGATGATCTGGTGAAGCCGACACTCTCAGGACTCGGCATTGTAAAGGGAACGTTGCTCGAGCAGTATGTAGGCAAGCTCGTTGGCGACCTCGACTTCGAGAGCCTCAAAATCCCGATGAAGATCATTGCCACCGACCTCGCGAGCGCACAGACGGTCATCTTCGACTCAGGTCCGGTCGGCAAGGCCGTGCACGCGAGCTCTTCGATCCCGGGTATTTTCGAGCCGATGATCGAGGGCGATCGCGCGCTCATCGATGGCGGATTCACGAACAACCTGCCGTCCGAGGAAGTGCGCGAGATGGGAGCCGATAAGGTGATTGCCGTCGACCTAAACGCCGACCGAACGGGTTTTGGCATACCCGACAATCTCTTTGAGGTAACTGCTCAAAGTTTTGCACTCTTGCTCTCGCAGGTCGCGGATCCGGGACGCGAGGACTGCGACGTCTTGCTGCAGCCCGATCTCTCAAAGTACGCGTACCACGATCTCTCAGACGTCCAAGGAATGGTCGAAGCAGGAGAGAAAGTGGCGGTCGATGCGATGGAGAAGATCAAGGAATGCATCGGTGCGTAGAGCGATTGCAGGGCTCGGGCTCGCCCTCTCTCTCGTCTCGCTTGTGCTGCTGACCGCGCCCGCGCGGTTGCACCACGTTGTAACCACGGAAGTCGATGGTGTATCACTACGCTACGTGGTTCCTCGGGACACCGAGAATGCTCCTGTGGTGCTGGTCGCGCACGGCTATGCCGGCACGGCCAATATGATGCGCGGATACGCAAACTCACTCGCCTCGGCCGGCTATGCGGTTGCGATCTGGGACTTTGCCGGGCATGGCGCAAGCCGCGAGACGCTCGGCGCGCGAGAGAACCAACTCGGTCAAGATATCGCCACGGTCGTGCAATTTGTTCGTGGGCGTGCCGAGGTCGATCAAAGCCGTACGGCGATCCTCGGCCACTCGATGGGAAGTGGAGCGGCGATGCGGGCAGGGATCGAGATGCACGAGACGTTTGCCGCCGTGATCGCACTATCTCCCACCGACGCTCCAGTCAGCCCCGAGCTGCCGCGAAATCTGCAGTTGCAAGCGGGGGCGTTCGAGCCACGTTTCGAGCAGAATGCGCGCGAGTTACTCGAAGAGGCCGGCGGCGCTCGCGAGGGGGCAAACGCCAGGGAGTTGGTGATAATCCCCGGGGTGGAACACATCTCTATTGTGTACAGCCATGCGAGCCACACACAGGCGGTAGCGTGGCTGAACACCGTATTCGGTCGCGACGCACAACCGGTGCAGCGTGATCGACGCGCATTTTGGTATGGGCTTCACCTTATCGGGTGGGTCGTGATCGCGATCGCGACGAGACCGTGGGTGCGGCGCGCGATTCCTCCTGAGGCAGCACGGGGCGGTGGCGATCTACCGGCAGTGCGAAACGCGCGTTGGCCGCTCCGGCTGGTCGCGGCAGGCGCGGTCGCCGCAGGAGTGATCATCGGCGTTGATTGGCTTATGAACGCGCTCTTGGCAACTCGGCTTGCCGGAATCGACCGTCTGAGCATCGTTCCAGCGGTGAGCGCTTGGTTCTTGACCTTTGGGATTGTCTGGCTCGCACTCGGTTTTCGACCAGCCGCACCAAAGCTACGGAGCTTGCTGCTCGGTCTCGCGTTCTTTGGGGTCCTCTGGCTCGTGGTGGGCCTACCGGGAAGCATCGTTGCATGGCGCTGGGCTCTCGTTCCTGCTCGGGCGGCCCGGTGGGTTCC
>JBMCTC010000228.1:0-5100 GCA_048624115.1 Spirochaetota bacterium
AGAAGCAAACCGGAAAGAAGTGGAATCAGGTTGTCGCCGCAAAGGACGAGGAGCTCCCGGAACTCGTTGACATGGCCCTCGAGATGGTTGCTTCAGGTGTCGATGTGTACGTGAACGTCAATAATCACTACGAAGGGTCAGCCCCGCTGACCATCGAAAAGCTCGAGCGCTTCGTAGAGGAGCGGCGCGCCAGGTTCTCGCAGATGCGCTGATAGATTGTGTTGTAGCGCTCGAGGCGGTAGAGCTTCCACTTCGAGTCTGCGTACCACGGGCTGTTCGGATACTGCTCGACCACCACGAGAAAGTAGCTGTACGAGCGCTCGAAGAAATGAAGAGCGCGGATAACCAATCTGAGCACATAGGCGTCAAAGCTCCCACCTTCGAGTAAAAAGCGCCGCAGCTGCTTTCCTTCTTTCCTATAGAGCTCGGTAGCGCCTCGATTGAAATAGGTGAATCCCGCCTTGTAGTAGGCATAAGCCGGGTCCCGGAGCGCTCCAAGCTCGCGCGAAGGCGAGACCGGACCAGGTTTCGCCTTTTTCTCCCACGTCCCAAAAAAGGCACCCTCCCGCCCGGATCTGGTCGCTTCATCCTGCCCACGTTCGTCTGCATCGTTACCGCCGGAATGGATCCCGGCGGCGGCTCTGCTGCTGAGGTCTGCGACGACGGCCATGTACGCCTCGTTGATCCGTATCATGGCGAGTTGCTGGCGTTGTCGCTGTTCGTCGGGAAAGAGGTCGGGATGATTGCGCTTTGCGCTCGCGTGGTAGGCGCGTTTGGCATCGGCCAGCGAGCAGGCAGGCGTGAGTCCGAGTATTCTGTAGAAGCGGCTACTCGAGTTCAAGGATCTCGGTGATCGCCTCCCACGTCAGTCTGCGGTAGTAGAACCACGCCTCCGTCTGCGATGTATCCTCTATATAGGTGATGAGTCCCCACGATTGTTGAATGAGCAGTTCGTGGCCCCGAATCATCCGTGAGACTAGTCGGCGATCGCCTCCAGCAATCGCGGCATCCTCGGCCAGCTCCTCGAGCACCTCGACCGCCGATTCACTGAGCCCGATGATGTCGCGAGCAAGCTCGTCTGCAAACTCAGAGGTGTAGGCACCTGTTGCAAATCCGTCGGCGAGCGTACCGAGCAGAAAGTAGCTGGTATAGAGATTGCTCGCCCCAAGTGCCCCGACCGCGTAAAGGGCGGGATCGGCATCCTGCGACTGGGCGAAGGAAGCACCGGAAAGCCCGAGGACCATCAGAACGATAAGCGGAAACCGACCCTTCATAGCTTCTCCTACATCGGAAGATGGAGCTGGTGCTCAGCAAGCCCCGGATACGTCTCGGCAGCGCGAGAGATCGCCTCGCTTCCCCCGACAACCGTCACCGTAGAATGCTCGAGCGACTCGAGCAACCGCAGAGCGGCCGCCTGCAGTTGCTTTGGCGTCGTCTTCAGCAGTGTGTGATAGTTCTCGAGTCGCAGCTCGTCGCTAATACCGTAAAGCGTTCGCCGCAATGCGACCATGCTCTTCTCCGACGGCGAAAGCGGTTTGATGTAACGGCCCGTTACGCCGATAATCGCGAGATCAAGCGCTTCGGCGGCCACCGGCTCGGCGGCGAGTTGCTCGAGTGCCCGACGATAGGCGGCAAGCGTCGCCGAAATCTGCGGATCACGGTAACTCCAGAATCCAAACACGGCATCCATACCACGAGCAGATGCGCTTGCGCCGTAAGCTCCGCCCTTCATGCGGATTGCTTCCCAGAGGGGACCCGTGCGCAGAATGTGAGAGAGCACCTGCTCGTGCAGGTACTCCGCTTCCCCAAGCCGTGACCCACGAAACGATTGTGCCACGTAGTTGACATCGGCAGGAACGATCAGTGCTTCAAAGGAAGGAACCTCGAGCGCCGCGTCTTCATCGACCCTACTACCCCACCCTCCTTCGGGTATCGAGCTCACAAGCCGCTCGATATGCGGCGTCGCACGCGATCTCATTTCGTTGGGCGCGGTCAAGTTCAAGGTCATATTGCCCCGACGAATGACCTGTTCATTGATCGCCGCGAGCTTCGAGGATATCTGGTCGATGGGGACCTCTTTGAGCTCGTGAAGGAAGAGCAACTGTGTTGCCCCCTGCCAGATCTCTTCGTAGCGGTCGGCATCCGAAAGACCGCGGCTGCTTCGCACGGCGGCAAAGTGGTGACCACCGGGAATGACGGATCCACTCGCGTTGCTGCGCGCTTCCTTGATAAGCTCTGATAGTCGCTCGTGGTTGTCAAAGCTGGTTTTCAAGAGAAGATCACGCGCGAGATCCACCGCCTCGGAAAGCGTCTTCTCGAGCACCTTCATCCGAAAGACAACGCGACGGTCGGCAAAGCGAACCTCGTGCAACGGAATTGCCACCTCCGTGGTGCTCGAGAACCCACCGGTCTTCATCGCGATCTCGGTAACCACTTCGTCATAGCTCTTGCCGGGCAGACCGAGCTCTCCTACCGCGTCTACGTAGAGCGGAACGTAGGGCAAGAACGCCGCATCGAGTCCGGCAATGTCGAAGCTCAGGTCAAGGTAGAATATGCCATTTGTGAAAACATCGTGCGAGTAGAGCGAGACCTCGTCGAGAACGGTGCTCTCTTCGGTGGGGATGTTCTCGAGCTCACGCGGGAGATCGCTCGTCTTGAGGAACGGCAGCGAGGCGATTGCCTCGGGCGAGTCCGGTGCCGATTGCAGCTCTTCGAGCTCCGCCTGTTCGCCACGGAGATGCTCCCGATCCTCTTCGGAGAAGCCCGACTCGATGTCGGCAAGCCGAGCAGCGACCTGTGCCTGCTCGCGCTCGCGATGCTTCGAATCGGGACGAACAACCGTTACCAAGCGATGCTGATTCCCGAGCAGGTGGTTCTCGATAAGCTTCTCGAAGAATCGAGAACCCGGCTTGATCTCGCCGCGGATCGCCTCGAAGGGGTCCTCGAAATGCAACGTCTCGTAAGGCGTTCGTCCGTGCAGCCAGCCGCGAAGGCTTCGATCCATAAAGCGTAAGCCGTTGGGAATGCCCCCCTTGATCTCGCGGTGGCGAAACTCGACCTTGCGTAGCGACGCCTCGACCAGGTCGGAAGAGATACCCTCCGTGGCGATTACACGCAACGAGTCCAGTATCAGCGAGGAGACTGCTTCCTTCTTGTCGGGAGCGGTACCCCGAAGACCGACGCCAAAGATCATCTCGCGAAGCCCGGTCTCGGTGCCGCTTGCCGCCGAAAGGTCGTCTCCGAGCCCCGATTCGATCAGGCGTTTGCGCAGAGGTCCGGCGCTCGATCCGAGCAAAATGTACGAGAGGAGCTCGAACTCGAGCATGCTGCGTTCATCGGGTTCGGGGTCCAGGAGCCAGCTCATCGTGATCGTTGTCGTACCGCTCTCGCCGTCGGCGGGGCACGTGATTACCTGCTCGCGTGGCTCGCCCCAGCGCGGCTGTCGTTCGATCTTCACGCCTGCCTCGAGTCGCTCGAAGTGGCTCAGGAACTCTCGGTTCAAAAAATCGAGATAACGATCGCTAGGTATATCGCCGTAGAGAAAGATGCGGGCATTTGATGGATGGTAGTAGGTGCGGTGAAAGCCGAGGAAATCCTCATAGGTGAGATCGGGAATCGAGGCAGGATCGCCGCCTGAGTCGTGACCGTACACGGTATCCGGCATGAGATAGCGGTGCACCGACCTGCCCACGATGTTGTCATGGTCGGAGTAGTTCCCCTTCATCTCATTGTAGACAATCCCGGTGAGCTCGAGCTTGCCCTCGCCGTCAAACTGAAGCCGATGCCCCTCTTGCTTGAAGAACGCCTCTTTCAAAAGCGGGAAAAAGACCGCATCACCATAGACCTGCATGATATTGAACAGATCCTGCTCCACGGTGCTCGCCGCCGGATAGACCGTCTTGTCCGGATAGGTCATCGCGTTCACGAAAGTGTTCAGGCTCCCCTGCACGAGCCGGATAAACGGATCCTTGACCGGGAAGTGCCGCGAACCACAGAGCACCGTGTGCTCGAGGATGTGGGCGACGCCTGTTGAGTCGGAGGGAAGCGTTTTGAACGCAAATGCAAAGAGGTTCTCCGGGTCGTCGGTGTGCATGTGAAACACCTGTGCTCCCGTTGCCTCGTGCCGGTACCAAAAGCCGCGAGCGCGGTGCTCCGGTAGTGAATGCTCCTCTAAAAGCTGAAATCCGTGAACGCTCTTCACGTACGATTCTCCTTGATGCGCTGTAGCATCCGACTAAGGTAGTGCCAACTGTTTTCGGCTGCAACCACGATGAAATTCGCGAAATCCGCTACGCTCTCGTCTGCCGTATCGCTGATTGTTCGCAGCAGCAAAAACGGGATCTCGTTGACAGCCGCTACGAGTCCAACGCTCGCGCCCTCCATCTCGACGGCAAGGCCGTCGAACCGGGCGACAAGTGCATCCCGCACGGAGGCATCGGCTACGAGCTGATCCCCGGTGAGAATCCGGCCTACGTGCGCGCGACCCTCGGGCAGTTCGACTCCACGCGCGAGTTCGAGCAGGGCGGGATCACAAGCGATCGCTCGAAACCGCGTGTACGGGATTTCCCCGGGTTCAAAGCCAAACGACGTTGCGTCCATGTCGTGCTGGATACACTCGCTTGCGATGATCATGTCTCCGATTGCGACATCGGGAACGAGGCCGCCGGCCACGCCGGTGAAGATGATCCTCGAGGGTTGATACTGGTCTATCAGGTGCTGGGTGACCATCGCACTCAAGCTCTTGCCGACACCGCTCCTGCTCACTACAACCGGTTCCCCGCTGATAAGACCCTCGCGCACGGGAAAACCGCGCCAGCGATAGACGCGTTTCACCTCCATGCGTTCGGTGATCGTCTTTACCTCACTATCGAGTGCTCCGAGGACAAGGGTCACGAGTGTGCCCTTCCGCCCCGCAGTGAGGCAACCGCCAGCTCAAGGCGGCGTAAGCCGTCCTCCGCCGTGGCGCGTGGCGCGGCGAGATTGAGCCGCTGATGGCCCGATCCACCCGTGCCGAACATCGTTCCTTCGTTCAACCAGAGCGCGGCGTCTTCGAGAAGGGCATGCTTCACATCGCGATCGCTTGCCCCTGTTTCCTCCATG
>JBMCTC010000229.1:0-5086 GCA_048624115.1 Spirochaetota bacterium
GGCCACGTCCCGTCGGGCGCGATCATGCGCTCCTGCAACACCGCCGCCCGCTCGAACCTTACAGCCTCCCGGGCACCAAGCTCCGCCCAGTGGGGATCGAGCGAAGCGACCGTCTCGAGTGTGTCCATGAGCATCGGGTGGATCACAAACGAGTTGTAGTAGTCACAGTGAAAGCTCGGCCCGTCGGCGTAGGTCCCGTCGCCGAGGTACCACTGTTCGTGCTGTCGAACCGCATAGTCGACACGCATCGGGTCGATCGGCCTGCCAATCGAGTGCAGGAACGCCTCGGCGAGCGCTGAGAAGAGCAACCAGTTGTTGAAGTATGGCTTTCGCGCGCGAAGAGCGAGGAAGCCCGTGATGAACCGCGCCCGGGTGTTGCCGTCCAGAGCGGTCCACATCGATGGCGCGCGGAGAAAGCCGTGCGCGAGAAAGGCGGCATCAACGATGAGTTGCGGCTCGTCATTGGCAAAGCCGAGATAGTCTGGGTGTTCGGGATCACTTCCAAAACCGAGAGCCGCGATCATCAGATCGCGTAGCTCATCGCGAAGCGCGATCTCGGTCTGGTCGGTGTGCACCTGTGGATGGTCTGCGAGTTCGAGCCAAGGTGCGATACCCGCGAAGAGCCGGCCAATCGTCTCGAGTTTAGCCGTAGCGAGGCGAGAGCCGCTCACCGAGTGATGATGCTCTGGGGCGAGCGCCTCATGTAGGCGCCCGACGGCGGCTGCTTCGAGTGCCGGCCGGGAGAGCTTCTCTGCGACGGAGATCCATTCGTGGCGATTCATCGCCTCATTGTAGTGCAGCTGCATTTCCGTGCACAGAGAAAAAAAGGCGGCCCGAGGGCCGCCCGTGTTGCAAGCGTGTTTGCGAGCTACCGGATGAGAATAAACTCAACGCGGCGGTTGCGCCATCGCTCATCAAGGTCGGTGTGAGGAACGATCGGGTCGAGCCCACCAACGCCCTCCACACTGAGCCTACCGCGGTCAACGCCGCGCTCGACAAGTGAGTCGCGAACCGTCTCTGCACGCGACCGTGAGAGCGGAACGAGCTCCTCGCGCTGTTCACGATCGGTTCCGGTGATGTTCACCGCATGTCCCTCGATCAAGACGTCGTACGTATCGAACTTGTTGAGGATCTCCGCGATGCGCGCGATGATCTCGATGTTCTTCTCAAACCGGTCGACATCGTCGGTGACGTACTCAGGACTGTTCGGCGCAAAGGTGATGTTGGAGATCTGGATCTTGAGCCGGCCATCCTCGTCGCGAATGACAAGAACGTCTACCGAAATGATACCTTCGGCGGTCGAGGTGTTCCCAAGCTCATCGGTAATGGTGAACTCGTAGGGATAGTCCTCCGCCGCCTGCACCAGCTCGCCATCGTCGCTCTGCCCGTTCCAGATAATCTCGTCGGCAGGACGGCCTACGCCGGCATAGCGCTTGAAGAGACGATCACGAGGATCGATGATCGAAAGCTCCCAACTTGCGATGTCGCTGAGGTCCTCGACATCGATTGCGATAAACAGATCATCTGCCACACCGTCGTTGTCGGGACTAAACGGTTGCGGCTTCGGTTCGACAACCAGCTGCGGGCCCTCGGTATCGAGAACAAAGCGTGAGCTCTGGCCACTGGGTCGGTCGCCGTTCTCATATCGCAGTTCGAGCACAGCCCGATAGACGCCGTTTATGCGATCGCCGTCTTCATCTGCGCCTGCCCAGACAATCTCTTCTCGCAGTTCTTGGCCCGAGAACGTCCGCGCCACGCGGCCATCTTCCGAAACTACGGAGAGTTCCCACGACTCGAGTCCTTCGGTCGAGTTTACGATCAGGTCGAAGGTGACCGAATCGGCATTGCCGTCGTCGTTCGGCGAGAAGCCATCCGCGCTGACCGTGACAAAGACACTTCGCGGCTCGGTGTTGATGACCAAGTTGGAAACACTCTGCGAGGCGGTATTGCCTGCGCGGTCGGAACTCCGAACGGTGTAGGTGTAGACTCCATCCGAGACCGACTCGCCGTCGTCGTTGGTGCCGTCCCAGGTGACCTCGGCCGGAGCCTCATCCTGCCAAGTGAAGGTGCGGACAACGTCGTCCGAGGCGTTTGTGATCTGAGCAGACACTCGAGCCTCTTCCGAGCCCTCCTGAACGATCGTTAGCGTGTCCTTGTTTCCGTCGTCGTTCGGAGAGAAGATGCGGTCACTTGGCACGCGAACCAGCAGGTTCGGTTGGGTCGTGTCGACCACAACGGAGTAGGAAGATGAACTCCCGTAGTTCCCGTTGATATCCCACGCAGTCAGCGAGAACTCGTAGGTTCCGTCGGCGACGAGAACACCGTTGTCGCTCTGACCCTCCCAGCGAATCTGGTCGGGGATCTCGATTCCGGTCTCGCCTTCGCGAATCTCATCGATCAGGTCTCCAAACCGAATCTCGGGGCGGTCGTCCTTATTCTCGATAGTCCGGACAACGTTGCCGCTTGCATCCGCAACCTCGAGCCTGTATCCCTGAATCGGGCTCTGGTCCTCAATCGAAATCGGAATCGTCAGGTAGTCCTGAACGCCGTCGTTATTGGGGGATATGTACTCGGTCGGACCATAGTCGAGACTCACTTCGGGCCCCTCGTCGTCTTCTGCCCCAAACGGCACTTCGACACCAACCCCAAAGGCCCACACGTCACCGGTGAGTGGCGAGGCGGCGATAACCGCTCGAGCGTCATCTGCCCGGCTCGGGGCGTCTTCGTCATTAATCGCTGCAATTAGATTCGTGACGTTTACTCCAACGCCGAACGACGGAGCAAAGCCGCGCTGCTCGATGGCAGGCTGATCGAGCTGATGAAGGTCGAAACGACCACCGAGCTTGGCGGTAATGACATCGCGGTAGGTGACATCAACCCCCAAGGATCCTCGAACATTCTGGAAGCGAGGAAAGCTCGTGTTAATCGCGAGGCGAACGTCGAGGTCTTCGCTATCTACCGCCGGCAGAGAAAAGCCGACGGCAGGCGTAAAGATCGACGGAAGACCGGTGATGCGATTCCCACCACTGTCCGTCTCGTACGGATTGTATGCGATACCCATATTCTGGAAGACCACTCCCCAGCGGAACCCCTCGAGGCCCAACAGGCTCTCCGGTAGGTGCAGGAATCCGATGTCGCCGGTAATGCCAAGGCCAAACCGGTCGGCCGTTCCGACGTAGAGGTTTCCAGCGCCGCCGATCCAGAACCGCGGAAAGAGGTCCCGAGCGTAGGTCATACGGATTCGAGCGTGCTGCCCCGTCGCCATATCGGCAAAGGGCGAGGTCAAAAAGAGCGCCGATCCTCCGATTACCCCGAGCTGTGTCGGTAGGTCGAAGTCGGCCGCGATCAGGTGGCCGACGCCCGAGTTGGGCGCTCCGCCAAAACCGGCGAGCACTGAGTAAAAGAGCCCGGCCGAGGGACGCTCTTTGTCACCTGAAACGGCAGGGTTGTAGCCGTCACCGAGTGGCTCATCTACCGCGGTGGCATCGGCACCGCCGCCCAAGAACCCGGGCGCCGTGAGATCTGCGAAGTCGTCTGCGCCTGGCGCAGGATTGTAAGCGAAAACAAGGGATGTTCCCAAGATGAGAACCGTAAGGAGCGCCGCGAGGCGTCTCCGGCGTGGGGAGTCATTCATAGATAGCCTCCTTTAGGGCAATAGAAGTAGCACGCTGAGCGAGGATTTCAACTTCCGCGCTGCGCTCCGCGGGTGGCTCGGGGCCGCATCGGTGTTTTTCCCCCGGCGTCTCCTCGGAAGGAGGGTCGCTGATTCTTGTGATGCTCGGGCTTTTTCTTGCCCGACTCTTCATCGGACTCGGGCTCTGCAGCCTCCGCCTCGATTACCGGTTCTTCGTGCTTTACGCTGTCTTTTTCGTAGCAACAGTGTTTGTATTTTTTTCCACTTCCACAGTGACACGGGTCATTTCTACCAATCTTCATGTTCTTACCTCAGGGGAAAATATACCACAAGGAGTCTGGGCTGATGAGGTTCGCGCCGACTACCTCTGCAAGCGTTGCCGCTCAGCATGTGGCCGGATCCGTGGGAGACTGCGAAGGCCACCCCTCTTCAAACAACTCTTTTACGCCTATGACCTCTTGCTCGACCCCGAGGTGATGTTCGAGGATAAGCCCGACAAGCTCTTGGAGTGATGAGGGCAGGGTGTCGCGCGCGGCGCGTAGCCGATCTACGCGGACTTCGGGGAGCTTCACGCCGTGCCTCATAAAGCGACGATAAAGCGACGCCGTCATTCCGAGCGGCGAGACCGACTGCGCGGCGACGCGCTCAATCTCCTGGAGGATAAAGAGCCCGTCGGTATCGAGATCACCAAAGTGGTAGAGTACTGCCCCGGCCTGAGCGAGACGCCCCAAGAGCGCACCGTACGATTCACTGGGGTATCCGCCGCAGTACGTAACCGCAGCGAAGCGGGACGGTAGCTTCCCGCGACGCAGATGTCGAGCGAGGATGTAGAAGCTCTCCTTGTTCTCGACCGATAGAACGGCGCTGCCTTCGAGCTTCACCTGCCTAATCGACTGAACCGTCTCGGCGGGAAGAGACACGATCTCCCCGCGGCTGTGAAGCGCACCGCTCGAAAGCGAAATCGAACCCAAAAGCGAAACCGCGACCTCTGGGTACGATCGGCTCAGGCCGCGCTCGACGCTAAACGACGCACCGACCACCTTCTCGGTGATCTGATCGGCAGTCCGGAGCAGCTGCTCGAGGCGCTTGCTGTCCCCAAATAGGCGAATGCTCAAGGCGCGAATCGGAAACGTCTCTGCCTGCTCAGGTGAGACGCGAAACAGCCGACCGAGATCGCGAAGTTCATCTGCACTACGAACCGAGACCGGGTGCCGCGCCTCGAGCAGCGCCTGCAGATGAGTCCTTACGGGGACGAGGAACTCGACCCCGACGGAGTCTTCACTTGACTCGTTCCACGCGTCGGAGCGTAGAACGTCGAGCATCTCGAGACGCACATCACTGGGATCTCGGCGGTCGAGCAGTGTGAAGAGCAGCTTTGGATCGGATAGGTAGAGCGCCTCTACTTCGGTGCCGGGCCGAAACCGCTGCCATTTGACCTCGAGCACACCGAGG
>JBMCTC010000230.1:0-5073 GCA_048624115.1 Spirochaetota bacterium
CTCTACGACGAGGAGTGGGTCGGCTAGAGATGGAGAAGTCGCCAGGGACGCACCAACGATCAGCATAAGGGCAGCGAAGATGGTGCGATGCCAGGTTTTGATCACAGGTTTAGTATCGGCTACTATCCCTGAACTCTCGAATCGGGTTGATGCGAAGCCGGAGCAGGAGGTAGATAAACGCAAAGAGGAAGCCGGCCAGATGAGTCAGGTGCGCCACGTTGCCGCGATTGCGGGACAGCATGCTGACGATTTCGATTGCCGCATATCCAACAACCAGAACCGGCGCACGTACGGGAAAGATGCCAAAAACCAAGATTGTCGCGGTTGGATAGTAGGTTGCGAAGGCAAGCAGAATTCCGAACACAGCGCCCGAGGCGCCGACGAGAAAGATCGTCAACGCTCCGGTGAGCCAGTAGAAGAGCAATGAGAAGAAGCCGGACAGCGTTCCAACCAAGAGGTAGAAGAGCAGAAACTCGCTCGATCCTATTCTTCGCTCGAGCTGGGTGCCAAAGAGGAAGAGTCCCAACATGTTGACAAGCAGATGCCACCCGCTTGCGTGCATGAACATGTAGGTAAACGGCTGCCACCACCAGTTGAGTTGCACCACCGCGGCGGGAATCATAGAGAGGTACTGAAAGAGACGCGGTGCGATGTTACTGAGGAGAAAAAGGGCGACATTTATGCCAACTAGAATTAGGGTCGCGTTGAAGCTCGTAAACTTGAGCGGTCGTTGATAAAAAGGAAGTCGATCCACATCTTGAAGCTATGTCCGCAACCACGCGGCGTCAAGGATGGAAGCATGGGAAAGAGATCACGCCCCGACCACTTCACCGATCGTGCCAAACGTGCCGGATACAGTGCGCGCAGCGTTTACAAGCTCGAAGAGCTGCAAAAACGCTTCTCGTTGATTCGTCGTGGAAACAACGTGCTCGACGTCGGAGCCGCCCCTGGCAGCTGGTCGCAGTTTGCGGCCAAAATCGTCGGGGGCGAGGGAGCAATTGTGGCGGTGGATCTCAAGGAGATGCCCGATCTCGAGGCGCACGCGAACGTCCGCACCTTCGCAGGCGACATCTTTGAACCCACGATGGTCGCGGAGCTCGAGACGCTCGGGCCCTACGACGTGGTCATGAGCGATGCCGCACCCAACACAACCGGGAACCGCACCGTAGACACTGCCCGCTCCGCCGCGCTTGTCGAGCAGGTAGTCGCCCTCGCACAATCAATGCTCCGCGATGGTGGATCACTTGTGGCAAAAATCTTTCAGGGTGGGGAAGAGCAAAACCTGCTCGCGATAGCCCGCAACCACTTCGCGAACGCGAGACTGATTAAGCCCAAGGCGAGCCGGAGCGAGAGCTTCGAGACGTTTTTGGTAGCGACGGGGTTCGCTCCGGAAGCAGATCAGTAACTGCGGTTGAGCAACTTGTTGATGAGTGTACGGAGCGCTTCGCGTTGTCGTCCGTTCTTGAGGCCGGCAGCTGCTCGTCTCGCCCGGGACGTGTAGAGCGCTGCGCTCTCGCGCGCGGTGGTCAGCCCTCGCGCCTTCTCAATCCGTGCCAGAATGCTTTCAACCATCTCCTCGCGAGTTTGAGACGGGCCGTTCCCCCCGGATGCCTCACCGCGGCCGAGCTGCAACAAGTCCGTCGCCAGGGAAGGGTCGTTCTCGGCAGCTGCAATCGCTGGAAGCGTGTAGAGTCCGGCACGGAGGTCTGAGGCAACCGGTTTGCCGATCTCCTGCTCATTCGCCGTGAAATCGAGAATATCGTCGATGATCTGAAACGCCATGCCGATCGAGTAGCCGATGCGCGAGAGAAGGGCAATCTCGCGACGGGTCGCCTTGCTCTCGCTCGCACCCGTCACCAGGCTCAATCCAAAGAGCATCGCCGTCTTCGCGGCAATCCTCCGCAGATATGCCCGTTTGCTCAAGGAGGAGTCGATCGAGTCTTTCATCTGCGAGAGCTCGCCCTGGACAATGTGTGCAGTGGCGGTCGCGATTCGCTGCGCGTTCTCCCTACTCGTACCGTCCGCGATAATCGAGAAGCAACGAGCGAGCAAAAAATCTCCCATGAGAACAGCGTGCTTGCGACCATAGATCGTGTGCAAGGTAGGCCCGCCACGGCGCCTCGACGCATCGTCGATCACATCGTCGTGAATCAACGTCGCCAGGTGCAGCGTCTCTACCGCAGTCGCCACCTCGAGGACGTGCTTCGAGATGGAGTTGCTACGCGCACCGTCCTTGCCGGCCCACGCGCCGATTATGACCATCGCCGGACGTAGCATCTTCCCGGGGCGCTGCACGAAGCTTTGAAGCGCACGGCCCACCGGACCTCGCGCAGAGGCGGCGTGATAGCCAATAAGTTCGCGGACCTGCTCGAGCGGCTCGTGAAGCTCGGGAAACTCAGACCAAAAGGAATGCTGAGAGACATGAAAGCCCCGCGCGGAGTGCGCGGGGCTGTTGGAATTCTCTGCGAAGGAGCTCACTTAGGGTCGTGGTTCTCCAGTGTAGAGATAGGTCTTCTTGGCAAAACGTCTTCCCTGCCACCACTGCCTGAGCCACGGCATTACCCAGTGGTCAAGACCAAATGCGCGTCCGGCGCCGCCGAGCATCACAATCGAGGCAAAGATGTACCAGAGCAACTCGGGGTTACCCCATCCGGAGAAGATGAACATCACGCTGAAGCCAATCGAGACGATTGCTGCGGGGAAGGTAAAGAGTCCACCAATCAGCGCAAGGCCGATTCCAACCTGCAGGATAACGACGGTTGCCTGCAGCAAGAACGCGATAAGCGGAGATGCGCTCAGCACTGTTTCTGCGAACCACGTGTAGGGGCCAATCGCCTCCATGAGCGGCTCGCCGTACTCGGCTGCAACTTCGACGGCGTCGGTCGCGCCACTTCCGGCATCCGCTGCGGGGGTAGCCGCTGCAGCAGCGTCGCCGTATGAGACACCAGGCAGCTTGATCGCGCCGGTCCAGACTTCGCTCAGACCCTCCTCGCCGGGATCGAGCCAACCATCTCGGATATGCTTAATACCCTCGCTGAGCCATTTCGCGCCGAGCCACACTCGCAATGGAAGCACCCAATACCCCGGGATCTTCCAGGCAAAGTGTCCACCAATGAACGATCGGCGATCGCGGATCGTGAAGAACTCGTGTTCGAGGTACTCCCAAACGGCGTTGATTCCGGCAAGTCCAAAGAGATAGTGGATGTTGATAAGATGCTTCGATGCCATTGCAAAGAAGCCCGAGAGCGATATGCCCATGACGTGGGCAACGCCCCACTTGCCGCCAATCGAGACCATAAAGCCGTGATACTTCGGCTTGAACTTGTGCTTCTCTTTGCCCCTGATGTCGGCAATGACGTTGTCGGCCGCCGTCTCTGCACTCTGGAGTGCGGTCTCGACAATCTGCGGAACAACTTTCTCGCCGTCGAGGTACCAGATCAGGTCACCACAGAGATACACATTGCGGTAGTCGACGCTCTGCATCTGGGCATTTACGAGGATACGACCGCGCTGACCAACAACGTAGCGCTCGTCGTCGTCAAAGTGACAGCCCTTCATGCCGTGGATACCCTCGACCGAAGCGACCGAACACTCGTCTCGAGATGTCTGCCCCTTGGTGAGAGCAATCCGGGCGGTGAACTCGCTTCCCTGGATACCTGCGGTCCAGATGAACGTATCGGTAAGGATCTCCGGCTCGTCCTTGAGTTTGACCACGCCTTCTTCGGCCCCGGTAATCGTCGTGTTGAGCAAGAGCTCGCAGCCGATCTTCTTAAGGTACTTCGTGGCCTTTCGCTTGGGCTTGTCGGGGAAGATCGGCAGAATACTGTCCCTCATCTCCACAACCTTGATGCTGACCTCGTTCTCGTCGATGTGGTACTTCGGGCAGAGCTGATCGCGGCGCTCGCAGAGCTCACCGGCAAGCTCGATTCCGGTGAAGCCACCGCCGGCGATTACAAAGGTGAGCAGGCGTCGACGAATCTTCGGATCCGGCTCCTTCGCAGCATCTCGGAACATCTCCTCGACGTGCGTGCGGATTCGAATTGCATCCTCGAGCGACCAGAGCGTGAAGCTGTGCTCCTGAACGCCTTCGATCCCAAAGAACTCCGGCGCACCACCGGTACCAATGATAAGGTAGTCGTACTCATATGACCGTGTCGCCGACTGCAACTTGTTGTTGTCAAAGTCGATCGAGAGAATCTCATCCACCTGCACGTCTACCGTGGTTCCCGCAAAGATCTTGCGAAAAGTGACCTGGACTGCCTCAGGTTCGGTTCGGGAACCGGCGATCTCGTGCAACTCGGTCATCAACGTGTGGTACGGATTCTTGTCGATGAGTGTTATCTCGACGTCATCGTTCTTTTTGAACGCCTTGTGAAGCTTTTTGGCAGCTTCAACACCGCCGTAGCCGCCACCGAGAACGGCTATTCTTGTCTTGTCAGGCATGACTACTCCTTCATAGAGGTATGCGTGGATTTCTTACCGAAATAGTAACTTCTTTATCGATTTAATCAACCCAGTTTCGTTATTTTTTACTTCCTATGAAATACGGAGCATCTCGAGCCGTTATTGTAGCATCAATTCTGAGTTTTGCGGTCGTGAGTTGCACACAAGAGCTCGAGCGGCATACTGAAACCGAGTTACTGCTTGGCACCGTCCTGACCGTAACCCTCTATGGTGATGATACCGGCCCGATTTTTGATCAGATTTTTGAGCGTGTAGCCGAGATCGAGTCGAAGATGAGCACGAGCGAGGACGATTACCAAACAACCGAGCTGCTCGAAGTCAATCGCGCCGCCGGGGATCGCCCGATCGAGGTCTCCTCGGATACCTTCTACGTCGTAGAGCAGGCCCTCGAGTACTCGAGACTCTCAAACGGGAGATTCGACCTCTCGGTCGCGCCGCTCGTTGGCCTGTGGGGAATCGGTACAGACTCGGCGCAGGTACCGAGCGAGCAGCGAATTAATGATGCCCTGGCCAAAGTAGACTACAGCAAGGTGGAGCTCTCGCAGGATCGTGAGGCAATCTATCTGCCCGAGCGAGGCATGGGGGTTGAGGTTGGGGCGATCGCAAAGG
>JBMCTC010000231.1:0-5063 GCA_048624115.1 Spirochaetota bacterium
TGACTGCTTGCGAGTTTTGGCGCCTTCTTTCTTCATGAACATGTCGTTATCGATAGCCTCGCGCAGAAGAATACGCTGCAGGATGAATTGCTAAGGATCATTCGGAGTGAGAGTCGAAGTAACGTTACCCGAATCGGAGCCTCATCACGTTTGCTCTATCACGCCCAATACTTCAACGATGCAAACGAGACACTCTCGAACGCCGTCTTTATCTCCCGGGCCGCGAATGGACAGGTCGAGCGAATCATTCACGCCCCGAGCGCTCAATGGTCCGGCGTGTACTGGGAGGCTCGGTCGGCCCGCGTGTTCGACCGTATTGCAGACGATCCGGAGACTGGCGAGAGCGAAGGGTTCGAGGAGCGTTTTGTTGAGTCCCTTGCGCTCGAGGCGTTTACGCTCGGTCCGTCTGCCTTCCGGCGCACGACGAGAGAGATCGACGAGATGCGGCTGCAGGACGCGTGGTTGTACATTGAGGAGCAGCGCAGCGCCGGATTGCCATTCCGCGGAGAGCTCACTGATTATTACGAGCGCTTTTCGTTTGCGTTTACGCCATTCGTAGTTGTCTTAATCGCGACCGCCGTCGGTGGGCGATTTCGCAAGAACATTCTTCTCATGAGTCTGCTTGTGTCACTCTCGGTCTCTGTCGTCTACTATGTCGCTCAGTTCTTGTCGGGTCTCCTTGCCCAGTCGGGAATCGTCTCGCCGCTCGTCGGTGCGTGGTTTGGTGTTGCGCTTTTCGTCGGTGTCGGCGTACTTTTGCTCAGAAGGAGTCGAACGTGATAGAGGTTTCTGCTCTATGAGATTTCCTTCGATCTGGGATCGCCTGGTGTCGGATCCCGGCTCACCGGCTCGCACGGGTATGCTTAGACTGCCGCATGGGGTCGTACCCACGCCGGCGTTTATGCCGGTCGGTACGGCCGCGACGGTGAAGGCGATGCACCATGAAACCATCGAGAACCTCGGATACCGGCTTATCCTTGCGAACACGTATCACCTCTTCCTCCGTCCTGGACTCGAGGTAATATCGGCAGCCGGCGGCCTGCACGGGTTCTCGACCTGGCCGTATAACATCCTCACGGACTCCGGTGGATTCCAGGTGTTCTCGCTTTCGGGATTGCGGAAAATCGGAGAAAAGGGCGTCGAGTTTCGATCCCATCTCGATGGTTCTCGTCATCTCTTTACGCCCGAGTCGGTTGTCGACGCGCAGGTGACGTTTAATAGTGATGTCCAGATGGCGCTCGACGTATGCACGGCACCGGGGATCTCGATGCTCGAGGCGCGGGAGGCAATGGAGCTCACGACGCGATGGGCGCAACGTGCGAAACGACGGTTTCTGGAGCATCGTGACCGCGGCTACCTGGGATCACTGTTTCCGATTGTTCAGGGCAACTTCTTTGGTTCCCTTCGTACGGAGCACGCCGAGACGATCGGCTCGCTCGAGTTGCCTGGCGTGGCTATCGGAGGGCTGAGTGTGGGGGAGTCACCGGCAGATTTTCGTGAGTATCTGTCCCTTACCGCACAGGCTCTTCCGCAGGAGGTACCACGCTACCTCATGGGAGTTGGAACGCCCGACTACATACTCGAGGCGATCGAGGCCGGCATCGACATGGTTGACTGCGTCTTTCCGACACGCATCGCGCGTAACGGTACTGCGCTCACGGCCGACGGAAGGGTCGTTTTGCGAAACGAGGCGCATGCCACCGATCACGCCCCTATAGAGGCCGGCTGCGGGTGCCACGCTTGTCGGCGATACTCGCGATCGTATCTTCGCCATCTCGTAAAGAGCGACGAGATCCTCGCGTCAATGTTGATCACCGAACATAACCTATACTACCTCAGCAAGTTGGTTGGTGATGCTCGAGACGCTATAGGCAATGGAGTATTCGCCTCATTCAAAAAGAACGTACTGAGTCGTATCGAGAGTGGTGAACAGGTGCGGCTCGATCGCCGATAGGGGTTATCATGGGGCGGACATCAAGCGGTCAGCAAAAAGGGCCGGATACAAGCTTGGCAAGGCCAACTTCCAGACTCAGTGGAACGGCGCGATCAACCGCAGGGGTCATGGCACTCACCACGCTGAGTCGGCTGCTTGGATTCGTTCGTCAGGCTGTCCTGAACGCTGTCTTCGGAGCGACCGGCAGCGCCGACGTCCTAAACGCAGTTTTCAACATCCCAAACAACCTACGAAAACTTCTCGCGGAAGGTGCTCTGTCTTCGGCGTTTATACCGGTACTCTCCCAGGCTATTGTGGAACGGGACGATGGAAAAAACACCGCGCCGGAAGGCATTGTTCGTCGTCTTCTTGGCTTCCAGTACCTTATTCTTGTGCCGTTACTCTTGGCGTCTGTCGTTTTTGCTCGTCCAATCGTCGAGTTTGTGCTCGACTTCCCTGATGCGGAGCGCCAGTTACTCGCGGTAGGATTGTTCCGTTGGTTCATTCACTACACTCTTTTGATCAGTCTAAGCGCGGTAATCATGGGTTCGCTCAACAGCTCGAACCGATTTGCCGTTCCTGCCTTCACACCGATTCTTTTCAGTGTGAGCGTCATCCTCTCGCTTGTGTTTCTGAGCGGGCAACTCGGAGTGTACGCTATGGCGGTCGGTGTGCTCGGCGGGGGTGTAGCCCAGATTCTCTTTCAGCTTCCGCAGTTTCGAAGCAAGGGATTTTCATTTCTACCGATGTTCTCGTTCAACGATCATGCCTTCAAGCTGATTCTCGGCCGATGGATACCCGTCGTAGCCGCGAGCAGCATCTTCGCGATCAATCAGCTTGTAGCGTTTCGATTCGCGAGTGGCCTCGAGAATGGGAGTGCATCTGCGCTGGCAAACGCCGTCATCTTTTGGCAGCTTCCGCAGGGGATTTTCGCAGTAAGCGTAACAACAGTCCTCTTCCCGAAGATGAGCCGGCAGGCCGGGCAGAATGACCACGTTGGTCTGCGTGCGAGTGCGAGCTCAGGCCTGCGGAGTATCGCGGCGCTACTCATTCCATCCTCGGTACTGCTTGCGGTGTTTGGGCCGGAGGTAATCGCGATGGCATTTCAGCGGGGAGAGTTCACAGCCTCTGATACCGCGCGAACCGCCGAGGTGCTGGTCTTCTACTGTGTGGGGATGGTCGGTGTCAGTTGCTACACGTTCTTGCAGCGTTTCTTCTACGCCATAGGGGACTACAGAAGCCCGATATACACAGCGACGGGGATCCTTGTCGCCAACATCGCGCTCTCGCTCTGGCTGAAGGAGACCGCCCTAGGCCCGGCGGGACTTGCGCTTGCAAACAGCATCGGCTTCACTGTCGGTTCACTGGTGCTTACCTTCATTGCACGGTCGAGGCTGAACGGCGTGAATGGGCGCGATATAGTCTCCACTGTGCTCAAGGCTATCGTTGCCGCAATAGCCGGCGGGAGCGTGATCGTCGGCAGCAAGGCCATTTTCGGGCCGTGGTGGTTGGCAGGTAGTTCTGTTCGGGGCGTGATGCTGCTGCTTTTGGTCGGTACACTCGCGCTTGCTGGAACTGTAGTGGCTATGATGCTACTACGGGTGGAGGCCGCCCGATCGATCGCTCGGAGATTCATTCATGACAATCAGAACAGCGAAGACTAATTTGAGACTCTCGGTTTCGTTACTCGCCTTCGTCCTTGCAGTCCCGTTTGCGAGCTCGCAAGAAAGCGCTTCCCCTGCGGCCGACGAATCACAGTCCGACGGGCAGACACAAGTGGAGCTTTGGGAAGAGACGCTCAGGTTTGGAATCGATGCGGAAATAGAAGCGCTGTTGGGCCAAATCGAGCAGGCCGACGTTACTGAGCTCGATACCCAAGTCGCGCAACGATTCCGCCGCAGTCGAAGCACGGATCTCCGTGTCACTATTATCGAGTACTTCGATCGGCGTGACTCGCCCGCGATTGTCGACGATGTAAAGGTCCTCCTATTGGGTGATGAGATATTGGCGGAGGACTTCGTACGGGTCGGCTCTGGCTATCTCTCGAAGCAGCTGTCCGATTATGATCCTGAGCTGATCGAGCGATACCAGGAGATTGCGCAAGATGCAGACGTGCTGACCGCGAGTATCGTTATCGAGGCGATCGGTCGCAGCGGCGCACCATCTGCCGTATCAAGGCTTCTGGAGCTCTACGAGGAGCTCACACAAACCGATCAGCGTGCGGCGATACTACGTGCCTTGGGTCATACCGGGAGCAACGAGGCGTTGCCGCTCCTGTCGCAGATCGCTCGAGATGAGTTTGAGGAGAGTGCGCTGCGACACTACGCGACCGAGTCGCTCGGTCGAATCGGCAGCGGTGAGAGCGTCGATTTGCTCACGCGACTTTTGGCCGACAACGACGCCGTGTTGAGGGCCTACGCGACGCGAGCGCTTGGCTTCTACCCGAGCGAAACATCACTCTCATATCTCAACGAGGCACTGCTTGACTCGTTTTGGCGTGTTCGTGTGGCGGCCCTGCGTGGCATTGCCGAGCAGCAGGCGGAAGAGGTTGTCGGCGCCGTGGCCTACAAGGCCCTCCGAGATCCTGAACGGCCGGTACGTGAAGAGGCAGTCAGGACCCTTGGGGCAATCGGTAACGGTGAGGCAACAGCGGCGCTTGCGGAGGTTCTGTCAGATGAGCGAGCGGCCGAGGCGCTGCGAATGTCGGCGGCGCAGCAACTACTCTCAGTCGATGCAACCGGGCAACGCGAGACGTTTGAGCAGGTAATTTCCAACGAATGGAGCAGGGAAGGGTCGCGGCTATTGGACTCCGTCGCCAAGGGCGTGAGCGAAGTTGGCGACGCGGCCTTTGAGTCGTTCTATCTCCGTTTTCTTGATCACCCCAACTTCATCATTCGGATCTACGGTATGCGCGGCATTGGCAATGCCGGCCTCTCCGGTCGAATAGATGCACTCAAGGATATCGCGCGAGAAAACCCGCGAGGAATCATGCGAACGAGTGCGCTGACCGCACTCGAGAAGATGGGGGTTAATTACGATCCTGATCAAGACGAATCGGAAGCTACGGAAAGCGCGGAGTAGCGGTCGGTCGGAAGAATAGTCCGCGCGACCGTGGTCTTTTATCCCCGTT
>JBMCTC010000232.1:0-5006 GCA_048624115.1 Spirochaetota bacterium
AGAAGGCTCGGCGTAGAAGCGCTCTGTTTGCACGATCCACCGCCTGATACCGCCGGGAAGCGGAAACGCCTCGACTGATCCGTGCTTTGTAAAAAAGAGATGGGCCTCGTCGCCCATTTTGGAGTGGTCCTCAAAGTCGCCCATCGCAAAGCACTCGGGGTACCGGTAATCGCGATCGAGACCAATAAGCGAACCGCGAACAGTGCTCTGTATGCCGTCGCAGCCACAGAGATACTCGCCCGCGAAGTGGAGAGTTTCGCCTGCACGCTCGGCCTCAACGATTACCCCTCGACCATCAGCCCGGACGGTCCGCGCGCGTGTACCATACCACATGCGCTCCTGCGCTTCGGCCTCGAGCGACCGCCGCAGTATTGCTTCGGTCTGAACTTGGGGAATCGAGATAATGTGTCGCCGCTCATCTGGAAGCTGATCAAAGTCTAGAGGTATCCCACGGCCACGAGTGCCGTGAATATACGCACGGTGAATGAGAACTCCTGACTGCTCGATTTGAGGAAGCACTCCGATGCGCTGCAGAATCGCCTGCGAGGGCGGCGCAACGCCGATTGCTCGTGAATGCACATCTGGCTCATTGCGTTCCTCGAGCAAAAACCAGGGCACCCCATGTTCTTCGAGGATGTGCGCAAGACACAATCCCACAGGACCTGCTCCAACGATGAGAATCGAAGTTTGCAGTTGCTCTTTCCTGTGACCCTCTCTTGTGCTCACATTGATAATGTACGCAAGCTGTAGGATGCAACAAATGAAAAAACAGACTCGCCGGCTCCTCCCTTCGCTCGAGACGCGCTCGACCGAGAGGGAGATCATGGATGATTTCTCCGAAGACGAAGAGGCACTCCGCAAAACGCTCAGACGCTTCGAGCCGATTAATCGACTTGTCTCCCGTTCCCGTTACCTTCTCCAGTCGATTGTGCTGCGGGATGTCCTGGAGCGAGACGCTCGCTCGTTCTCGATCCTCGACGTCGGTGCCGGCGGGTGCGACTTGATGATGGCGCTCTCACGACGAGCGAGTGCGCTTGGCATCGAGGCGCGCATCACCTGTGCCGATTACGACCCGCGCGCGGTGCGCTTTGCCCGCGATGCGACTGAAGCATATCCCAACATCGAAATCGTGGAGGCAGATATCTTCGAAGCCGAACTCGGCACGTTCGACTACGTCTTTTGCAATCACCTCCTGCATCACTTTCCAGACGAGCTGGCTGTTGCGTTTCTCAAGCGGGCAGAGCAGATGGCTGGCCGAGGCTACCTCGTAAACGACATCCGCCGATGTCGGTTTGCCTACGTCGGAATCACGCTACTAATGGGATTGCTCTACCCCGGAAGCGTCCCGTTTCACGACGGACGAACGTCGGTGCGCCGATCATTTCGCCCCGAAGAGCTCGAGGAGCTCTTCCGTCGAGCCTGGGCAAACGAGCACGAGCGCCCGTCGGTAAGGACAATTGCACCGGCGCGAGTCGTGATTATCGGAGGCCCTGCGTTCCGGCTATGACTCGATGCGCTTGCCTGCTACACATCACCCTGAGCTAAAGCCCGCTCGAGTTCCTCACGTGAAGCAAAATCGTTGATCCGCACCCCACGCTCCTGCAGAAGCGCCTTCAGGTGGGCATCAAACCGGCGAGCCGTCTCTCCGAGCCCGCCCGGATCGCTACCGTCCAAAAACGGACCGAGGTCGGGAAACCCGGCAGCACCGAGATCGCGCTCGTAGTCACTCGGCGAGTTAAACGACGACAACGCGGTGCCGGTCTCAGCCTGCGCGAGGTGAAGGCGCAGCTCGTAGAGGTAGGAAAGAAGTTTCGTCTGCGCGCTGAGCGTGGCGCCTTCCCGACCATCTCGGCATTCGCCTCGGGTGTTATAAGACTCGCGTGACGTTTGACGATCTTGGCAAAGCGATCGGACACCATCTCTCGTGTAGACAACCTCATGCGCGAGCAGAATCGTCGCCCGCCGATCCTCTCAGTTTGCCATGCGCTCGAGCGTGCCCCGCCGGCGCAAGGTCGACAGCGCCGAGGGCGATGAAGTTCCCGGTGTTCCGGGGCTCACCGGAAGTTCCGGCTCTCGATCCTGAAGCCCGAAAGCGAGAGCTGCGGCTTGAAACAGTGCTCAACCACAAGGTGAGTGACACCGTCCTGCGTCTGGATTCTCCCCTCGACCCCGAGAACTGCGGAGGTCAGAAGGACAGGTCGATACTTCTCGAGCACTTGCTTCCACACGACCAGGTTAACGTAGCCGGTTTCATCCTCGAGCGTGACAAACATTATTCCGCCGGCGGTACTCGGCCGCTGCCGCGTGATCACAAGGCCCACGTAACTCGTGCGACTCCCGTCTTCGCCGTAAAAAACCTCGCGAGCCGTCGGATGCCCCGCCTCACGAAGCGCATCGCGATGCGGCTCGAGCGGATGCGAGGCGGTACTGTGACTCGCCGTGTAGTAGTCCCACGCGACAAGCTCAAAATCGCTCAAGGGATCGAAATCAGGTGTCACTTCGCCATCGGCCACAAGCTCGTCCTCACCCGTCTCACGATGATGCACCCGGTCTGCCTCGCGGCGCAGCGCGCTCCCCGAGACCTCCCAGAGCGCCTGCCGCCTTGAAAGCCCGAGCCCCCCAAACGCCCCCGCCCTGGCCAACGCGACAAGAAGATCCTCTCCCAGGTCCGCCGCACGGGCAAACGACAAAAGGCGGTCTGGAGCATCAGCCTGGGCAACACCGCGCCCCACCCCCCGCCGCGCGCGCACGATCCGCCGGTAGTCCGACTCGCTGATACCGCGCACGTAGCGAAGACCCATGCGCACCGCGTAGCCACCGCGCGTTCGAAGGTCTCGCTCGAGCGTACAATCCCAGTCGCTCTTCAGCACATCAATCGAGCGCATCTCGATGCCATGGCGCTTGGCATCGGCTACAATCGATGCCGGCGAGTAAAAGCCCATCGGCCACGCGTTCAACAGGCCGCAGGCGAACTCGGCTGGATAGTGCGCGCGCACCCACGCCGTGCAGTAGGCAATCAAGCTAAAGCTCGCCGCGTGACTCTCAGGGAATCCGTACTCGCCAAAGCCCTTGATCTGCTGAAAGACCGCCTCGGCGAACTCGAGCTCGATTCCCTTTGCCGTCATCCGCTCGACCATGCGCTCGTGATGCTTCTCGATACGACCGCTCTTGCGCCAGGCCGCCATGTCGCGCCGCAGCTGATCGGCTTCACCGGGCGTGTAGTCGGCGGCGACCACGGCGAGCTTCATCACCTGCTCCTGGAAGATGGGAACACCAAGCGTCTTTTTGAGCACCGGCTCGAGCGCAGGGTGAGGATAGACCACCTCCTCCTCTCCGGCCCGACGCCTCAGGTAAGGATGCACCATGCCGCCGGTGATCGGTCCGGGGCGCACGATGCTCACCTGGATGACGATGTCGTACCAGATCCTCGGGCGAAGCCTCGGCAGCATCGCCATCTGAGCTCGACTCTCGAGCTGAAAAACCCCGACCGTATCGGCCTTGGCGAGCATTTTGAAAACCGCAGGATCATCGTGCGGGATAGTTGCCATAGAGAGGTCGATGCCGCGATGCATCTTCAGGAGGCGAAAACAGTAGTCGAGGTGCGTGAGCGCGCCGAGGCCCAATAAATCGACCTTAAAGAGATTCATCTCTTCCACATCGTACTTGTCCCACTGAATCACGGTACGATCCGGCATGGTCGCGTTCTCGATCGGTACGAGTCTGTGAACCGGCTCACTTCCGAGCAAAAAGCCACCGGGGTGGATGGACAGATGCCGAGGCGCCTCGAGGAGCTCGAGCGCGAGCCGGCCAAAGAGCTCGCGAAGATGCTCGTGAACACCAGCCGCGTCGAGCACCTCTTCGAGATTGCTGTCGCGGGCCGAGGCGAGCTTTGCCATCCGGTCGAGCGCCGTCTCGGGAAAACCGAGTACCTTCCCCACGTCACGAATGGCACTCTTCACGCGATAGCGAATTACGTTCGCGACCATTGCCGCGCGATCGCGCCCGTACTTTTCGTACATGTGCTGGATTACTTCTTCTCGACGCCGGTGCTCGATATCCAGGTCGATATCGGGAGGCTCCGCACGCTCTCTGCTCAAGAATCGCTCAAAGAGAAGCTCCATCCGTACCGGATCGACAGCCGTAATGCCGAGGCAGTAACAAACCGCAGAGTTTGCCGCCGACCCCCGCCCCTGCGCAAGAATCCCCTGCCTGCGGCAGTACTCGATGATCTCCCACATCGTGAGGAAGTAGCCGCAATACTCGAGATCGTCGATTACCTCGAGCTCTCGCTGCAACTGACTTCGAACATCGGCAGGGATACTTCCCCCGTAGCGCTTGCGGGCGCCGCTAAAGGTGAGCTCCCACAGCCACTCAGAAGTGGAATACCCCTGCGGCACCCGCTCGGTCGGATAGCGATACTTGATCTCGTCGAGCGAGAAGCGGCACCGCTCGGCGATCTCGAACGTCCGCTCAACGTGGCGAGGCCTATCGGCGTAGCGGTCGCGCATCTCGTGAGGTGAAAGCAGGGCGTGTGTTCCATTCGCGGCAAGCCGGCTTCCGGCAGCGTGGAGCGTCACACCGTGACGGATGGCCGCTACCACATCGGCAAGCTCCCGACGCTCTGGGGTGTGGTAGAGCACCTCCGTTGCCGCAGCAATCGGAAGCTCAAACCGACGGCTGAGTTCCTCTATAATCTGCAGGTGGCCCGGCTCGCGCGGTTCGCGGTGGCGGGTGTCTTGTAAGTAGAGGGAGTTTGGGAACGCGTCAGAGAGCCGCCCCAGGAGAGTGTCACGCACCTTGGGGATAAGACTCTCGGAACTCTCGGTCTCAAAGCGATTTGCAGCCTTTCGCATCTTTTTCTCGGACAAACCGGCGTAACCCCCGGCACCGGCAGCCGTTACTCCATCGCCACCCCCAAGCTCAGTGACACTGCACCCGGACAGACACAGTAAGCCCGCCGCGTACTGCTCCACCGTCGCAAGCGTCACCAAACTCTCGCCCTTTGC
>JBMCTC010000233.1:0-5003 GCA_048624115.1 Spirochaetota bacterium
TCTATGGCTTACCGAGGATAGTGTCGTTCAGCTGATCACCGGCGACCACCGTGAGACCGCACTCCCGGGGCAGATTGTGAGCTTCTTTCCGATGAAGTGCAGTCGCTGCCGAATGCGCTCAAAGGGATTGCGTTGGCCGCTCGACGGGCTCGATTGGCAACTCGGAGACGCCGGCGTCAGTAACGAGTTCGAGACGCCGACGGTTCACGTAACGATGGAAGAGGGCACCCTCCTGATGATCATGCCGGTGCAGGACAGTCTATGACTACTCGCAACCGAATCCGCGATACGTTCCGGGACCTGGCGCTGGCCTTGCCCGAAGACGAGCGCAAGGCTCTTCACTCACGAATCGTCTCGAGCTTGAGTCTTCGTAGTAGTGGTTCGCCGGGGTCGCTCACCAGCGGAACGTCTGCGGAGAACAAGGAGGAACTCATCCATGCCGAGATGGTGCGCCTCTCATTCTGGCAGCGCATTCGGTACTTTCTGCGTAAGCTCCTGAGTTCACACAGCGACGAGCAGGCATATCTCGAGTTTCGGCTGGCCGAGGTTCGCCGCCGCGCCATTCGGGCGTTGCCGGGACTACGCCCAATGGAACCTCATAGCGTGAGTAGCGAGGTCGCCGTACAAACCTGGGATCTCTATCGGGCAGCGTATCCTGTGATCCCGCTCTTCCTCGATTTTTGGCGCGAGGAGCACTACCTGCAGCGGGCAATAGAGCATCTTCTTCGCGAACACATACCTGACGCGAAGGACGATCTCTACAGCTTTGCCTCACTTCGAGAGTTGCAAGAGACATTCTACAAAAACGAACGGAAAGGTGAGGTTCGATCGTTGGTTCTCGATCGCCTTGAACACTATCTCGCAGAGATTCCCAAAGACATCCTGGAGGACCTCGCGAATGGGCTCGAACCGTTCTACTTTCTCAAGCAAGTCGCTATTTACGACTACAATACCTTGTTCAAGATCTTTGGATTTGACCCTGGCATTTCCCCTCCGGAGGATGTACCGCCGTTTAGCGATGCACCCACGTCAGCTGCACTACCTCCGATTGAACTCCTCTATCTCGCGCTCTACACGACCGCGAAGTTGTCGGAAGACTTTCATATGCACTCCGAGGTCCTCGACCGATACTTGGCGATGAAGCACGCCGAACGGCGTCCTGGAGTTGGCCAAGAAGACGACGATACCTCGCAGGAGTCGGCAGAGGCAGAGCAGAGGCGCAAGCGGGTCTCCGAACTAGAACTGGCCCTTCGCAAACTCCTGCGCGCGAGCCGCTCCTTTGCTGGGGAGGTTCCGCTCGCAGACATCATCCGGTTCTACGCGAGAGACCCGTGGATTCGGAGTCGGCCCTACGTGCCCCGTATCCAACTCGAAGTCTTCTATCGAAGCGAGCTTACCATGAAACTGCTCGCCCAACTCGACGAACGATTCCCCGAAGTCCGTAAGGGTGTGATCGAACGTATGGTTCGCCGTCTCTTTGGTGGTGAACCCAACCCGCTTAACCATTTCAAGAACGGTCCACATCTGCTTGCCGAACGATACGAGTCCGACCGATACACTCACATCTACTCCTTAACTGTCACGTTTGACTTCCTCCGTAAGATATTTCACGGGAGAATGCACGAGATGTTTCGGATCCTCGCTCGAATCCTTCCGGTCCGGCAACGCGATTCATCGAGTGACCTAGCGAGGCATCTCGCCGGCGTTGACGAGATCTATGCCGATATAGAAGACTTTGACGCAAGCTTTTCGCCCGAGAGTGAAGACGGAAAGGCATATTTCCGCATCAGGTACGGGGTTGAAAAAGATGTGAGTCTGCAGCGCTCGTACCACAATCAGCTATTGCAGCGAGATCGCGAGTCGGGAGTTCTCGTAGAGCGAGCCGTTGAACACCTTCGGGGATTGCACCGGGTTGTGAAATCGCTTCAGAGTACTCTTACAGACCAAATCAGAGAGCGCTACGCCTCGAACGATCCTCGGGTCAATGAACTCGACGGCCTCGATCAACTCTTGGCTCGCGAAGCTCAGAAGCTCGAGCAGTTCGAACGCGTGATTTCACACATCCGAGCGATGGAGCAGGGCCACTAGCCGAGCTCCTCTCGAATTCGATCCCGAGTAATTCGAGGATCCTCAATTAACACTCTGTTTCCCGCAACCAGATCAGCTATTCCGATTTCTCGGGGATAGCGCGGGATGACATGAAGATGTAGGTGATCGATCGACGCGCCGGCAACTGCACCCATGTTGTACCCGATGTTGAATCCGGACGGTTGATGTGTCTTCTCCAGTACTGAGAGGAAGGTTCTTGTCAGTTCGTTCATTCGCCGTTCCTCTTGCTCCGTGTAGGCTCGTACGTCTTCGAGGTGTCGCCGCGGGAATATCATCAAATGGCCGGGATTGTACGGGTAGAGGTTGATGCTCACCAAAAACAGCTCGTCCGACAGCACCGTGAGATCCACGACATCGGGTGATTGATCGCGAATCATACAGAGGATACATCCGTCAGGTCGCGGACCCTTTACATATTTCATTTTGTCGAAGTTAAAGAAGTAGCTCACTGGCGCGGTTGCTCTATGATCGATTGAAGGTCGAGCGGGTCACCCTGGATCTCCTGTCCCACGCGAAAGTACTCGAGCAAGACCGGGTAGCGCTCGAGGATAGCACCGTAGCGCTCGAGCATCTCGAGCTCGTTGTCAGAGGCCACTTGCTCGTCTGCGCGTTCCCGAGCCGCCTGCTCGAGCGCGTCGGCGCGAGCTTCAACGACTTCGGCCATAAGCTCTTGTGCTCTACGATAGAGCTGCATATCGGGTAGTTCAATTTCTGTCGGTCTCACCGATACCGTGCGTACGCCGTTTACGTACTCTGGTACTCGCTCTTCGATTAAGCGCGCAATTCGAGAATGCATGGCGGTAACACGCGAAGTCTCTTCGCCGGCCTCGATTGCGGCGAGGATGGCGTCTGCAGCAACATCGCTGATCTCATCCTCGAGTTGATCGTAAAAGGCTGGAAGCTCACCGGGACGGACGCCGCTACTCTCGGCGAGTTCAGGCAAGGCAGCCGGTTCGACTTGGTAGGTTATCCGAACGGCGACGGAGTAGTCGAGCGCACCGTTCTCGCTCACAAGCTGCTCGTAGGCGGCTGCAGAGGGAAGTGATCCATCAACCGTGACGGTAATGCCACGTTGCTCGAGGTCGAAAACGTAGAGATCAAGGTTCGTCGGAATCAGACGCTCCCATCGCCAGATGAACTCACCCGGCTCGACTACCTGCTCGTCCCACCCGTGGGTCTTGGTAAATATGACTGCATATCCATTTGCGGGGATCTGAAGCTGTAACCAACCAAAAAAGAAGACGACGCCACCAATAATGACAACAAACAAGAACAGGAGCAAAAAGCGCTTCATGATCTCTCCTCTTCGGGCCTCACGAGGCCGACAAGCGCGCCTAACGAGTCTACGACCGTCGTAGGGATTATCCCCCGAGTCATCGGGTCATCCTCTCGCAGCCTGAGGCTTCGTTCGTCGCCGGCGAACAGTGCGGTCATGCATCCCACGCTCGCGGCCGAGGCGACGTCGTTGCGCATGTCGTTGCCGACGTAGAGCACCTCCGTCGAATCTATCCCGCGCTCCCGCAAATAGGCAAGCGGGCCGACGAACAGCAGCGGATCGGGTTTCGCGCGCAGATGCTCGTACGAGAAGGCACAAGCGCGTGGATCAAAGCCGAGCTGGTCCATCGAGCGTCCGAAACACGCTTCGAAGAGGTAGCGTGTGTAGAATTGAGCGTTGGAGACGATCCCGAGGATCAGAGCCGAGGAGAGCGCCTCGATCGTTGCCCGCGCGTTGGGCATTGGAGAAACAGGGTTGATACTCGCCTCGTAGCATGCTGCAAGAAGCTCCGATCGTTCGGCCGAGAGCGTCGGGCCGTTGTGGGGGAGCCGAGACACGGCCCGGTTCCAGATTTGCCGGATGTCGACTTCAGGGTACAAGCGCGCGGGGTCGCCTTCACGCCCGCGCCGAAGTTCTTCGTGTTCCGCCCGAATCCCCTCGAAGAAAAAAGACCTCAGTTGATCGGAGGCCGAACGATCCAACGTACCGAGTCCGGACGAACGGAAAGCCTCCGCGAATTGAACGGCCGTTGCGCGCTCCGCAACAGAGCCGACCTCTCCGGAAGCGGAGGAAACCAGTGTCCCGTATATATCGAACAAAACAGCACGAGGTTCTCGGGGCAGGCGGGCACGGACGAGAGGCTCGATGCGAGCGGGGAGGGAGGCCGGCACGACCGGCGCATCTGTGCAACCACGCCTCATCGCAGCGGCCACCTTCAAACGATGCGTCTGCCGTTGCGGGGACGGACCTTGCATAGCCGAAAAGTACGAGGTAGTAGTTTGGATAGCAAGGGCGATGTTGGTACACTTCTGTGGTGCGGCCGCATCCATCGACCTCAGTCCTCTACCGCGTCCTACGGATCGTCTCTTCCGCACACGTCTTTTTCGTTCTTGCGATTCTCCTTGTCTCGGCTGTCTTTGTACTGGGGAACTACCAAGAGTTCCTGTTGGACTCTCAATTGCTGCTACTGCAACTCATGTCTGCTGCGGGAATCCTTGGTGTGGGCTCAGGTCTCTGGTATGTGTCCACCCTGATAATTTGGATGATACGGAGGCGGCACCCGATGCTCCTGCGTTTGCTCCTCGGCTTGTTCTCCACAACGCTCAGCCTTGCGATCGTCGTGCTTGCGAGCACGCTGCAGGTCGTCGCGGGTGACATATGAATCAGGAGACTCCGCTCAAGACGCGGCTCGAAGTCGAGCGCGTTCGTCGCGCCGCGGTCGCGATCGAGTTGGTGCTCGCCGAGATCGGCGGCGTGATGCGACCGGGAATCTCCACCAATGACATCGAGCACGTCGCGATCCTTTCCTTCAAGCGCCACGGTCTGATTCCGAGGCTCAAGGGGTTTCACGGGTACCCGCGAGAAATATGCACTTCGGTCAACAACGTCGCGGCACACG
>JBMCTC010000234.1:0-4992 GCA_048624115.1 Spirochaetota bacterium
TATGCAGTGGTATTGGTGGGTTCTTATTGGTGTGGGCGTTGTGCTGTTAGGGTGGCTAAAACTAACCGTCCTCAACAGGTGGATGGCCTCGAGAAAGGCAAATCAAGAGCCGATCGAAGAGGAGTAGCAGGAACCATTTCGGGTGCTCGGGGCGTTGATCGGGCCTACAAAGTTAGCTAATATTAGCTAATGCGCAAGGTCAACATGCACGAGGCAAAAACGAGTCTTTCCAAGCTTGTGGAGGCGCTTGAGAGCGGCACCGAGAACGAGATCACAATCGCGCGAAACGGTACACCGGTCGCGCGTCTTACAAGGATTGATGAACCAACACCGGTTCAAAGGCGAATCGGGATTGCCCGGGGTGCCTTCACGTTGCCCGCGGACAATGGAGAGTTCGACCGCGAGATTGCCGCACTCTTTGCCGCGGAGCAGGACATCAACAAGGGCGATGACTCGTGAGGCTTTTGCTTGACACGAACATCGCCCTCTGGGCAATAACCGACGATGCACGGCTTCGACGTTGTGCGACCGATCTCATCGCTGATCCAGACAATCTCGTGATGGTCAGCGCGGTCAACCTCTGGGAGATCGCGATCAAGCACGCGCTGCGGCGCGAACAGATGCCGGTAAGCGCGGCCGACGCCCGACGCTTCTTCGAGGAGTCGGGATACCGGCTCCTCTCGATTTCCCCTAACCATGTGATCCGCGTCGAGTCACTGCCGCCGGTTCACAACGACCCGTTTCATCGAATCCTTGTCGCACAGGCAATTGAAGAGGGGTGTCACCTTCTCACGCGCGATGCGACGCTTCCCCGGTATTCCGACATTGTTGTCCCGGTGTAAGTTTCAGGGTTGGCGGGACGTTCTGAATGACTTCGTATTTCACGCCGTGTTTTTTGGGTTCTTCGTCGCGCTGCTGAACTCGTATGGCACCGCCCAACGCTTGCCCACAATCAACAATGAACGTGATGATGGTGTCACGTTCACCGTTACATATCCCCGCTCCGCGCTCGATCAAGTGATTGAGTTCAGAAAGCTGCCAAGATGGCACGCGCTATCGCCGATTGTTCTCGGCACCGCGTACAGGCTTCGATGGCGCGACGAAAACGGTCGCGACCGACGGTTGACGATCGGCATGAACGCAGAACTCGAGAACTCCGATCGCTTGCGGGCCCTCATCGAACTGGCTCTGGACGCACGACGTCCGGTTGCTCCGATAGACTGAGGGTAGCGGCCCATCCGTCAATTGTGATACAATCGAGTCGATGACGAATCATCGTCTCACTCCCCATGAAATCCGGAGCAACACGTGAATAAGATAGTAGCAAAGGAACAGCTCTCAGCCGACGTCTATAAGATCGTCTTCGAGGCGCCTCACATCGCAGAGGCGCGTAAGGCGGGGCAGTTCCTGATTGTCCAGCTCGACTCGAACTTCGGCGAGCGCATTCCGCTCACCATTGCAGATGCAGACGAAGAGGCGGGCACCATCACCATCATCTTCCAGGCGGTCGGCAAGACCACCATCAACCTCGGGGCAATGGAGCCGGGGCAGAGCATTGAGAACGTGCTCGGGCCGCTCGGCACACCTACGAAGATCGAAAAGGTCGGAACGGTTGTCTGTGTTGGAGGCGGGATCGGCGTTGCGCCGATGCATCCGATTGTGAAGGCGCACGCGGCAGCTGGAAATAGGGTCATCACCATCATGGGCGCGCGAAATCGCGATCTGCTCATCCTCGAAGAGGAAATGAAGGCGCACTCAGACGAGCTTATCGTCTGCACCGACGACGGCAGCTACGGACGCAAGGCGCTGGTCACAGAGCCGCTGAAGGAGCTCTGCGAGCAGGGAGTCCCGAACGAGGTCGTCGCGATTGGCCCGCCGATCATGATGAAGTTTGTGGCAGAGACGACGCGTCCGTTCGGCGTACACACGATGGTCAGTCTGAACACGATCATGGTCGATGGAACCGGCATGTGCGGCGGCTGTCGCGTGAGCATTGGCGGAGAGACAAAGTTCGTCTGCGTGGACGGCCCTGAGTTCGACGGACACCTCGTCGATTTTGATAACATGATGCTGCGTCAGAAGGCGTACAAAAAGCAGGAACAGCACGCGGCGGAGAACTGCCGTGCGACGCGACAGATAGGAGCTTAAGACCGATGTTCAAAGATAGAGAGACGCTCGAACGCGAGGCGAACGAGATCTGGGAATCGTATCGCGAGGCGATCGAGGAAGGCACGATCAAGACCAAGGATCGCCTTTCGATTCCTCAGCAGGATATGCCGGCACAGGATCCCGTCGCGCGCGGCAAGAATCAGCAGGAAGTCGCAATCGGCTACACCGACTCGCAGGTCCGCGTCGAGGCGCTTCGCTGCTTGCAGTGCAAAAAGGGGCCGTGCATCGCAGGCTGCCCGGTGAGCATCGACATACCTCGCTTTATCAAGCACGCGCTCGACGGTGACTACCAGGCCGCCGTCGATGTGATCAAAGAGAGCAGCTTGCTGCCCTCGATCTGTGGGCGCGTCTGTCCACAGGAAGTGCAGTGCATGGCCAAGTGCACGGTCGGCAAGAGCTTAAAGGACGTCATGCAGTCGGTTGCCATCGGACGCATCGAGCGCTTTGTCTCCGACTGGGAGCGCGAGCACGGTAAGATGAGCATCCCCGAGATCGCGCCGGACACCGGCTTCAAGGTCGCCGTCGTGGGAAGCGGGCCCGCCGGACTCACCGCCGCCGCCGACCTCCGCAAGGCCGGCCACCAGGTCGAGATCTTCGAGGCGTTTCACAAGCCGGGCGGCGTCATGATCTACGGGATCCCCGAGTTCCGCCTGCCAAAAGAAATTGTCGAACGAGAGGTCAAGACTCTCGAGGCGATGGGCGTGAAGTTCCACCTCAACTTCCTGATCGGCCGCACGCGCACGATCGAGGACCTGATCGCAAAAGACGGATTCAACGCCATCTTCATCGGAAGCGGGGCAGGGCTTCCCCGGTTTATGAACATCGAGGGCGAAAACCTCGTCGGTGTCTTCTCTGCTAACGAGTACCTAACACGATCAAATCTGATGAAAGCGTACGACAAAGAAAACGTCGACACGCCTATCTACCCCTCGAAGAAGGTCGCCGTTTTAGGCGGAGGCAACGTCGCGATGGACGCCGCCCGCATGGCGCTGCGCCTCGGTGCCGAAGAAGTGAACGTGATCTATCGACGCACCCGCGCCGAGATGCCGGCCCGAGCAGAAGAGGTCGAGCACGCGATAGAAGAGGGCATCCACTTCCACTTCCTGACCAACCCGACCCGCATCCTCGGAGACGACACCGGCGTGGTCCGCGCGATCGAGTGCCAGAAGTACGAGCTCGGCGAGCCCGACGACTCAGGCCGCCGCCGCCCCGTCCCAATCGAGGGAAGCGAGTTCGAACTCGAAATGGACACCGTCATCCCCGCACTCGGCAACGTGAGCAATCCGCTCATCCGCCAGACCACCGAGGACCTCGGGACCAACAAGTGGGGCAACATCACCGTAGACGAGAACAACCGCACGAGCATCGACCGCGTCTACGCAGGCGGCGACATCGTCCTTGGCGCAGCCACCGTCATCCTCGCCATGGGAGAGGGGCGTAAAGCCGCAGCCACGATCACGACGGATCTGGCCGAAGGTCGGTGGACGTAGTGTAGGAGCTTGGAGTAGGGCGGCCACCCCAGAATCGCGTTGCGATCCTGGGGTCGGGCTTTCCGGGGCTTCGGTCCTCGCTACGCTCGGACCCGCTTCGCGGCCCCTCCAATCCCTGGCCGGTTACCGGCGGCGAGTGGGACCCTCACTCGGCGTGGGAATACTCCTCTTGTTTGTAAGGGACTCCCTTGGACACTATCTCCCGTCTATCCGATTCATGCACTACGCGACCACTTTTGCCGCCACGGCGTCCGAGTCCGCGGGTCGTGGCTCGTGGGGCCGAGATGGTCTCATCGCCAGATTGAGATAGGATCAGAATCCGATAATCTGCACGCCGTCGTCATTCTCCGAAATGACAATCGCGTAAAGCGACGTGTCAATTGCCACTGTGATGATATCGAAAGCTCCATCGAGTTCGTTGAAGCCGTCGACTTCATCTGTGATGCTGGCGACCGGTAATGGGCTTGCGGGGTTTGTGATGTCGGTGAGCTGTACACCGTCGTCGAGAGCCGAGGCAACCAGTGCGTAAGAAGACGCTCCCACGGTGACTGTTGTGACGCTTGATGCTCCCTCGAGCTGGTCGAACCCGTTCTCGCCATCGCTTACGCTTGCTGTCGGCAGCGGCAGGGTGGGATTGGTGACGTCGATGATGTGGACACCATTGTCGGCCCGGGTAGGCTCTCAACAAAAAGAATGTCCGCTTCCTTGAGGGCTCTCTCAACATATCGAGGCATTGAGTCCAAAGATACCCCTGGGGGAAGTCGGTGTATGGTCCCGAAAAGGAACAGTGTGCGGTCATCACGCTGCAGCTCGTACATCAGCGGAGAGCCTTGATCGCAACCTATCAAGACGCCGATTGCTGAGATCAAGAGTATCGTCATGGAGAGCGGATATCTGGTTCGCGGTTGCCGGAATGTTCGAGTCATACGAACCCCTCTTCAGAGTTCTTTTGGTGAGTATCTTGAGTCATCGGTCAGCTGCCCCAGATGGTCTCGACGCCGGGATATGCGCGAATCAGCGGGTCGGTCGTGACCAGCGCAAGCGATTCGGTCTTTGCCTGCGCAATCAGAAGCCGGTCGAACGGGTCACGGTGCAGCGGCGGCAGGTCGGCGAGTGACCATGTGTGCCGGAGATGGATCGGTAGCACCTCCCACCTGTTCCTCACGAGCTCTCGCTCGATGATAGCCTGTAGTGGCTCGGTGAGCTCGAGCTTGCCGAGCCCAGTCTTGATCTGCGCCTCCCAGGACGAGACCACACTGAACACGACTCTGGCGTTATTGTCTGCAAGCATCTCGAGAACCGCGTCAGGCAGCTTATCGGGCTCGATCGACCA
>JBMCTC010000235.1:0-4978 GCA_048624115.1 Spirochaetota bacterium
ACGCCGTCGAGCGGCTCGCCGGCGATCTGGCCGATCTATCGCGATTTCATGCTGCGCAACCCGGGGCCGGCCAGATCGGCGTCGAGCGGATGTACACGCCCCACCAGGTGCCGTGGACACCCGAGCAAAAACAAGTAATCGATGAGATTCTCTACGCGGACGAGGACGATGGAGACCCCTACCGGTGGCTCGAGCAGCTTGCAGGCTACGCTCCGATCATCCACCTGCAGCAGACAGACGGTAGCTCCTCGAAGCACCTCCCCTTCAACGAGACAACGAACGCCGGCGGAACCATCGACGCAGGGCGGGTACTCGAGGCGAATGGCGCGTGCTACGAGGCCGACGACTCTACCGACACGATGCCGCCAAAGGTGAAGGACATCTACCTCACGATAGAGGTCTTCTCGGCCACGGCCGAAAAACCTCCCGAAATCAGAAAAGAGATGACAGAGAGACTAACGTACTCGATAAACTACATCCTACGGGACGGACTGCTACTCGACAAACTTGTAACGCAGAGCAAAACGAAGGCGCTATGACGGAACTACGCACCACATATAGAACAGAACTCGGAGCCGCTCCTTGCCGGCCAGGGCCCTGGGTACCGCTTAGTTTAGTGTAGGTGCTCGCTGACGCATCTTGAAATTTATGGACGGCGCGTTGAAACAGGCGCCGGTTAGGACCGCGACGAACTTCGCTCTTCAACTGCGGCACTGAACCGGCTACAATGAGCTCATGCGCACGATCCTCATCCTCATGGACTCACTCAATCGACACTACCTGAGCGCCTATGGCGACTCGAGAGTCAAGACGCCAAACGTCGACCGACTCGCGAAGCGGAGCGTGATCTTCGACAATCATTGGTGCGGAAGCATGCCGTGTATGCCTGCGCGCCGCGAGATAATGACGGGGCGCCTCAACTTTCTCGAGACCAAGTGGGGCCCGGTCGAGGCGTGGGACGTGACACTCCCAGAGAAGCTCCGCGAGCACGGTGTGCACTCGCATCTCATTACCGACCACTATCACTACTTTCACGTCGGAGGCGACGGCTATCACGACCAGTTCGACTCGTGGGAGTTCGAGCGCGGGCAAGAGGGAGACAAGTGGCGGCCGATCGTCAATACGCCGGAGGCGCCGGAGGGCGCGCGAGGTAAAGGCGTGAAACGACCAGAGTACTGGCGCAATCGGGCGCTCATGGATCCGGAAGACGACCTCAGCTATCCGACGCCCCGCTGCTTTAACCGGGCAATCGAGTTTCTCGACCTGAACAAGGACGCCGATGATTGGCATCTTCATCTTGAGGTGTTTGATCCGCATGAGCCTTTCGACTCGCCCCAGAAGTATCGCGACATGTACGACGACAGCTGGGACCGCTACTTCTACAATTGGCCCGCCTACGATCGGCTCGACCCACAATTGGACGATGAGGAGGCGGTCAAACACATCCGCACGCGCTACGCGGCGAGTCTTACGATGGCCGACCATTGGCTCGGAAAACTCCTCGACAAGCTCGACGAACAAGGTCGATGGGAGGACACAACGGTTATCCTAACGACCGACCACGGTCACCTTTTGGGAGAGCACGGATACTGGGCAAAGAACTACACCTACGTGTTTGAAGATCTCGCCCACATTCCGATGATGATCGCCGGCAAGGGTTGTGAGCCGGGCCGCCGAAATGCCCTTACTGCGACCATAGATCACGTGCCGACGATCGCCGAGCTACACGGGGTTGCGGCATGGCCTGAAGTGCACGGCATGTCGTTCGCACGGCTGCTCGAGGCCGACGGGCAGCACCACGACTGGGTGCTCTACGGCTACTTCTCGAAAGATGTGAACATGACCAACGGCCGCCTCACCTACACTCGCCAGCCAACTCCCGGGTCGATCACCCACCTGCACACCGGGGATCTGCGGAACAACGGCGGACCGCAGGATGAGAAGCCGCAGGCCGAGGCCGGCGTCTTCCTGGCCGACACCCACGGGATCCCCCACTTCCGAATGGAAGTGCCAAGCTCTCCCCACCGAGACGCCCCCGAGGGAGACATCCTTTTCGATCTCGAAGCCGACCCGAACCAGGAGCGTCGGATCGAGGATCCCGGCAAGCTCAAAGAGCTCGCCGAGACTTTGGCCGGGGAACTGAAGAAGTACCAGGCACCGGAGTGTCAGTTTGAGAGGTTGCGGTTACGGGATGGTGCGTAGCGCTGGAGCTTAACGGCTGCGCGAGTCTCGTGTACGCGTCTCTCACCTCCGGGGCGCCCGCCCAAGCGGCGCTGGCCATGCTCTTGTCGCCCCTCCAACACATGGCTATCTCAGCCATATGAAAACCGCCAACGTATCCACAACCAAGAACAAACTCAGCAGTATTCTCTCCGAGGTCAAACGGGGGGAGACCTACCTGATCGTCGACCGGGACACGCCCATTTAGAGGTGCAGCCGGTCAGTCAGCTGGGATCGGTTGCGATGCGCCTGCTGCGGGTTCATTCACTTCGAGCGGCGGACTCGTTGCAGTTCGCGAGCGCTATCCTGATCGCGGGGGAGGATCGCCGGTCGATCGAACTCGTTTGTTTCGACGCACGGCTCGCCGAGGCCGCCGACCGCGAGGGATTCACGGTCGCAGGCGGCTTTGAGGCGATGCGGAGATCCCGTTACACGAATGACGGCCGAGCCGGCGGCCCCACTCGACCAATCAACCGCCGCACGGTAGCATGCCGTAATGACCAGCAAACAACGACTCACCACCGCTCTCGACGGCGGCACTCCCGACCGCCTTCCGGTCACCACCCATCACGTTATGCCCTACTTCACCGAGCGGTACCTCGACGGCTGCTCGACAGACGAGTTCTTTGATCGTTTTGGTCTCGACGCGATTTGCTGGACAGTGCCCACGATCGGAGACGAGAGCCGCGGGGAGTATCGGGATCCCACCCAGAAGTCGGTCGGGTTCCTCCAGACGAACCGAATTGTCAGCGGCTCGTGGAGACGGTCGAGCGAGTCTCTATCGGGGTTTGAGGTACCGACACGGCGGGAGCGCATCGAGACACCCGCAGGCACGCTTACCGCGGTCCTCCGGGCAAACGAGTACACCGAGTGGGTCACCGAGCATCTCATAAAGGAGAAGCGCGACATCGAGCTTCTCGCCTCGTACCAAACGCACCCTCTCTGTGACGTTAGGAGTGTCCGCGAGGCGTCAGAGAGCTTTGGTGAACGAGGGATCGTTCGCGGGTTCGTAATTCCGAGCGACATTTACGGACAACCTGGGTGCTGGCAGGACTTCTGCTGCCTTCGCGGCACCGAGCAGGCGATCATGGACACCTTCGACGACCCCGAATGGGTACACGAGGCACTCGCAGTGCTACTCGAGCGAAAGCTCGACTACGTCCGGTCGCTTGCGGGCGCCGGCTACGATCTCGTAGAACTCGGCGGCGGAGACGGATCGACCACCGTGATCTCTCCCGACATCTTCGAGAGCTTTGTTGCGCCGTACGACGCGAAACTGATTGAAGCCGCTCGCGACACCGACGTGCGCATCGCCTACCACATCTGTGGCGGGATCATGCCGATCCTCGAGCAGATCGCGGACATGCGTCCTCACGCAATCGAGACGTTTACGCCGCCCGAGATGGGAGCCGACACCCGCCTCGCAGAGGCAAAGAAGCGCATCGGCAACCGCGTCTGCATGATCGGCGGCTTCAACCAGAGCCATTTCTTTACGACCGCCACGTCCGAAGAGACCCGCGCCGAAGTCCGCCGCTGCTTTGCCGAGGCAGGCCCAGGCGGAGGCTACATCCTCTCGCCCTCCGACCACTTCTTTGACGCCAAGCTCGAGCTCCTCGAGGCGTTTGCAGATGAGGCGAAGAGGTGTACGTACTGAACTCGATTCTTCGTCGGGACGGATCTGGGCGTTCCGCCGCGCGACCTCGATCCTAACGACATGCGAGACCGCACACTACTCCTGCCACCCTCGCGACATGAGGCACCTCCGCGCCACGCGCCGTCGGGCTCTCCGCTGCAATCCGTGGCCGCCGTCCCGTCGGCCACGGGATTTCCGCTTCGATCCCTAACGCAAAGAGGGGCTCTATCCGGTTTTGGTTGTCTGAACTCGTGCGCTTGTTAGTGATCCGGTGCGGTTAGCTTTCGCTTTGCGCAAACTCGATCTACAATGTGCTATGAAATCTACAAAGCTCGGACGGACAGGCACAAAGATCAGCAGGCTCTGTCTCGGCACCATGAGCTTTGGTCCGCGGACAAGTGAAGAGGATTCGCACAGGATCATGGATCGTGCGATCGAGCTGGGCATCAACTTTTTCGACACGGCCAATCGGTACGGGTCGGCGGTCGAAACAGGATAGACCGAGAGCATCACGAGGCGCAAACGACGAGGGCGCAGGCGCAGTCTTCATGCGGAAAGCGCACGCCGACAGCCTTCGCCGCCTGCATCCCGACTACATCGACCTCTACCAGATGCACCACATCGATCGCGGCGTGCCGCGAGTACGGCGTCGGCATCATCCCGTACAGCCCGCTTGCCGCGGGAGTTCTCGCCGGCTCACTCCACGATGATGGTGAAGGCCGCAGGCTCGGCCGCGAGTTCGACGAACAGACCACCCGACGCCGCAACGAGTACCTCGCCCTCTGTAAAGAGCTCGGCATCGAGCCGCGGGTCGTAGCCCTTGCCTGGCTCTTGCACAACCCGGTCGTCACCGCCCCGATCATCGGTCCCCGCACCATCGAGCAACTCGAGAGCGCAGCGGCCGCCGTAGAAGTCACCCTCGACCAGTCAACCCTCGCCCGTCCCGACGAGATTTTCCCGGGCACTGGTAATCAGGCGCCTGAGGCGTACGCTTGGTAGGACCCATGTTCGGTTGGGCTTGAGATCTTGCACCGGGGGGGTGACGTGCAATTATACTTGCACACATACGCCTTGGAGCGGACAAATGGCCAGATCACAATCTACCTGGACAAAGATATCGAACAG
>JBMCTC010000236.1:0-4913 GCA_048624115.1 Spirochaetota bacterium
GATGCGGCGAATATCGGTCTGTCTCGACCGAGGTGGGGGAGAAACTGAGGTAAACGTCTCCAAGAGCTCGCGCACACCAAAGTTGTTCAATGCACTTCCAAAGAAGACCGGAGCCATGTTGCCTGCACGGTACTCCTCGAGATCAAAGCGCTCGTAGACACCCTCTATCAGCTCCACGTCGTCTCGAAGTTCTGCGGCCTGAGACCCGAGGGCCCTGTCGAGCGACTCATCGTGGAGGTCCTCGACAAGTATTCGATTATCCTCCACGACCGTCTTTCCAGGTTCGAATAGGTAGACATTCTTCTCATGGAGATTGTAGACGCCCTTGAAGCTCTGCCCCATGCCGATCGGCCAGGTCAGGGGCTGCACGTTGATCTGAAGCTTATCCTCGAGCTCGTCCATGAGCTCGATCGGTCGCTTGCCCTCCCGGTCGAGCTTATTCACAAAGATGATAACGGGCGTATTGCGCATGCGGCATACGCTCATGAGCTTCTCGGTCTGCTCTTCTACGCCCTTTACGCAGTCTACCACGAGGATCACACTGTCCACGGCGCTTAATGTTCGGTAGGTGTCCTCCGCGAAGTCTTTGTGGCCCGGAGTGTCGAGGATATTTATGAGCTGATTCTTATACTCGAACGTCATGACCGAAGTCGCAACCGAGATTCCTCGTTGTTTCTCGATCTCCATGAAGTCTGAGGTGGCGCTCTTTTTGATTTTGTTTGATTTCACGGCGCCTGCGCTCCGGATGCTGCCGCCGAAGAGAAGCAGCTTCTCGGTAAGCGTCGTCTTGCCCGCGTCGGGGTGGCTTATGATGCCAAACGTCCGCCGTTTTTCGATTTCCTGATCTATGCCCATTGTGAGCTCATAAGCTACGGGTGCGAGTCGATTTTGGAAAGCCCCACGCTCGAGCCGTTTCCGCTGACCTTGATGTGCTCCACCGAAGCGCTTAATCGTTCAATCGTATCGGTGGTACCCTGGGTCACTTGAGTGAGGTTCGCGATCATCTGTTCGAGCTCGGTCGTTCCGATCCGAATCTCCTCGATTCCGTTTCGGACCGTCTGCGAGATCCCTTCGACCTGACCCATATCGCTGAGGATCGCGTGGCTTCGCGAACTCACTCGGGTCGCCTCGTCGCGAATTGTGTTGGTAAGCTCGCCCACGACAGTGGTAGATGCAAGGACCGTGTTCGTCCCCTCAGCAAGCTCGCGCATGGTGGCCGAGATCTCCTCGAAGGCGTTGTTCGTCTTTGTGACTTCGTCCTCGACTTCGGCGAAACTCTCACGGGTTGTGCCGCTCGCTTCCTGCGTTTCCTTTGCAAGCTCCTCGACCTCTAGTAACTGCGTCTTGATGCGTTTTGCGTTCTCGTTCGTGGACTCTGAGAGTCGGCGGATCTCTTCCGCGACGACTGAGAAGCCGCGTCCAGCCTCGCCTGCGTGTGCCGCCTCGATGGCGGCATTCATCGAGAGGATGTTGGTCTGGCTCGCTATGGTGTTGATAACCGTGATAATGCCGAGGGTCTCTTCGATGCTCTTAGCGATTGCATCGACTCGCTCATCAGTTTTTGCGATGTTACCGTGGCCCGCCTCGGTTGCGTGCTTCAAGCGTTTTGAGCCCTCCGCGCGATCCTCGGTGATTTTCGAGACGCTCGTAATGCCTGCGGTCATTTGTTCGACTGCCGACGAGCTCTCCGCGACCGAGCGGGTTTGGCTGCCGATTCGCTCCTCGAGCTCGACAACGACCTCGTTGATTTCACGGAGCCTCTCGCCGGTACTCTTGATCGTCGTGTCCAGATCTTCTACGACTCCGGCGATGCTGGCTACCGTGCTACCGATCTCACTGATCGACGCAGCCGACTCTTCGGCAGATGCTACGAGATTCTCCTTGAGGCCTTCCACCGCCGCCGAGATCTGTTGCACGCCCGAGACAACGTGGGAGAAGCCGCGGATGGAGCGCTGGATCGAGCCTGCAAGCACGCCAATCTCGTCCCGCTTTTTCGTGACCAGTTCGACGGTGAGGTCTCCGTCGGCCACATCCTGCATCGAGCCCTGGATTGCCTTGAATCGACCACGGATGGTTCGGGCGATCAACACCAAAATGAGCGTCACGAGCGCGAGAGCGACGCCGATCACGCCGAGAAACACGTATTGAAGGAATCGGGTACCGCTCTGTTGGAGCTGATCGAGTCGTGCAATGCTCCGTTCCACTACGCCCTGAAAGGTGTTGTCGAGGTAGGAGGCAAGCGATCTCACTCCGTTGTCGAGTTGCATCCACTCGTAGGGAGGAACATCATCGTTCCGCCTGTCGGGTCGCAATTCTGGGAAGACCGAGAATTCGTTTGTGACCTCGATGAGCGCCTCGTCGAGTCGGGCGAGCTCCCGCTGAACGAGTTCGGTCAGCGAAGTTATGCCGGCGATGTTGCGGGCAAACTCTTCATCGGTAGACGCGATACGGGCCACCGCCTCGTTGGCATTGAGACGTTCGATCACCGGCAGCATGCGAGCCGACTCTACGCGATACGCCTCGACAGCTTGTTGAGAGTCGCGATCTACGAGCAACCTGTAGGTCAGGCTTTGAAGGCGCCACGACCTGTTCGATAGGTCGTTGAGAAGAGCGTTGACCTCCTGGGTTTGCTCGGTTTGTGCGAGGAGTCGCAGCGTGACGAAGGTCACGCCGGCGAAGGCGACAATTACGATAAAGATGACGCTGAGAAGTCGAGTGGAGAATTTCACGAGAGAACCTTCACTGAAATGAGCATAATCGTACTATAAACGAATCTGGCGATAATTGCACCCCTCAAGATACCGCATTCTTCGTCTGCCGCCCGCATTTCTTAGTACCCTATTCGCGATGAACAGACACTATCCAAGCACGCGCGTGGCTATCCTGCTCGTGTTTATTGCTCTCCTGGTTGCGTGCGCACCCGAGATCGTAGAGGAACCGTTCCAACCGCGTGATTCTCACGCTTCATACTCACAGGCGCTCGAACGCCTCGAGCTTGCTGATACGGAACTCGGGCGATCATGGACGCGCGCCGCTGAACGTGCGGTGACGGAACCTATAACCGTAGAGCCTCCGTTTTCGCAGACATTCTACTTCGATCCCGCACGACCCGACGCGGTCGGATACCGCTTTGCTGCCGAGCGCGGTCGCCGAATCGAGATTACAATCGAGACTGAGGCCGAGCACTACTTTGCCGACCTCTACCGTGCCGGCGATGAAGGTCCGACACAGGTTGCGAGCCGAGCGCCGGAGGGAAACCGTATTCTCATTGAGCCTCGTTTTGACGGAGTCTATCTCTTTCGCCTGCAGCCTGAACTCCTTCGAGGTGGTCGCTTCGAGATCTCCGTCGTGGCTCGTGCCTCGCTCTCGTTTCCCGTCGAAGGGGTCGGACCCGAGGCGATCTTGAGTTTCTACGGCGACGGGCGTGACGGGGGCCTTCGTATGCACGAGGGCATCGACATCTTCGCTCCACGTGGAACGGCGTTGCTTGCCGCAAGCGACTCGGTGGTCCAACGTGTTGGTGTTCGCGATCGAGGGGGTAACATCGTGACGCTCTACGACGAGTCGCGCGATCTGGTCCTCTACTACGCGCACATCGAGGAACAGCTTGTCGAGAGCGGTCAGCGGGTACGGGCTGGAGATCCCATCGCCACGATGGGCAACACCGGAAACGCGATTACTACACCGCCGCATCTGCACATTGGTCTCTATCAGGGAAGCTGGCGAGACGATGTCGACCCATGGAACTACTTCGTCGACCCGCCGTCGATCGAGCCGCCCCCCACGGAGAATGCCGAGCTCGTCGGCCGGTGGGTGAGCGTTGCTCGCGACACGGTCTTCTCGGCGGTGCTCCCCACGCCCCAGATCGCGCCTCGTTTCATAAACCGCAACCCACTGCTGCGCGCCGCCGGCGGCGCTACGGCCGGTGACGCATCCGTCCGGCCCGAGGACGCCGGCCCCGCCTCCACGAGCGAAGCGAGCGGGGCCGGGACCGCTACGACGAGCTCTCTACCGGCCGGCACCGCGGTGCTCGTCCTCGGGGCCGGCTGGACAAATCTCGAGATAGAGACGGCGACCGGCCGGCGAGGCGTGATCCCGGGGGCCGCGGTGCGGCGTGAGCGCGGGACGTTGGAGTTATCCGAGGCGGTGGCGCTTCGCGATCCTCACACGAGAGACGTTGTGGCGCTCGCCGAGCAGGGCGCGACGCTGCCTCTTATCGGGACGGCGCCCGGGGGCTTGGTCGTGGTTGAGTACGCCGAGAGGGTAGTGACAGCGGCCCAATAGCCACCTACAATTGCCGCCATGAAGATTGGCATTAATGCTGGGCAGAAGTTCTGGGAAGTGTACAACGAGACGGCGCGTGCTCGACTCGAGCAGCTCGGCGCTTCGTTTGCAGAGGTTCCGCGCGAACGAGCCGTCACCGAAGGTGATGTCGTAGAGCTGGTGCGAGACGCCGACGTCGTCGTAGGAACGTGGGGTATGCTGCCGTTTACACGCCGCGTCCTTGATGCCTGTCCCTCAGTCGGGCTGGTGGTCTATGCAGCCGGCTCGGTGAAGGGTTTTGTGACCGAGGAACTACGAGACCGCGGTGTGACTGTTCTTTCGGCGGCGCACATAAACGGACGGCCGGTGGCCGAGTTCGTGCTCGGTATCATGATTACCGAACTCAAAGGCGTCTTTCGCGCAAATGCGCGCATTCATGATGCAGGTAGACTTGCGTGGCGGAGATCGGAAATCGAATCGCCGGGACTCTATGGCTCAACGGTCGGGCTAATCGGGCTTGGAAAGATCACGCGCTATCTCATCGGTCTGCTCCGCCCGTTCGACGTCCGTATCATGGTAGAGGACCCCTATCTCGAAGAATCGCAGGCGAAGGAACTCGGCGTGGAAAAGGCGAGCATCGAACAGATCAT
>JBMCTC010000237.1:0-4887 GCA_048624115.1 Spirochaetota bacterium
GCAAAGGCGATCGTCACGACACGCTTCCATCGATTCATAGCTTCCTCCTGCAACTCGAGAACTATCTCCCGCAGGCGTTTCGCACAATAGCACTTTGGTATGAATCGAGGGTAAAGCGGGCCTGCCGCTCCCGAGCGCGGGTTCCTGGCTACTGTTCGATCTTTCGGATCAGGTGCAGCCGCGAACTAGCGCCGGTCTTCTTGAAGATGTTGTAGATGTGCCGCTTCACCGTGTGCACCGAGACAAAAAGCTCCTCGGCAATGGCGGCGTTACCCTTTCCGTCTATGAGTCGACTCACCACTTCAGCCTCCCGCTCCGAGAGCTTGTTGGTGGCGGCGAACTCCGACAGACGTACGGAGGCGCCTGTGGTGGGCGGTTCGCGAAGAGCAGAGCCAACTGCAACGACAGTAACGCCGAGATAGGTTAAGGGAAAAGCAAAAAAGAGCAACTGATCGATCTCTGGACGAAAGAGCCAGGGAGAGAACCAGAGCAGAACGTTTGGGAGCAGCAGAAGCACGGCAGGCAGAGTCAGCCGTCGTGCACGTGCATCCCGAGCAGGCGATTCACGATCCTCCCGCCTCACGGCCCGCAATCGCACAAGAAACGGTACCAGCGCACCACCCATGCCCACAAATACCACCCAGTCAAGCACGGGATACCACGGCGGAAGCACAAGACTCGATATACCGCCGGCCTCCACGACGACAAGACCCGACAGCACGATTTTGATCGTGTAGACGACGTGGAACGCAAGGAACGCCCGCAAAGCCGCACTGCGCCGCCGGGCCACAAGAAGGCCTTCGATCCCCAGCGCTACCAGGCCCACCGAGTAGGCGGTAATCATGATCGCCGTGTGTAGCCAACTCACTCCGTGCTCACTCTCGCCCAATCCACCGACAACCGGGGGTGGAGATATGCGGAAAACACTTCCGTTTCTACCGCTGGATCGTTCTCTACAATGGCGACGGCCTCTTGCTGTGAGTTGCAGAGGATTACCGCAAGGCCGCTCTGACTGTCGGTAAAGGGTCCGCCGGACTCGAGCTGCCCAGCGTCGAACAACTGCTGCATGTACCGGCCGTGCGCCTCGAGGTCCTGTTCCGAGAAGGGGCGGTCGGCTTTCCACCTCTTGCCGGGTGAGTAGAGTGCCGCAAGGACGCGACCGGAACTCTCGATCCCGTTCAGAAAGACAAATCGCACAACGCCGTTTTCCTCGGTGACCTCCTCCGCCCAGTATCGCTCTCGCCAAGAATCGGTGGCCAGTGCCTCATACACCTGCTCAGCGGTCGAGGTGAAATGAGCGCGCCAGGCGATATCGGATGTGTTGCCGCCGGACTCTTTCATAGGGTCCTCGCTCTTCCCATCTGGAAATCATAGTCGGCGGCTCGGAGCCTGACAAGTTTGCGAGCCTTGGGGATGTGCTCCTGGAAGAGAATGACGATCGACGAACATCCTTATCGGACGGCCACAATTGAGCTCGCTGATGGGCAGAGTACTCCTGTTCGGTCGGAGGCGTCCGGGCCCCCTCGCCACTAAAGGCCTTGCCCAAAACGACACCATTGGATCTGTGATCGTTATCACACTCCCTGCATCATCAGCCCATGCCATCACGAGTAAAATGCGTAATCATCCTGAACTCCGAGCTCCCGACGGGGCTCCTTGCGAATACTGCAGCGGTGCTCGCCTTGAGCGTCGGTAAGGCGTTTCCCGAGCTGATTGGCGATGACCTTACAGACGCAGACGGCGTGTGCTATCCGGGGATCACCACGATTCCGGTCCCCGTGCTTGCGGCCGCGAAGGACGATCTATCCTCTCTGGCGCGACGACTTGCCGAGGGGCCGGACTCCGAGCTCAGGCACTTTGTGGTCACGAACGTTGCCCAGAGGACAAAGGACTACGCCGATTATGCCGAGCAGCTTGCGCAGACAGGTACCGATGAGCTCTCGTATCTCGGCGTTGCTATCTGCGGCCCACAGAAGAGGGTTGATTCGCTGTCGGGCAGCCTTCCGCTCTTGCGTTAGCGACGTGCTGTGAGGCCCGGCCCGGCCCGGGACGGCCGGCCGCGGCGTCAAGCCACTTTCGCGGCGGGCTTGGCCGTCCGTCCTCCAAGGCCCACCAGGAGTAGGCCGCCGAGGCCGAGGAGCGCCCCGATAACGTTTGCCGCTGTTAGTGGCTCGCCGAGGATTGCAACCCCGAGCGCGATCGCGGTTAGCGGCAGAATACCAAGGACGACACCGGTCGTTGTTGCCGGCACGCGCGCGGCGCCGTAACCCCAGAGTAGGTAGCCAACCGCGGTTCCCACGAGTCCAAACACCGCGAGCAATCCAAGCAACGGCAGCGTAATCGCCTCGAACGAGAAGCCGCGCACTAAGCCGGCGACTGCGAAGAAGAGAAATCCCGTTGCCACCATGAGTGTTGTGTTGGTGACATGTGAGACCCGAGTGCCGCTGTGCCTTCGAACAATCGTCATCAGAGCCTCGCAGAGCACCGCGCCGAGGATAAGCAGGTTGCCGAGCAGGCGCTCAGGCGCCAGAAACGCTGCCTCGGCTGACGAGACGTTCGGTTCTCGCGCCTCTGCAAGGTTCACCACCAAGGCTGCTGCCACGGCAAGTCCGATTGCAACCATCCGTCGCGGCGTCGGCCGCTCCCGGAGCGCAATCATCGCCAGAAGCGTGATGACCGCGGGGGTCGTGCTCAAGATCACCGCAGCGTCGAGCGCCTGCGAATAGGTCAACCCAACGATGGTGAGCACTCGATAGAGCACTATGCCAAAGAGCGATTGCATCCCCACATGGAGGAGATCCGACGGCGACAGCCGCCGCAACTCCGCCCGCTTCTTGAGCTGTGCAGGAAGCAGCGCGAGCAGCGCCATCCCGAGCGAGACGAATCCGATGGTAAACACATCGACCTTCCCCGCAAGCAACTTGCCGGTAACAACGTTTGAGCCAGCACACACCATCGAGAGGGCGAGGAGCATCGTAACGTATCGCTCTTTCATGAGGTGAGGGTACGGGTCCTAAATGGATTGACCAAAGGCCATTTCACAGGTAAAACGGGTAGACCAATTGAGGGCGAATGTATCCGATAGATCGAGATTCAGATGTTCCGATGCGGCGTCAGCTCTACGCTGAGATTCGAAGCCGCATTCTCGACGGGAGGCATCCGGCCGGCTGGAAGTTGCTTCCGAGCCGGGAGCTTGCCCGGAGCCTCCACGTCTCTCGAATGACGGTGGTAGAGGCATACGAGCAACTCGAGGCGGAGGGCTACGTGGAGGCAAAGGTAGGGGATGGCTCCTACGTTGCCCCTGGAGCGGCACTGGCTGCGAGGGCCGCGATGTCGGTCTCGCGCGCCGCAAAGAAGCGCGACACCCAGCCCGGCGAGAGCACCACGAGCGCCGGCCTTCTCTACCGGACCGACCTCATCGACTTTCGTACCGGGCTTCCCGAGCTCGATGCGTTTCCGATTGCGCAGTGGAAGCGGCTCACGCGTGAGGTTTTGGACGCGATCACACCCGCCGAGCTTGCCTACGGACCACCGGAAGGGGTGGGGGAGCTTCGCGAGGCGGTGGCGGGGTACCTGGCAGCCCGACGCGGTTTGCTGCTTTCGCCTGAGAACGTCGTCATCGTTGCGGGAACAACGCAGGCGATCGGCCTGATCACGAGGCTCTTGGTCACCCGTGACAGAAGCAATGTCATCGTCGAAGACCCGGTGACCTCAGACATCAGGCAGATCATCGCCTCTTTTGGTGGCAGACCGGTACCGGTCCCCGTTGATGACGACGGCCTGGACACCGCGCGCTTGCCCGATGTCCGCCCGGCGTTTGTCTACGTCACTCCATCGCACCACTACCCGATTGGTGGGATCCTGCCCGCGCGACGTCGTTCCGAGCTTGCTGAGTATGCCGAGCGGGCAAATTGCTGGGTGGTAGAGGACGACTACGACTCAGAGTATCGCTTTGGGGGCGACCCGGTAGGAACGCTCCAGGAACTCTTGCCTCATCGCGTCATATATATAGGAACGTTTTCAAAGACGGTCTTTCCAGGTCTGAGGCTCGCCTTTGTCGTGCTCCCCGATGCCCTGGTCGCCGCAGCGCGCACGGCCAAGTGGCACACGGACCTGCACAACCCCGTGGTCGAGCAAAAGACCCTCGCCCGGTTTGTCGCGGAAGGCTACTTCGAGCGCCACATCGCCCGATCCCGTCGTTCGCTCGAGCGGCGGCACCTTCAAACCCGAGCGATCCTCGTAAAGCACTTCGGCTCTGCCGTCTCTATTCGCGGAGCACCGGCGGGGCTTCACCTGGCTGCAACCTTCCCCGGCACGAGCTTTGATGCCGGCGTTCTTGAGGCAGCCAGAGAGCGGGGAGTCAAACTCTATCCGGCAAGCGAGCACGCGGCGAACGGCCACGACTGGAACGACACGCTGCTCTTTGGCTATGGGATGCTCCCGGTTCATCGCATTGAAGAGGGGATTGCGGTGGTCCGGGAGTTGGTTGGGGGTTAGGCGCCGCCTTGCGGGGTCTGCGGGTTCGGCAGAATCGAGACGGTGCCGGGGGCCCATCGAACATCACGAGGGACGAGGGCCCCTCTGGGCGCGTACCGGGCTATCCGGGGCTCGGCCCGCGGGCCCGGCCGCTACTACGTGCGCGGCCGGCGGGCCTCGGTCTCGAACCGCCGCTTCGCGCCGCCTCGAGACTCCGCTTCGCGGACCCCTCCTATCCCGCGCGCTTCGCTGCGGCGTGCCGAGCCGGACGTGATCGGTGGCCTGCCAAACCCATGAACGTGGTCACAAGCCACTGCAACGGAGCGCCACAGAAACCCTAGAAGCCATCGACCGTCCTGATCTCGTTGCTTCCGGATCGTTTGTGATCAGTGGCAGTCTACCACCACTACC
>JBMCTC010000238.1:0-4837 GCA_048624115.1 Spirochaetota bacterium
AGTGCGGCGCGGTCGGCTTCAATGAGCGTGTTGGAGGGAAGTACCCCGATGCCGTGCAGGACGTCGGCCATGATGCGGGCAATGGTTGTTTTACCCGTTCCGGGATTTCCGGCAAACACAAAGTGCAGCGCAAGCGGCTTCTCGCGCTCTCGAATCTTCTGCACCTCGATCTCGTTCATGAGCGAGCGGACTCGTTCCTTCACCGCATCGAGTCCGATCTGCGAGTCGAGCCGAGCAAGCGCCCGCTCCGCCAGGGTCGAGCGCTCGTCCTGTTCGAGCGGGAGATCCGCAGGCTCGATCAGAACAACAAGGGATGCCAATTGCTCATCGCTCGCCCCATCTCTGCGCATCTGCATGACGCGCCGCGAGAGCCGGGCTCGCGTCTCTTCGAACACTCTGCGAGCATCGCGAGCGTTCCCAAAATCCTTGGTCTTGCGGCTAACGACAGCTTCGAATAATCGAGGAAGCGACTGCGCCGCCTGATCGGAAAACTGATATCCATCTCGCGCCGCCATCGACGAAAAGATCTCTGCCATCTCGTGAGCATCGTAGTCACCAAACTCAATCCAACTCGTGAAACGACTCTTTAGCCCAGTGTTCGACTCGAAGAAGTCGTGCATTTCCCGTTTGTAACCGGCCACGATGCAGACGAACTTGCCGCGGTCATCCTCGATGCGCTTGAGAAGCGTCGCGATCGCCTCGAGTCCGAACGAATCGCGATCGCCCTGATAGAGGTTGTACGCTTCGTCGATGAACAAGACACCCCCGAGCGCCCGATCCACGAGATCATTGACCTTTCCGGCAGTCTGCCCGGTATACGAGGCCACGAGCGAGGCTCTATCCGCCTCAACCAGCGTGTTTAGGGGAATGAGTTCGGCAGCGTAGAGCACATCCGCGAGGATTCTCGCGACAGTAGTTTTCCCGGTCCCCGGGTTTCCCGTGAAAACAAAGTGTTCGGCAAGCGGTTTGACCGCTCCGCGCAGGCGATCGGTCTCGAGGGTATCGACGAGCTCGCGAACCTTCTGCTTGACCGAGGAGAGGCCGGTCAGGGCGTCGAGCCTGGCCATTGCGTCGGCCAAGCTTACCCCACCCTCTTGTCGCGGCGCCGGTATGTCCTCGGCTGTAATGAGGCGCCGAGTCTCGGCATCGGGCGGCGCTTCGAGCGCGGCGAGGCGGGCCCCCAGTTTTCCCTTAGCTGACTCAAAGAGATTGCGCGCCTCTCGGCCGTTGCCAAAGTCCTTCGCCTTGCGCGAAACTCGATCCTCAAAGTAAGCCCGCGCTCGTTCGGTCGCGGCAGTCTCGATTGAGAAGCCCTCCTGCTCGAGGTTGAGACGAAACATCTCATAGAGATCGCTGGCATCGTAGTCTTGGAGATGAAAACGCCGGGGAAAGCGCGACTCGAGCCCCGGGTTTGCCTTCATGAACTGCTTCATCTCGAGCTCGTACCCGGCCACAACACAGCAAAACGCCCCTCGATCGTCCTCTACTCGCTTGAGCAACGTGTCGATTGCCTCTTGCCCGAACTCGTCGTGCTCACCGTGCTTGAGCGAGTACGCTTCGTCTACAAAGAGCACGCCCCCGAGCGCACTGTCTACCATCCGATTCACCTGCAGCGCAGTTTGCCCCTGGTAGGCGGCAACGAGTCGACCGCGGTCGACCTCAACGACGTGTCCGACGTCCAAGAGTCCAATAGCGTTGTAGATCTCCCCGAGTGTCCGAACGATCGTCGTCTTTCCGGTACCAGAGTTTCCCGTGAGTACCGCATGCAGGTTGATGGGCGCGCCCTCCTGTGACTCGACCTGGAGTCGATCGTAGAGTGCGCGGACATCGGCCTTGATTGAGTCCATGCCCACGAAGCGATCGAGCCGTGCGAGAATCTCCTGGGCTGTTTTTATCTCAAGCACTTCGCCGGTAACGTCCTCGGGGCAAATGGTCTTTTTATCCCCGCCCCGCAAGTAGTAGTTGTGGACAAGAGAGTCTGTCTCGCGAAGCGCGAGGTAACCATTGGCTGCGGTCAGGACCACATCTGGGTCCCGTGCCGCCTTCGCGAGGTAGCGACATCGGGCAGCGAGTCTCTCGTTGGCCTCTTCGCTTAGGACAAACCCATAACGCGTGGCGAGTTCTCGGGTGACAATCGCCTGCAGCGTGCTGCTCGAGTAGTCGTCAATGAGGAAGACCCTTCGGAAGCGTCCGGTCATGTGGGCGTGCTCTTCCTTGGACACGTACTCTCGCAACCCGGTGAGCAGGCCGGCAAGGACGATAACCGGATCGCCGTCGGTAGTGTCCATGACCACTAACAGGCGTTTGAGCTGAGCGACAGCTTCGCCATTAACGATCAGCTCCTGTGCATTGTCGATGAAGACCATGCCGCCTTTGGCGCTCTTGAGCAGATCTTCGATGCCCTGCTTTTGCATCCCGAGAAAGTCACCGGCATCGAGTTGATGAATCTTCTTGGAAGTAAGCACCCCGAGGCGTTTAAGGGCTGCAAAGAAGAGTTCGCCAATGAGTGACTTCGCGGTGCCCGAGTTGCCCACGAGGATGAGATTGTAGTTCATGCGAACCACACTGCCGTCGCGTTTCATGCTTTCGATCACACGCACGATTTCGCCGAGTTCCTGTCGCACTCCGTCAAGGCCGACGAGGTTTCCCAACACGGGATCGCCGGCTTCGTCTCCTTGAGCGCTCTCGAGCTCGACGGGTTTGCCGCAGCGTTTGCAGTACCTCGCTACGTCTCGATTCTCTGTTTCGCACTCCCGACACTTCACCTGCTCCTCCTACTCGGTTGCCGGCTCAACGCGCTCACTCTGGCAACCAAACGCCGCCGTCTCCCGGCTTAGCGCAGTGCATCGGATCCGAGTGAATCGCGTGGTACGCGTTACATCTCCAGCCCCTGGTCGTGGGTGGCTTTAGAGCCATGTAGTACCGCCGCACCTGCTGGTTCGTCGTAAACCCGGGCGGTATCCGCGGCTGCTCCGACAGCGTTTCGAGAAGCACCGCTTGCTTCGCTTGCAGTTCCTCGAGCCTTCGCTTGCGCTCCTCTTTGCCGAAGTCGCGCGCGTCGCGTCGTGCTTCTCCCGCTCGCTTCTCGAGATTCGGCCGCACGAACTCCGGAGCCCCGGCTTGACGGTCGTCGCGGGTGTTGCAGCCGGCGGCCCGGCGGGCTTGAGCAAGCGCGGCGATCGCTTTCGCAGCGTCGGATGCATCCGGCTGCGCCGCATGCTCTTCCGCTTCACCGGTCGAGCCGGAACCGCGTTGTTCCTCCGGCGCATACTTCAAGAGCTCGCGGAGCTCCTTGTTCGCCTCCATATATGCGGCCGTCTCATCGAGCCCCTCGAGAATCGTTTGCATCTCCTCGGCCTGCTCGGTGAGCTCGAGATGGCAGGAGGGACAGTAATCAAAGAAGCTGCGCGCTCCGCAGGCGGGGCACGTGAGCCCGTCGACCGGATTCCCGCACTCAGAGCAATAGGGGGCGTCACCGCTGCGCCTGGTTCCACAGAACGGGCACGATGTTGCATCGAGCCACGCTCCGCACGCCTCGCAGAGATCGCCGCCTTGCGGGACGGTGTGGCCGCATTTCGGGCAACGCTCCACGGCAATTTCTTTCCCGCACTCCCCACAGTACCGGGCCTCGGCGGGGTTTCGATGGCCACACGACGGGCAGTACCCCTCGGCGAACGCGCCCGGCGCCTGCGAACGCGTTTGCGCGGTCGCTTCCGGCGGCAGAGCTGATTGTGCTTCGTTTCGGCGCTCTGCGTCGCTCATGCTCAAGGCCTCACGCAGGAGCCGTTCGCGCCCGGACGAGACGAATGAGCACAATCACCGTAACGGCCATAAACCCGAGCAATACGACCTGGAAGCGAATCGAGCCGAGCAATGGCACGCCCGAGGTGAACCGTGCTACAGAAGCGTACGAGGGCGTGTGGAATGCCTCCCAGAGGTGGGTTGCAAGCGCATCACTCGCATCGGGTGGCAGGTGCAGCGATTGCGCGACTCCGGTCATGAGAGGTATCTGGGCAAGCAGGTTCACCGGACCGGTGAGCGAGGCTACAACCGTTCCGAGTGCGCCGATCAACAGAAACGAGCGAATCGGGCGCCTTGATAGGCCCACGGCGATCGGTATGCGAAGGCGCACGAAGCACCAGAGAAGCACGTTCGACGCAAGCACCGAAACGATCAGGAAGCCTCCGGTGCCGATCGAGGTGAGGAAGAATGCGTTCGAGGCCGCCCAGATAAATGCATAGGCCGCGAGCGCCGCGGCGATGACTCGAAGCAGAAGCCCGATCAGCGCAACACTGCCCGGTCGCCGAGCGACACGGGTTCGCGCAGCCGAGGCGAAGGGGCTTGTGGTAGAGCTCGCCTCTCGCGCCGCTTCGACGGGTCTGGCCTTGCCCTTCGCCGCAAAACGCCTGATGAGCTCAGGGTTGCCGCTTCGTTTTGCGAGATCCGCCAGAGTGAGTCCGGCTCGCGTCTTGCCGCGCTTACTCGCTCCCGCGGCGAGGAGCAGGTCGACCGCACGCACGTTCGCGCGCTCCACGGCAAGCATGAGGGGTGTGTAGCCTTCCCTGTCAGTGGAGTTCACCGTGGCTTTTTCGACGAGGTGTTCGACATTTGCGTTCTTGTTCGCAGAGATTGCGCAGAACAGAGGATTGAAGCGGCGCGGGGTATCTTCGACAGCTTTCTCTACGCTTGTGCCGGCTTCGAGAAACGCCTTTACCACGTCGGCGTCAGACCCGCGGGCTGCGATGCAAAAGGGATTCGTGCTCCCGTTCTCGACCGGTTCGCTATTCAAGTATGGGTCCGCACCGTGCTGGAGAAGCAATCGCACGATATCTCCGTG
>JBMCTC010000239.1:0-4834 GCA_048624115.1 Spirochaetota bacterium
ATCGCTATATCGATCACGTTCAGATAACCGTTGCGGAGAGTGCCGGTGTGGGCACGAGGGGGAATTACTACGAGAAATCGGGGGCCCTTCGCGACATGATCCAGAACCACGCGTTTCAGTTGCTCTCGATCACGGCGATGGAACCACCAAACGACACGCGGCCCGAGAGCATCCGTGGAGAGAAGCTCAAAGTGGTTAGGTCGATCGATCCGGTTACGCTTCGAAAGCCGGAGGAGCATCTCGTTCGGGCGCAGTACACCGCGGGCGTCGTCGATGGCGAGCCGGTAGCCGGCTACCACGACGAGGAGGGTGTCGATCCGGAGAGCCGAACCGAGACCTACGTGGCGATGCGGCTCTTCCTCAACACGTGGCGCTGGGCTGGTGTGCCTTTTGTCGTTCGCACCGGCAAGCGCCTCTCGCGAAAGCTCACCGAGATCGCGGTGCATTTCAAGCACCCGCCTCAGCAAGACTTCTCCGGTGGCAGCCACGCGCCGGAGCGAAACGTTCTGGCGATCCGGATCCAGCCCGAAGAGGGCATCTCGCTCGTGGTGAATGCAAAGATCCCCGGATACGCAAACGCCGCCCGCCCGGTGAACATGGACTTTACCTACGGCGGATCGTTCGGCAAGGCGGTGCCCGAGGCGTACGAACGGCTGCTCTTCGATGCGATGAAGGGCGATAACACGCTCTACACACGCCGCGACGAGATCGAGGCAAGCTGGGAGTTTATCACCGGTGTGCTCGACTACTGGCACGGCTCCCCACAGCCGCTTGCCTTTTACTCCGCCGGAACCTCGGGCCCCGAGCGAGCGAGAGAACTCCTGGGGTCGAGCAATAGGCGATGGAGGATGCTATGAGAGTAAACGTTGCCGACGTCGAGGCGGAACTGGCGCGAATCCAGCTCGAGCTCACGAGCTCGGAGGTCCGCGCGAGCCTCTTTACTATTGTGGTGATGAGCCGCGACGTAGAACGAGCCAAGGCTGATGATGCCCTGAACTATCTGCTCGGAAAACGATCGGCACGCGTGATCCACATCGTGAACCAGGAGACTCCCGAGAGCACTCTCGAGGTCTCTGCTCGCTGCTTTGTAGACGACGAACGCAAGGGCGTCTGCTTTCAGGAAATCATCATTATCAATGGAAAGGACGATGCAGGGGGCGCGCTCGGAAGCTGGACACCGCTGCTCGTGCGCGACATCCCAACCTACGTGCTCTGGCTCGACTCGGTGCGCAACCGGAGCGAGCTCTTCCGTCACGTCCAGACCCAATGCGACAAGCTTATCGTAGACAGCGATCAGTGCATGAGCCTCGGCGACGACCCGGTCGAGCTGCTCGAGACGCTCGCGAGCGTCTCGGTCACGATGAACGTTCCCGTCGCCGATTTCGCCTGGAAGCGGCTGCGCCCCTTCCGGCAACTGGCAGCCGACGCGTTTGAAGGCGAAGATCGCCTGCCGCTCCTGCGTGAGATCGAGGGCGTTACGGTCACGGGATTGAGCCGTCCGAGTGCGCGCCTCTACGGACTCTGGCTCGCCGAGCGGCTGGGCTGGGAGCTTTCGAGCTTGCGGGAAGATGCCGATCACTACCGGATTGCCTCGGGGCGACCCGTGGCAGTTGCGCACACTGAGGGAGAACCGGGGTGCGATCTCGCGATTACCTTCACCCTCTCGGGCAACCAAACCATCGACCTAATCGCGCGTGAGGACGGATGTGCCGATATCGAGTACGAGGACGGCGCCGAGGCGCGCGAGCTCGTTTCGATTCCCGAGAGCGGCGAGATTCTTCTCGAAGAGGTCGACGCCGTCTACGCCGATGATCTTTATCGAGCGGCGCTCAAACTGGTAACGAACCGATAAACGGGCGCGTTTTTTTTCGAAACGCAGCCCGGCATATTGCATAAAATCCGGCCATTACGTAACTTTATGCATCTGCAAGGAATATTTATTGCATTCGTGTCGGGGTTGGCATCATGAGAGAACGAGCCGAGCGGCTGAAGCGCGTACGTGACATTATCAAGAATCACCGCATCACGAGTCAAGAGATGCTGCTCTCGCACCTTAAGGACGAAGGGTTCAGCGTGACGCAGGCCACACTCTCGCGCGACTTAAAGGTCCTGAAAGTAGGTAAGATGAGTGAAGGCACAAACGGCTACTACTACACCCTGCCGACCGAAGAGGAGCTCCGGGAGAGCGAGCAGAACTACGTGCTCGACCTGAGGCGGGGCGTGCTCTCGATCGAGTTTTCGCACAACCTCGGCATTATGCATACCGTCACCGGCCACGCCGACACCGTCGGCATCGCGCTCGACAATCTCAGTTTCCCAGGACTCTTGGGAACCGTCGCCGGCGACGATACGGTGCTTATCGTTCTCAAAGAGGGACAACGCTCAACGGAGTTCGTAGGTTTGCTACGCGAACTGGTTCCGAGCCTCGGGGAGTAGCCATGGCCCACATCGCAATTGTCGGGAGCACCGGCTATACGGGCATGATGCTGCTTCGCATCCTGCTCGACCATCCAGACATCGAACGTATTACCCCGGTCAGTCGCTCACAGGCGGGGCAGGCGGTACGTGCGCTCGACCCTGGTCTCGGACCCGGAGTTGAAAGCAAGATCCCCGGCGGCGTGTTTGTCGCCCACGACGAGCTTCAGGACCTCACACCCGACGCATTCATCTCTGCCCTGCCCCACGGGGCGGCCGCAGAGGTACTCGCGCCGCTTGCCGGTCGTGCGCCGATCATCGACCTCTCGGCCGACTTCAGGCTTGGTAGCTCCGAGCGCTACGAGGCGGCGTACGGAAAGCCCCATGCGGCGCCGGCGCTCCTCGAGCAGGCGGTCTACGGCCTGTGCGAGGTGAACCGCGAGAGGATCAGAAGCGCAGATATCATTGCCAACCCCGGGTGCTATCCTACCGCGACGTTGCTGCCGCTCTTGCCCTTTGCCAACCGTCTTGCGGGACCGGTAATCGTAAACGCAATGAGCGGCATCTCGGGCGCCGGCCGAAAAGAGGCAGTAAACCTGCTCTTCTGCGAGCGCTCTGAAAACGCAAACGCCTACGCGCCCGGCAGAACGCACCGACACGTGCCGGAGATTGAGGAGCAATTGGTGGCCGGTGCATCAACCCCGGCCCTCTTCTTTACCCCGCACCTCGTTCCTCTCAAGCAGGGCATGGTCGTTACCTCGGTTGCCGAGCTTGTCGAGCCGCTCTCGCTCGAACAGGCGCGAGACCTGATTGCTTCTGCCTACGAAGGCTCGCCCTTCGTCGGGCTTTCGGCTCGGGAAACTCCTGAGACCCGCGACGTTCGAAACACCAACCGATGCGATATCGGCGTAGTGATGCTCGACGAACGGCGAATCGAACTCTTCTCGTGCATCGACAATCTCTACAAGGGCGCCTCGGGGCAGGCGGTTCAGAATCTCAACATCAGGCTCGGATTTGACGAGCGTAGTGGGCTTCGTCGCAACGGCGAGTTTTAGGGGTTTCCGTCATGCAGCGACCAATTGTCGTGATCAAGCTCGGCGGGACCGCAGCCGGGCAGAATGAAGCTATACAATCTCTGGCAGCCGAACTTGCCGGTTACGACGCGAACGTGATTTTAGTGCACGGCGGCGGCAAGGAAGTAAGCGCATTGAGCGAGCGTCTCGGTCACACGCCGCTCTTCGAGAACGGTGTTCGCATGACGAGCGAGGCCGAGATGGATGTGGTCGAGATGGTGTTGAGCGGTCTTGCGAACAAGCGTCTCGTGAGGTTGCTGCTTGCCGCGGGATTGCCGGCCGTGGGAATCTCCGGTGCCGACGGCGGCCTCGTTACCGGCACGCCCGTGCCGGACGCTTTGGGAAAGCCCTCGCGCACCGGTAGCGTCGCGGGCGTGCGGTTTGCGCTCTTAGGGTCGCTGCTCGCCGCGGGGTACCTTCCCGTGGTCGCGCCTCCTGCAAGCTCGAGTGAGTTCACGGCGTTGAACATTAACGCGGACGACGTGGCCTTTGCCATTGCGGAGGCTGCGAACGCCTCGTGCATGCTTTTTTTGTCGGACGTGCCCGGGGTGATGGTCGACGGCGCGGTTGTATCAACCCTGACTCCGAGTGAGTGCAAGACGCACATCAAGAGCGGTGCGATCTCAGGCGGCATGATCCCCAAGATCAACAACGCGCTGACCGCCATGGCCGAAGGAGTGAATCGCGTAGTGATCGGCAACTACGAAGGTCACGAGAATACAAAAGGAGAGCTCGTTGAGCTCATAGTAGGAAACAAAGGGACCGTGATTACAGCGGATCCGGCTGGAGGAAACCATGAGTAGTCTGGTAGGCGATCTACCGTTCCCACACAACTACGCCGACGAGATGCTCTGTCTTGACCGCGGTCAAGGAACGACCCTCATCGATACCGAGGGCAAGCGTTACCTGGATCTCGGGGCAGGCATCGCGGTGAATGCGCTCGGTTACGGCCGACGCGACCTGGCGCGTATTACCTCCCGCCAGATGCGTAAGCTCATTCACGTCTCGAACTTGTATGCAACAAAGCCGGCGATCTCGCTCGGTGCACTCCTACTCTCGCTCTGCCGGAGCATCGGCGAGTACGACGCGGTGCACTTTGGAAACAGTGGTGCCGAGGCAACCGAATCTGCAATCAAGTACGCACGCCTGTACAACAATCGAACCAAAGGCCCTGGTCACCACAAGCTGCTCTCGTTCTCCGATGGATTTCACGGCAGGACGATGGGAGCCCTCTCGGTGACCGCGAACAAGAAGTACTCCGAGCCCTTTGCGCCGATGATTCCAGATACCTACGTGAGCACCTACAACGACCCCGAAGAACTGAAGAAAGTCGTGGGTCCCGAGTT
>JBMCTC010000240.1:0-4818 GCA_048624115.1 Spirochaetota bacterium
ACGACGAGTATCGGCTCCCGACTGCAGAAGAACGGGAGACGCTCATCACCCGCGATGCAACGCCCCCCGAGATTATTCCGTTGCTGTCCACGGAGCAGTACGGCATTGACAAGTTCAACGACGGCTGGGGACGAACCGCACTACCCCTGACATTGTCGGCGAGTTCATCGTCAAGAGCGCTCTGATCCGCGAAGAGCTGGAACACGTGCTCCCGGACTCAGCGCTCATTCATACAATCTCCCACGGCACGATCTGCATAGCGCTCTTTCTTGACGATTCCGGCGGGATTATTGAGAGCGGTGCAGAGCCAACTGCTGTCATTGAGATGGTGACCCGACAAAGTCGGGCGCTTCGAGAGGTGCGCTGCACCACTGCTTCCGGCGGCGTCGCAGCCGATCTCTCGCAGGTAAGTCGGCGCGTACGTACCGCGATCGAGATTGCCGAGCGTTCCGCTCCCGGCGCAATCGTGACCTCTGTCATAGAGGGAGATCGTCATCCTGAAGACTACTTCTATCCGACCGACGTAGAGCTCTCCTTAATCAAGGCCGTTCGTGGTGGGCATCGAGAAGAGGTGGGACGCATTGCGACCACTCTTCGCGAGGCGAACCTGACGGAGCGGTCTCTCTCTCGCGAGGGATTGCGACGATTCTACCGTGAGCTCGAGGCGACCCGCGCGAAGATCGTGCAACGGTTGCCGACCGACCGCAGGATCCCGTTCGACCCGGCAACCGTGAGCGTCAGCGAGCGAATCGTCCTACTCCTCGGGCATCTGGAAGAACTCGCCGGTGAGCTCGCGACAGAGGGAGCCGCCTCGAATACACTCAAGGCGTCAATCGAACAGTACGTTCTGGCAAATGCCTTTGCCTCGGAGATGGGGCTGAAGATGCTCGCATCTCACTTTAACCTCTCTGAGGTCTATCTCTCCCGGCTCTTTCCGCAGCTGTTCGGGGAGAACTTCCACAGTTACGTGGAGCGTACGCGCATGCAACAGGCGGCCGAGTTGCTGCGAACAACTCGGCTTACCATCGAAGAAGTCGCCGATCGCGTCGGTTATCAGAGTGCGAACAGCTTCCGCAGGGTGTTCAAGCGAACCTATGGGGTTTCGCCGTCTGCGTTTGACAGGTCGATGGCGTAGCGCTCGCAGCGCCCCAGCCGATTACCCCGCTCGATATCGGTGCGCCACACCCGTCGCTGCTGCGATGTTCCCGCGGTCTGTCTCCGGTCGCAGCGTGCAATCCGCCCCGAGAATCATGTTCGCACTGCCTTCGGCAAGCGCCTGTCTCGCGCGCGCCTCTACCTCTTCCTTCGGCCCAGTTGAGATAGCGCCAAGCCGCTCCATTCCGCCGAGAAAGGGCCTTCCGAAGAGCTCTGCAATCTGCGCTCCGGTTATGTGGCCACCGACGAGCTCATTCGGGGCGCTTACGATCTGGCCCGGGTAGCTCAGGTAGCGATCGTAGTCCTCATACGGGGCAACATAGTCACATACGTGCAGCACGTTACAGGGTGTGCGATCGCCGATCGCCTGCCAGACCGAGAGGTCGGTTGGTTTGACGTAGTCGTCAAATACGCCTGCGGTCTTGATGCGGCCTGCTTCCCCGCCCTGGGTTGATGCGTAGAATCCGTCGACGCCGCGTTTCACGCAGCCGTCAATAAAGATCTCCATGCTCGCGACGATCCGCTCAAGTCCGGATTCCACCGCCGCTGGATCGGCCTCGAGGTGATCGAGGAGCGTTTTGGGTCCCACCGCTTGTTCGGCAAACATAAAGGGCGAGTAGAGCGTGACGATCACGACGGTTTCGTTGCCGGCGGCCTTTACTACCCCTTCAACGACGTCGAGTTGGTCGGCGTAGAACTCTTCACCGTAGATCGGCATCGACTTCCAGTCGACGGGGTTCTGAATCGAGTTTAGCAACGGGTAGTTGTGCTCGTACTGCACCTTGATCAGATCGTTGCCGGTGGCTCGGTAGTAGTCCAGGTGGGCGTCGACGGCGGCCTTCCCCCTGTGCGCGGATTCTGAAAAGTGCAAGAAAAACGCTGCCGGGACGTAGTTGTCCGGCAGCGTTCCGTTCGAGGCTAAGTGTAGCAGTCGTTCTCGGTTGTCCATGGGTCACTCCTCGCGCCCATAGATCGGCGACCTTATTTGCTATTGAAGATCGGAAATCTCTATGGGCAAGCTATAGCTACTTCGAGCGTTCGATATCTCAATGTAAAACTGATAGGTGTCCTTGTCTTCATCTACGCCGAGAAAGTCGTAGCGGGCCGCATCCGAGCTTACCGGGACGAAGAGGCTGAGGGTGTCGCCCGTCTCGAGAACTGTCTCGTCGTCGAGCATGTCTACGCCCCACATGCGACTGTCGCCAGGCGAGAGAAAAATCCACCACAGGTCGTAGCCGGTCTCGTTCGTGAGCTCGACTGTAGTGAGGTCGGGCATAGAAAAGCCGCCGTCGTATTGCTCGAGTGTGATCTCGATTACCGCCTCTTCGCCGTCGGTAATCGCGTAGTCCCAGATGAGATACGCATCGCCGTCTTCGTCTACCGCGAGGAAGTCGAAGTTGTTCGTGCTGTCGGGGTAGTGCAGGAAGAAACTCACTTTCTCGCCGTCATCGAGCGTTCTTGTTGTGCCGAGGATATCGGCACCCCACTGCTCGGAATCACCGGGCGAGAAAAAGAGGTAGTACATGTCAAAACCCGAGTTATTTACAAATGTAACGCGATTCAGGTTTTCCGGGTTAATGGCCGCGGCGCTTACCGCCACGGCTACGATCAGCAGGCCAAGAATTACAGCTCGCTTTACTCTCATCGTTGTCTCCTTCGCCAGTGTAGCGCATCGCTGTAGGTCGATCAATATTTTTGGAGGGAATAGCGTTAGTTGATACGAGGGCCCGGCAGCCGGCCGGGCCGAACGGACGTTTCGATCGCTCCATTACACCGCGAGCAGCTCCTCGAGTTCGGCAACCAGGCGTGCAAACTCGCCGCACGCCGCCTCGACCGGACCGGGCTCAGACATATCGACACCGGCAACCTTGAGCGAATCAATGGGAAAGCGCGAACCGCCGGATCGCAAAAAGGCGTAGTAATCCTCGCGTTCTTTCTGCCCGCCCTCGGTCACGCGCTTGGCAAGTGCTATCGAGGCTGAGACGCCGGTTGCGTACTTGTACACGTAGAACGCCCGGTAGAAATGGGGAATGCGAAGGCCCTCCATGTCGCTGGTCTCCTCAAACTTCATCACCGACCCAAAGTACTTCTCGAGCAGCTTTCGATACTCCCCGCGAAGGAAGTCCACGGTAAGCGGCGTACCCGACTCGAGCGACTCATGGGTGAGCTGCTCAAACTCTGCGAACATCGTTTGTCGGAAGAGCGTGGCCAGGATATCGTCTACCCTCGAGTTTACGAGGTAGGTCTTGAGTTCCCTTGACTCGGCGTTTTCGAGCATGTAGTTGAATAGCAGTTGCTCGTTGAAGGTGCTCGCGACTTCGGCCTCGAAGATCGTGTAGTTATACTGGAGAAAGGGGTTCGAAGCGGCAGAGTAGTGGGAGTGCATCGAGTGGCCACCCTCGTGTGCCAATGTGAAGATGTGGCGCAGCACGTCGGGTTTATAGTTCATGAGAATGTACGGATCGCCAAAGAAGCTTCCCGCGCTAAAAGCGCCGCTTCGCTTGCCCTTGTTCTCGTAACGGTCAACCCAGTCTCCCAGCAGGCCGCCGCGAAGTACATCCACATACTCGGCGCCAAGGGGCGCAAGCGCCGCGGTAATGAGATCGACCGCCTCTTCGTAGGTGTGCTCGCTCTTGGCCTGGCCGACAAGCGGCACGTAGACATCGTAGTGGCGAAGCTCGTCCACGCCGAGCGCCCGCTTTCGAACGTCATAATAATGATGAAGCGACGGGAGGTTCTTGTTGATGGTCCCCACGAGGTTGTCGTAGACCGAGACGGGAACGTTATCCGGAAAGAGCGCTCGCTCGCGCGAGCTCTCGTAGTTCCTGACCTGTGCGCGGTACTTGTCGAGCTGACACGAACCGGAGTAGAGCTGCGCGAGCGTTGTTTTGTGTGACTCATATACGTTGTAGAGTTGATGGTAGGCGCGCTTTCGAACGTCTCGGTCCTGATGCTGCATAAACGAGGCAAAGCTCGACTGGGTCAGTGGTTTCTTGCCCTCCGGCGTATGGACCTCTCCGAAGTCCAAGTCTACGTTGGTGAGCACCGAGAAGCTATCGTTGGCCACTTGAGCCGACTCACTCTGCAGCGCGAGCAGTCGCTCCTCCGCCTCGCTCAAGACGTGCGGCTTGAACCGCAGGAGCTTCTGGACAAAGATTCGGTAATCGGCGAATCGCTCCTCGTCGATCCACGTGTCGATGCGGTCCGAGGGGATGCGCTGCAGCTCCGGCTCGAACCAGCTCCACTCGCCCTCCATCTGTGTGGCCGTCATCATAAACCGGCTCATGCGACCGCGGGCCTCTGAATCACCCTCGTTCTCCGTCTGGCGGAGATGGGCGTAGTACGCCAAGCGTTCGCTGAGCATGCTGCTCTCTTCGTAGAACTCGATCGTCTTGTGCAGTTGATCCGCCGAGTCACCGAGTTTGCCTTTAAACTCGCCGACCCGGGGGATCATCGCTTCAAGCTTCTTGAGCCCCTCTTCCCAAGCCTCGTCGTTCTCGTAGAGCTTGTGCAAGTTCCACCTGTGCTCTGCCGGTACGTCTGCTCTTGTAGGTACGTTTGTTGCCATCCCCACAATATGGGACACTCCACGCCTCTCGGCAAGCGGACCGGGCGCACCCGGCCGGGGAAGGCGTACCCCTGCGGCGGTGATGCACCCGGCCG
>JBMCTC010000241.1:0-4813 GCA_048624115.1 Spirochaetota bacterium
CACGACAACTCCGCCGGTGACCATGCGCGGCCACACCCACTCAAAGACGTCTCGTGCGCTCTGGTAGACATCCACGTCAATGTGGCACATCGCAAACTGCCTTTCGGCAATCTGCTCAGCGGTTTCATCGGGAAAGACGCCCTCGAGAATCATCGTCTCGCCGTGGCCAAGCTCTTGCAAGAATGCCTGCACGAGCTCGCGTGAGGTGTTCGCGTGCTCACCGCCCTTGTAGTAGGTGTCGTGCTCCGTAGCCTTTACGACACCACGAAACGTGTCGGCAAGGACCACCGGGTTTGCTCCACCGGCAACCGAAACGGCGCGGGCGAGAACCGCACCCGAACCACCCTTCCAACTGCCTACCTCGAGAAGGTCGCCGGCCGGCAGCTGTTTCGCCAAGAACCAGAGCGTCCAGAGCCGAAACTGATCCACCATAGTGTTTGACGTTACCTTCGCGTAGATTTCCTGGAACTCTTGATCGACGTCCCAGGGACGATAGTTTGAAACCGGCTCGATCTGCCCGTATCCCGCTGGATACGTGCGGCCCTGGCTACGGGTGGTGTTTGTTTGGCTCTGATCGGGCATGGCGCTATAGTAGTAGAACGATGAGTAATGAGCAATCGACATCCTCGAGCTGGACCCCGATGAGTTGGCACGGACGTCCGGCACGTTTTCAGCCCGAATACTCCGACAGTGAGGCGTACGCCGAGGCCGTTGCCCAACTGCGAGGGTTGCCTCCGCTCGTGTTTCCTGGAGAGGTCGAGCACCTGCGCTCGCAGATTGCAGAGGCCGCAGCGGGCAGGCAGTTTATTCTCCAGGGGGGAGATTGCGTCGAACGATTCATCGACTGCAACGATCACGCGATCGCAAACAAGCTCAAGATTCTTCTGCAGATGAGCGTGATTCTCTCGCATGCGGCGAGAATGCCTGTTCTACGCATAGGACGAATCGCGGGGCAGTTTTTCAAGCCTCGAAGCAGCGCGACCGAGACCATCGATGGAACAGAGTACCTCACCTACCGCGGAGACACGGTAAACGGGTTTGCGCCTGCGGAGCGTGAGCCAAGAGCGGAGCGTCTGGTAGACGGATACTTCCATGCGACGGCCACGCTCAACTATATACGGTCGATGATCGACGGCGGTTTCGCCGACCTGCACCATCCGTACTCGTGGAACCTCCACGCGATCGAGCGGACGGCAAACTGGGATCAGTACCAGTCAATCCTCGAGAACATCCTGGACGCCATTCACTTTATGGAGAGCTTTGGCGGCGTCCGCGCGGAGAGCCTCGGCAGGATAGACTTCTACACCTCACACGAGGGCCTGCACCTTGGCTACGAGAGTGCTCTCACACGAGCGAACGAGCGGGGATGGTATAACCTCGGCGCACACACGGTATGGATCGGCGAGCGAACGCGACAAATCGACGGCGCTCACGTAGAGTACTTCCGCGGTATCCGAAACCCGATCGGGGTCAAGCTCGGGCCGGACGCCGATCCCGAAGAGGTCGTCGCGCTGACGAAAATCCTCAACCCGACAAACGATCCGGGAAGGCTGATGCTCATCACGCGAATGGGTAGTGAGGCGATACGAGAGCGTCTGCCACGACTGATTCGCGAGGTCATGAGTGCCGAGCGACAAGCTGCGTGGCTCTGCGATCCGATGCACGGCAACACTCGCGCAACGGAAACGGGCCGCAAGACACGACCGTTTGACCAGATCCTCGACGAGCTGCGAGAGGGGTTTGCGATTCACCGCGACAATAGCAGCACCTTGGCCGGCGTCCACTTTGAGCTCACCGGCGATCAGGTAACTGAATGCATCGGGGGCTCTCAGCAACTGGCGGAGACTGATCTCGAGATCAATTATGAGAGCTACTGCGATCCCCGGCTCAACTACGTGCAGAGTATGGAGATGGCATTTTTGATTTCGCGCTTTCTGAGGTCCAAATCGGGGTAACACGATAAGGTTGGCTTGGTGTTCAAGGGGCGTGGAGGATAGTATGAAATCCAAGTTCACGCGAATCGCCCTACTCGCAGTTGTCACCGCCCTTGTGGCGGCCGGATGTGAGTTCCAGTACAAAGATGGCTGGTACGACGACTACGAGGACGACCGTGGTCGAACGACCGATCCGGTACTCTTTGAGATTGTTGCACCCACCGGACGTTCGGTATATGCAGCGGGGGACGTGTTGCAGATCGCCTGGGACGGCGAAGCTGAGCCCGCACTCGTCAAGATCGAGCTCTACCTCTCAGGAGAGCCAGTTCTCACGATAACCGAGGGAGTTCAGAATCGTGGGGGATACGATTGGCCCATCCCGAACGACTTTTCCGTCAACAGCGAGGTCATCAACGAGTATCAAATCGTTGCAAGCGGCTTTCACCCCGATTATGAGAATGATCTCGAACTCGCGGCGTACTCGGCGCAGTTCACAATAGAACCGGCCGCGACCGGCGGTCTCTCAGACGTCGAGGTTAGCCGTCGCACGATCGACATCACGCTCATCGATGACGGTTCTGAAATCGACTCGGATACCATCGACCTCTATCTCAATGGGGCGCTGATTGCGGACGATCATGTGCTCGAGGAGAGCCCCGGCACCGTTTTCTCGTTGCTGCTCGACTCGGGAGAGAACGTGCTTGAGATCTACGCGGTGAACGAGGGGAACGTGCCGCCAAACACTGCCCTGCTTAAGATCAGCCACGTTACCGTCGGTGAGTCATCCCAACAGTGGCGGCTTTCATCCGGCGAGACCGGACGCCTCACGATTAGCGCCCCGTAGCGTGAGAGCGGCATAGCCCGGACTCTCGACGGTGTTCGCGTTTGTCGGTGATGCGCTACCGAAGCGCGGAGACCTGCAAGTTCTGGAACTCCGCCCTGCCAAGTGATCGCAGGGCGAGCTCGACGCCGGTTTCGATATCGAACCAGGTTCGGTAACGCACCTTGTCTTGGCCGTTCACCGCAACCGTGATGTACTGATTCACCGGCTCGTAGAGCACCTCGACGCGGAGTTCGTCGGAAACCGACTCTTCGATTCGAGCGTCTACAACGCGCTCCATAACGACATCGTTGTCTGATCGATAGATCTGCAAGTAGGTAGCGTCGGTGCCGCGCCGTGCCGGGTCCCGCGTCAGCCATACAAGCAGACTCTGACCCATTCCGTATCCACGACGCCGTTCCACATTCGACACGAACAGATGGAGGCCCACGCCGGCCCATCCTCGCTCCTCGAGACTCTCCATGGTCACCCCGTAGAGGGTGGGCGTTTCCGACTGCACAACCTCAACGGCAGCTTTGGCAAAGTAGGCATCGGGGTCCCGCTGGACTGCCCGGCTCCCGCTTACATCCCACGAGCCGGTATCGGGAACCATCGACGGAAACCCGGATGCGAGTGATTGGTTCATCTCTGCTCGCATGAGACCCACGAGGCTCTGGTTGAGAATCTCTTGAATGACTCGGCCCTCGAGAATTTGCTGGGAGCCACGAAGTCGATCGTTCTCGGCCTGGAGTTCGGCAATCTGCGCCTGGAGACGCGCGATCCGCTCGGCCTGTTCGGAATCGGCGAGCGCGCCCTCGGCCTCGGCTCGGCCGGGCGACGGGGCGGGGAGGCTTGCCATGTCGGCCTCTTCGACACTTGACTCGAGGGATCGAATTCGTTGCGAGAGCGCGGCAAGCTCATTCGCCACGGCTGCGGCCGCCGCGCGCAGGTCCGCCGTCCGCACGTAGTCTCCCGGGAAGCTCCACTCCGGCTCGGCGGCGGATGACGCTCCCGCCGCGTTGTCGCTCTCCGGGGCGGTTTCTTCTCGTTGGCTGCCCGTCCCGTTTGATGCCAATAACTCACGCAAACGGTCTGCTTCGGCAGTCATGGCCGAGAGGTCTTCCCGGAGCGCGCTGTTCTCCTCGCTGAGATTTGCTATGCGCTGCTGCAGGTCCTCGACCTGGGCAGAGAGCGCCTCGTTTGTTCCTGACAAGTCGGCAACACGAGCACGCAACTGATCGCGCTCCTGCACGAGCGCTCCGACATCATCGCCCAACCCCTCGAGCTCGTTCTCGAGCCTGAGAACGGCCGCCAAGCGATCTCTCTGCACGCGCGGCTCTGAGGTCATCGTCAGCATCTGGGAGAGAACGATGCGATTGCTGTCTGTAACCTCAACGACGCCCGAGAAGAACTCGTTTTCGATAATCACGCCGTCGATGACAATCGAACCGTCGGGTTGCGGCTGGACAGTTGCGAAGTCGAGGATCGTCTGGCGCGGCAACAGGTTCTCGCGCTCGGGAAGGATTTCGATGATCTGGAGTCCGCCTGCCTCCGACGGGGCGAGTCGCAGCGAGTAGTACTCGTCACCGGCTCTCGCGGATCGGATGTAGAACGAGTCGGGACCTGCCTGGCTCAACTCGACTTCATCGAACTCGAGTTCGCTCAATTCCGGCAGCACGTCCTCCTGAGCGGTCAGGACGACCGGCAGCAAGAAAGTAACAGCGAAGCAGAGAAGCACGGGATGTTTTCTGGTGCGTGGACTATGGAACTCCATCTCCTTTGATGTTCGGTAATCTGCATTCGAAAGCTGAGGATTGAAAAAGCAAGCCGACACGGAATGATCATGCTATGCTTTGAATATGGATATAGGCGTACCAAGAGAGATCAAGAAGCACGAGTACCGAATCGGAATGACTCCGGCGGATGTGAAGAGTTACGTCTCCCACGGCCACGCGCTCTTTGTTGAGCAGAACGCCGGGGTGGGCTCCGGGTACACAGACGAAGAGTACGTAGCAGCAGGCGCGACGATTGTACCAACCGCATCGGAGGTCTTCGATCG
>JBMCTC010000242.1:0-4799 GCA_048624115.1 Spirochaetota bacterium
CCCTACATCGTGCAGGCCGCACGCAGCGAGCCCGTTGCGATCGTCTTCCGTGACCTGCGCATTTCCGACCTCATCGGCTTCGAATACTCGGGGACGCCCGGGGAGACCGCGGCCGCCGACCTGATGCAGCGCCTCGAGCGCATCCGGCAGCGGTTGCAGGAGGAGACCGGCGGAGAAGGCGGTCCGCATCTCGTAAGCGTAATCCTCGACGGTGAGAACGCGTGGGAGCACTACCCAAACGACGGTAAAGCGTTTCTGAACGCCCTCTATCGAATGTTAAGCGAGTCTGAGACCATCGAGACGACAACGGTACCGGCGTATATGGAGCGGTTCCCCGAACAACGGACCATCGATGATCTCTGGCCGGGTTCGTGGTTTAGCTCTGACTACAGCACCTGGATCGGAGAGCCTGAAGAGACAAAGGCATGGAACTTACTTGGACGGGTACGCGAGTTCCTTGCGCTCTACGATATGGGCGGCCGCCGCACAACTTCGCCCGAGCAGCTCGCTCTTGCCCAGGATTACATGTATCTCGCTGAAGGATCCGACTGGTTTTGGTGGTACGGTGCGGATCAAGACTCGGGGCAGGACGAGTATTTTGACGTGGCCTACCGCGAGTTGTTGTCGAATGTCTTTCGCGCACTCGGCGAGCCGGTGCCCGACTATCTTCGCGTGCCAATCATTCCTGAACGCGTTGCACCGCCGTCAAGACGGCCTAGCGACACGTTTACACCGACCGTTGACGGTCAGCGCTCGGACGAGGAGTGGGCAACCGCAGGATACTACCAGAATACCGGTAGTGCTCAGGCGCGAGCGTCTGACGTCCTCGATCGTGTGGACTACGGATTTGATACCCAACGGATGCACCTTTTTGTAGAGACTGCTGCTCCACTCGAGGAGGTAACGACGCGTGGCGCGGTGCAGCTCTACTTTGGGTACCCGGGTCAGCTTGCAGACGCGCCGTTTGTAAACGCTCCCGGACAATCGTTGATCGGATTTGACGCCAGTGCCTACATTGAAATCACATCGCAGGGAGCCGCCCTCTTCCGGCGCTCACAAGACGATTCTTGGGAGCAGGTAGCTGCCGACGTAGTGGCAAGCATTCGTGGCCGCAGCGCTGAACTTTCGCTCTCGCTCGAAACGTTTGGCGATCTCGAGAGCGGTGATGAGATTTCGTTCCGAGCCTTCTTTGTGGAACAGGCTGGTGCAACGGACTTGCTTCCGTCTTCTGGGCCGGGTCAGACCAACATTCCAGATCTCGGTGGCGGCGAGCTTGTCCTTTCGATTGAGGATCCCGAAGGCGATGACCACGGACCTGGTAGCTACGAGTATCCGAGCGACACCGTTTTTGGTCCCGGCGTCTACGACATCACGTCATTCTCGGTAGAAGATGAAGAGGAGTACCTGAAATTTACGGTCGGTCTCCGAGGCGCCATCCAGAACCCGTGGAACTCACCGATCAATCTCTCGGTCCAAACGGTTGACATATACCTGGATATCGATCCAGGGACTGGAACCGGAGCCCGCAAGCTTCTGGAAGGGAGAAATGCAGCCCTACCAGCAGATGCGGGGTGGGAGTTTGCACTTTGGGTAGAAGGTTGGAATCAGAAAGTCCTTACTCCCCTTGATCCGGGTGATCCGGCCAGCGCACCGGCGGAGATGAGCGGCTCGCCGCTGCGCGTCCGGGTCGACGCAGATTCGGGCAGGCTTACCATACGAATGCCGAAATCGCTTCTGCCGAGCGGGGTAGACCCCTCCGAAATGGGCTATACGGTGGTCGTGCTGAGCCAGGAAGGATTTCCCTCGGCAGGGGTGCGCCGCGTGCGGAATGTAGCTCGCACCGCCGGGCAGTGGGTTATCGGTGGCGCCCCGGCCGAGAGCGTCCATCACACCCGTATCATGGACATGGTTGTGCCGTCGAGCGCAGATGTCTCTCAAGAGGAACTTCTCTCCGACTACGCTGTGTCGGCTGGAGGTGGTAGTGCGGCTCTCGCTCCCGATGACTTGCCTCGGGCACACGTTATCCGACCGTGAGAGACGAGGTGGCATGGGAAGGCGCGTAACGATTCAACAAGTTGCCGTGCGGGCCGGGGTCTCTGCCTCGACTGTTTCTCGCACCCTGCACAATCATCCACGAATAAGCGACGAGACCAAGCAGCGGGTGATAGAGGCGGCGGAAGCGCTCAACTATCGACCCGGTAGCCCGTTTCTTGCCTCTGGGGGTGCGCAGTTCATTGCTGTGATTCTTCCGGCTACGACGCCGGACTTGGCTCGCCACCCCTTTTTCGCAAGCGTCCTACAAGGAATTAGTAGAGCTGCTCAGCAAGCAGGATACTATCCCTCCTATGCCTACGCCGGCAGCGACGATTCGAGAATCGAGACGGTTAACGAGTATCTCAAGACGCCTGCGGTCCGGGGGTTCGTTTTGGTTGCGGCGTACGTCGAGGATCGCTGTCTCGATTATCTAGTGGAATCAGACGCGCACCTCTGTGTCATCGGCCGACCGGGCAGATCGGATGGCGTCCAGTGGGTCGACAATGACAACTTCCACGCTTCCTACGACGCCGCGACGGTACTTATCGAACACGGACTCCGCAAAATTGCATTTCTCGGCGGGCCGTCGCAAATGAACGTAACACGAGACCGGTTCGAGGGATTCCGAATGGCGCTGGCGAATCGTGGGCTACATCAACACCCTCCACTGATAGCCTATGCCGACGAGTTCAGCGAGGACGGCGGGAAACGCGCTATGGCAGCGGTCCTTGAGTCCGAGATCCCGGATGGTCTGATTGCAAGCGACGACTTTCTCGCAATGGGCGCGGAGCATGCGCTTCGTGATCGGGGATTGGAAATGATCCCGATGATCGGCTTTAACAACACGAAGTGGGGTCCGCAGACGGGCCCCCCCTTCTCGAGTGTGGAGATCTTTCCCGAGGAACTCGGGAGCAATGCGGCGCGGCTACTCATCAACTCTATTGAGCAGACAGCTGTCGAAGAAGACCATCTCGTAGTCCCGACCCGCATTGTACTCCGTGGCGCGCTCGCTGCATCGTCCGACGTAAGGGTATCATGACTGCACGACTACCGCGTCCTAACGAGAGAGAGAGGAGTAAAACTTGGATCTAATTGCGAGCGCATTCTCGGATTGTAGTCCACCGTTTGTGGTGGTTAATAAAAACGGACCGCGCCCGGTCGCCTCGGTTTCCCTTCGAATCCGTCACGAATGCGTACTCACGCGGGTCTATCTCAGGGTCGTCATCAACGGTATCGATCACTTCATAGCGTCGACTCGCGAATGGCAAGAGGGAGCATTTCGTTGGCATGAGGTGCAACTTCCGCTCTCACAACCACGCATACACTACCACTTTCGACTACATCGACAGGACGAGACCTACTACCTCACGAGAGCTGGTATTGGCCGTGTCTACCCGACAGAGGAGAATGATTACGTAATTGACCTCGATACCGACGCACCAGGTTGGGCGAAGGGAGCGGTGTTTTACCAGATCTTTCCAGATCGTTTCTGTAATGGTGACCCGTCTCTAGACGTGAGCGACGGGGAAATCACTCGAGACGGCTTCAAGAGCCGGCGAATGCCGTGGGATTCACCTCCCCTGCCCTATGCAAAATCTGGCTCCCTCGACTTTTTCAACGGAGATCTATCGGGGATCGAGCAACGCCTCGACTACCTCAGTGAGCTCGGGATCACCGCTTTGTATTTGAACCCTGTCTTTCTGGCAAAGACCAACCACCGCTACGACTGCATTGACTACTTCCAGGTAGATCCACACCTCGGCGGCGACGAAGCGCTGGCGTCGCTCGTCAGGCGCGCTCACGACAAAGAGATTCGTGTCATTCTCGATGTGTCGATCAACCACATCGGGAAAGAACACCCGTGGTCGAATGGATTGCGTCTCGAAGATGGGAGCATCGCCCGTGTTGTTGCGACGGATCAGGACGGCAACGCCGTCCATTGGATGGGCGTTCCTGAACTTCTCAAGCTTGACTATCAATCTTCCGAACTCCGCGATATCGTCTATCGGCGCGAAGACTCGCTCGTGCAGAAGTATCTTCGACCGCCGTTCTCGATTGACGGGTGGCGTTTTGACGTTGCCAGCGAGACCGGAAACTACGGTTCGGCGCAAGCCGGGCACACGATTTGGCAAGAGATACGAGACGTCGTGAAAAAGATCAACAGCGAGGCGTACATACTCGGAGAGCATTGGCAAGACGCACACAGTTACTTGCAGGGCGAGGAATGGGATTCTGCAATGAACTACTTCGCCTCGGGAAGAGCAATTCGGATGTGGATCGGCGAAGCCGATCAGTTCGCGCTCGAGCGCCGCGAAGAGGGTGTTGCAGGCAGGCCAATTCATGGCACCGAGCTCGGTCAGCTTATCCGGCAGCATTTTGATCGGGTTCACTCAAATCTGCTGCATGCGCAGTTCAACCTCATCGATAGTCATGATGTCACACGGCTACACAACAACGCCGTTGTCTTCGAGTGGGACCTGTATGCCGGTGCCGTGGCGCTCTTGTTCTTTCTGCCGGGCGCCGTCAACATCTACTACGGCGATGAGGTTGGGATCAATGGAAACCTCGACGGTGATCATGGAAAGCGCTTCCCGATGCCGTGGGACCGCGAGAGGTGGGATCTCCGTTTCGTTCGCTTGTATCGTGACCTGATTGCGCTCAAACGAAGTGAGCAAGCGCTTTGCACGGGAGCGTATCTGATGATTCACGAGGAAGAGAATCTGTTGGCATTAGCACGAGTTGGAGAAGATCGTACCTTGCTGTTG
>JBMCTC010000243.1:0-4795 GCA_048624115.1 Spirochaetota bacterium
TCCGACTGCTCGAATCGTGAAGCCATGTCGGCACGCAGATCATCGCTGCGCTTGTCCGACTGCTCGAATCGTGAAGCCATGTCCGCACGCAGGTCTTCGAACCGGAGATCTACCTGGCCAAAGCGGGCATCCATTTGGTCAAATCCCTGGCGCATGAGATCACGGGAGGCCTTGAGTTCTTCCTCTACCCGGACGACCCGCTCGAAGATGTTCTGCGTCACGAGAGCGTCGGCCGGGGGCCCGACTTCCTTCATCCACGAACCGAGATTCTGTTTGACGTAGCCACCAATCTGATTAAGTTGCTTTTCCGACAGTTCCATTGCTTCACTCACACCCACACTCCTTACCGTCTATGACGGGCGTCGGCGCGGGTTTGCTTCATTATAAGGCGAAATCCGCTGGAAAATCGAGGGCTTCGTGCGGTTTACTGTTCGAGCTGTGATTTGAGGAGACGGAGAAACTCGTCGAATCGTGTGTGGTAGGGCTCGAAGTGGGCTGAAAGATCTCGGGCGCTGCGGTTAGCGAATTCGATCTTTTCCGGTATGAGAGGCGACTTGTAGAGATTACGAAAGAGGTGCCTGAATCGACGCAGCTCGTCGGCGCGCTCGGCAAACTTTCGATCGATCAAGGCCGGGCGAACTCCGTCGATACTGAGGTTCATACGGCTCACGAGACTTCGGTGCCAGTCGCTTTCACCCAAGTCATTTTCGAAGAACTTGGCGACTCGGTAGAAGTAGGACTCTATGGCGTTGTATAAGTTGTGAAGGGTGTAGCCCAGCGCCGCGTAGAGGAACTCGTCGTCAACTTCGGCCGCATCGAGCCTCCGTGTCATTTCTTGGTTTTTTTCTTGATTCAGGACGATGAACTCGTAGTCTTGCTTGAGTTCCGAACGAAGTCGCTCGATAGAGTCACTGCTTCTCATAGAGGACCACTCCGTACTCCAACACATCTTGACGGAACGATTCAGTCTGCGTGCTCAACTCGATGATCGATATTTCAATGTCGCTCACAGGAAGGTCTCGTGTGGCTTCATACCAATCGCCGCCAATTATCGCCAGGTCGATGTCGGAGTCGAGTCGATAGTTTCGCCAAAGCTCAAAGGTAGAACCAAACCCAATCACGCGAGAGATCCGGTCGTCTCGCTTGCCAAGTTGAATGGCAACTGTTCGCGCTAGGGCCTGGGCGGCTTCGCGACGCATGCGAAGCTTCTCTTGGTGCTTCGCTTCTTTCCTGCGCAGTCGATCTGCTGCCGCCTGTACGAGCTGCATCTGAACTTGGTCCATCGACATAAATCAAGCATAGGTCGCTTTCTCTCTTCCGGTCAACAGCCGCTTGCAGAGGAAGGGGGGCCCACCAGCGTAGCCCACAGGGCGGGCCGCTCTAATAGATGACGTCGCCAGTTGCAAAAATGCAGCTCAGAGCTCGGGACCGACGCAAGGCCGACCAGATGCGTCAGCGTCTCGAGGTCCTGAAGCGCATCGATCTCGTCCCAACTCGAAGCCGTCAGCACAATCTGGTTCTCCCAGGTCGCCCGGTACATGGCGCGGAGCATCGCTTCGCGGCTCGCGAGTCCCTCGATGTCCGGTGCCGAGCGGAGGACCTTGCGGATCACGACCCCCGTGTCTCGTGCCATCGCTTCCTCGTCCGTGTAACGGGGGGTCTGGCGTGCAATCTCATCGCGGATTGATGCCTCCGCAGTTGAGGCTCCGGACTCGCCGGTTGCGCCGCCTTCTCCGAACTCACTCATCTTCTCCGACAACCATCGGAGATCCTCTCGCGCCTTCTTTTCGCTCCTCTCGATAATTTCCCTAAATGGCTTTCGGTGCCGAGGCTCGGCCTTGACGAACTGATCCAGAAGATCTTCCGCGCGAATGTAGAGTTCCGTAGTGGGCCGAGACAACGTCAGTTTGAAGAACGTCTTCCACAGACTCTCGTCGCTATTACCCTCAGGAAGCGGCGGCAGAACGCCGGCCGGAACGGCTCTCCGCTCTTCGAGCGGAATGGTGATGGAGTGAGCACAGAGTGTTTTGAGAAGTTCCTCGACCGAAATCCCGTCCGCGTCTGGGGTTCCACTCGAAGCGATCTCGTCGACTGCCGCGATAAGTCCGGCAACGTCACCGGTCGCCTCGAGATAGCGAATCGCCTCGTCCGAGACTCCACGACCGGCAAACGACTTGAGCTCTTCGATCAGACATGCGTGCACCCCCGCGGAATCGGCGTTCCTCACGATCGCCGGCCAGACCTCGCAGGACTCTCCCCGAAACAGTGTGCTGAAACGGCGGAATGCCTGCCGCACATGGCCATACATCTCGAGTGTGCGCCGGAAGAGCCTGTCGGCGTCGACACAGACGGGCAGGTCGATCGGCTGTTCGAGCAGAGCGTCTGCCCACTCCTTGGCTTGCTCTGCCTGGCCGCGGTCAATGTCGCCGATCACGTAGGCCGCGCGAGGGCACCGACTCTCTACCAACATCCCGACTGCGAGTATTGCATAGTGGTAGGGTCGTCCCTGGGTCTTCGAGTCCCAGAGAAGACGGCCGTTGCCGTAGAAATCCTCAAACTCGTCATCGGGTTCCGCCCAGAGAACGTCGTGGCCGTCCGATTCGTCGATGCTGCCGTGCTCGTTAGGGAACTGGCTCGCATGATCGCGGAACAAGTCAAACGGCTCCGCCTCCTGCCGGCTAGTCATGTCACCATCTACCGTCCAATGCTCGGTCGGCGCATTCCGGTTGCATACGATCTCGGGGGTATAGACATACCGCTTCTCGTCACGAATCTCTTCAGCTTTCAGCCTCGTTAGCTTGGCCGGAAAGTTCTCGAGAAGAACAAGGCTCTCGGCGTAAATCCGCTCCCAGAGCTTTGGGGAAATGTCTCCACCCTTTACCGTCAGAAAGATCTGAACTCCCATACTCCCTCCTCGCGGTTTCGATGCGCGGCAGTCACCTGCTGTACCCCTACATCATAACACGGATGCTCACACACATGAGCATACACGAAACGCCAACCTCGGAAAAATGCGTTATTGTAGATCGATGAAAGTAGGCCGAAACGAACCGTGCCCGTGCGGAAGCGGGAGAAAGTATAAGCACTGTTGTATGCGCAACGAAGAGACGCGCTCCGCCGGAAACACGCGCCACCACAGCAACATCGGCGGCGCCGGGGACGCCGAGATTAGGAACGCGATGCTCGCGCAGACCGGCTTTTCCAGCATGGAGGAGTTGGACGCGGCCATGAAGCGGTACGAACTACACTGCGAAAACCTTCCCAACGATCAGCAGCCGCCGACGTTCATGGAATTCTTAGGGAAACGCCCGCCGGCGCCGGGACTCTTCTCAGAGCTTCATGAGCTGGCCGCATCGCGCGAGTTCTCCAGCAAGGAGGAGCTTGAGGCTGAGTTAAACCGAAACGTCACATCGGCGAATGCTCAGCCAATCGACGACTTCGAGGGCCTCTCGAGCGACGACATCCATGCGATGCTCTATAACCCTTCGCAGAGTAAGGTCTTCGCCATCAATGGCGCTCTTGCCAATACCACCGCATTCGACGCGCCCGTCGTACAACAGATCGCCTGGGCACTATTGTTCATGGCGCAAAGCGGCGGAGAAATCAAACTCACCCAACGCGAGAACTTCAATCGCAAGATGTGTGAGAGTTACCTCAGACGCTTCGCCGGCTGGTGGAAGCCGGGCGACCCAATTCCGCCTGAGCAGGCGCTGCCCAACCTCTCCGTGCTGCACGATCTGCTATTGTCTATCGGCTACGCCGACGCTTCGCGAACCAGAATGTGGATCACGCCTGAGGGCCTTGACGTTCTCACCAAGAAGAAATGGTCGCAGGTGTTTCAAGATGCGATCATAGCGGCGATCGGGAAGTTTGACTGGCGAAACTGGTTGCCGCCGGACAGATGGGACGACAGGCTCACGTTTGTCGAACAGTCGTGTATGTTCTCACTCTACCTGCTCAAACGGCACCCATCGGGAACCACACAGGAACTGTTCGACCGGTTTGTCCGAGCGTTCCCGGCGTTCATCGAACCGGCCGGTAACGACGAAAAGATGGTCGACTACTTTCGTGCGTACTACATCGTTCTCTTTGTGAGCTATTTTTCCGATGCGTTCGGACTCGTCGAACTGCAAGACGAGACTCGAGTTCTAACCGAGTACAAGGTCACCGACCTGTTCCACGCGGCGTTTGTGTGGATGCCGAAGCCCGAGCGGTAAGACTCAACCACGGCGACGTCACCGCTACTCGGCGTCTCCAAAACTCCCAGGCTCGGGGCCCGTCACGACCTCGTACGGCCAGTCGATGATACCGCCCCAGTTGAAGACGTTCGTGTAACCGAGCCTGCGGAGCGTTCGTTCGGCCCTGCCGGCGCGGTTGCCGCTGCGGCAGTAAAGGATAATCGGGGCGTCTTTGTCCTCGGTTGGGGGATTGTCACCGATCTCGCGGTAGTCAATCAGAACTGCTCCCGGAATGTGCCCGGCCTCGTACTCTTCGGGGGTCCGAGTGTCGATCAACAGCACTGAGTTGGGCGCGGTAGTCAGTAATTCGTAGAGCGCCTGGGCGCCCGCGTATTGCGAGAGATCGCCAGGATCGGAACCCTGACCACCCACACCGGCGATGACAAAGACCGCCATCGCGGCAGCCACGAAAAATCGTCTCATCGGCCGAAGATAGTCGCTTGCCCGGTCCGCGGCAATGTTGAATCAGAGGGCAGGAGGGGGGGCAGTCGTACCCTCACACGATGCTCACCCGCTCCGGCGGTCGGCGATCCTCACGGCTCCCCCGTGGAGTTTCG
>JBMCTC010000244.1:0-4774 GCA_048624115.1 Spirochaetota bacterium
GGTCCGGCTCAATCGTTGCGAGGTTCACAAACGCGGGTTTGAAGTAGGGTACGTGATTTCGGTTCATGTCGGCCACGAGTTCGGAAAACTCGCGGGGTTGCTTCCATGTCTTTCGGCCGTGGTAGATGACGATCGGCATGATCGGTGGCAAGTAGTTAATGCCGCTGTGCTCTCGCTTTGGCTCTCGAGACCAGATGATCAGGAGGTATCGCAAGAGCTGCACGCTGACCCACCGATCTGGGTACGACTTGTGCTCGTAGAGCACAAAGGCGTAGGCCGACTGGTCGTTCTGGCCGAAGCGGATGAGGAGGTCGGTCTGCCTCGAGCGAAGCTCTGGGGGAACTAAAGAATCCCGCTTCACCGAGATGGTTGCGTGGGAGTACTGACTCGCAAACTCCGGCGCGGCGAACTGGGTAAGCTCACGCGCGGTGTGCGGATCTTCGAATGCTTCGTGAAAGAATGCATCGTAGGGATTGTGCGGCAGCGCCATGATTATACAGACGCGCGTTGGGGCGGGTTTGCTTCACCACGGGCTTAAGAAACTACGCGACTGCAGAGGGGGTAGCGGAGCGAGGGGGAGACTTCCCCCTTCTGCGTTCCCGGGCAACGTCTGACTACTGCGCCGGAATGCCTGGTGACCGGCGCTCGTACTCGCGCCGGGCGTTCTCGAACAGCGTCTCGAGGCGAGGGAGGTCGGAGTAGAGCTGGTTTAGCGTGATTGCGGTCTGTTCCCGGCTCTCCGGATAGTCGTGGGCGAGGTTGTTCCTCAGGTTCCGGAACATCTGCCACTCGCTTGCACTCGGAACGATTCCAAGCGCCTCGAGCCGATTGACGATATCCAGAAAGGGAACGGGTTCGTCCGTGCCCTCGAGGAGCTCGTGAAGCGACGGCAGCAACCTCCGGGCCATCGAGTCCTGCAGCTTCGTGAAACGATAGATCAACTGATCCACGAGCTCCACCTCACGCTCATCCAACCCGGCGAGCGACTCCGCGGTAAGCGGAAACGTGCCGCTGAGCTTCGCTCGCGCGCGAGCGATCCAGTGACGATGCGCTTCGCACTCGCGAAGCGACGACTCGATTGTGGCACGGACAGCAGGCTTCACAGGGGCACTGCCTCGCGCTCTATCTCCTGCATCACCAGGTCGCCCTCGTGAACAAATGGCGATACGACCATATCGATCTTCTGGTCGCCCAGGCGCAGTTGAATGTCCGACATGGCGAGGAGCTTCGCGCGGGTCGCATGTTCCGCATCGAGGGCGGTTCGAACGTAGAGGTCGATGTCGCCGCCGCGCCGACTGTTGTCTAACCGGGAACCAAAGAGGAAGACCTCTGTCCCTGGGCCAAACCGACGGGCGACCGCGCCCTTGATCACGGAAACCTCGTCCTTGCTCAGCCGCATCTCAGCTCCCCTTCCTGTAACAGCTCTTCCGCGTAGGTCGTGAGGTCCTCCTCAGTAGAATCATAGTGCGCTTCGGCCGCTATGGCCGTCAAGTATTCGACGTCTTCACGCGATCGTGTCTGCACTTACAGCCGCTACTCCATTCCTCCATCGGAGATGGTCCAGGACTTTACGGAGGTGAGGTACGCGCGGGCTGCCGATGCCGCCGCGCTGTACTTTGACGAACCGGCATCAAATGTGATGGAGGAGGGCACGGTGCTCTGAGCCGCCCAACCGATCAGGAGCTTGTCGTAGTTGGCTGTCGAGAGTTGGCTTTGGGAAAGAAACTCATCGAGGTTCCCAACGCCGCTTATGTCCCACGAGCCAAGGTCTTGGTCAAAGGCCGTCGTGCCGGCGAACATACCCTCCATTGACGTGACGTTCGAGACATCCCACGTGTCCAAGGGATGGTTGAAGGGTGTTTCTGCGAACATGTAGGTCATGCTCTTTGCGGATGAGGTTTTCCAGCCGGACAGATCTTGGTCGAGCTTAGTCCCGATGAAGGCCATATCGAAGTACTCGACCTGACTGACGTCCCAATCACCGATGTCTGGGTTGAAGTTCTCGGGCCCGGCAAAGATGTAGTCCATGTGCTTGACCGACGAGGTGTCCCAGCCTGATACATCGCCGGCAAAACCCTCTGCCCAGTGAAACATTCCCGCCATGCTCGTTACCGAGGAGGTGTCCCAGGGCAGGTCCTGATCAAACGAGTCGGCATCGAAGAACATAGTGGTCATGTCGGTCACGCCGGAGGTGTCCCACGAGCCGATCGGTTGGTTAAAGGCTCGGGCGCCGGAGAACATACCGGCCATTGTAGTAACCGAGGAGGTGTCCCATTTCGAGATGTCGCTGTTAAAGAGCGCGGCGTTGGAGAAGGCCCCCTCCATCGTCGTGACGGCAGACACGTCCCAGTCGCCGATCCCAGGAATGTCGGTGAGGCTCGTAGCGTTGCGGAAGATCTCCTCGAACGAGGTGGTCGATGAGAGGTCAGGTGCGTCGGTAGCGGTTATGGTGAGGGCTGTGGCGCCATTGAAGGTAGGGGCACCTTCTCCAAACGAGAACGGTCCCCACTGGGAGACCTCGGTAAGCGTGTAGGCTCCCTGATCGGCGTCCATGACGCGTAGTCCCTCGATCGTTCCCCAGACGTGAACTGTCGGGTCGTGTGCGATCACGATGCGATCCGGGTCGTCGTATGAGGTTACATGGGCGCCGCGGGGAGTGCCTGCTACCGAGACAAAAAAGTCATAGGTGCCTGAGGGAATGAGGGGTAACTCGACTGGAGAGGAGGAGTCCCACGTTGTAACAAACGCCGGCTCTACCTCTGTCCACTGTGCGTAGAGGGTGTGCTCGCCCTGCCCCAGGAAGGGGATGGGATCGCCAGGGGCAATACTCGTTCCTGCCCCGCCTGCGTTGGTGTTCCAGCCGGCAAACACGTGGCCATATCGGCCGAGGCCCGCAGCTTCGAGGGCGATCGGTGAGTCTTCGGAGGAGTATGATCCGGTGTCTACCGGAACCTGGCCGGAGGTATGTCCTTGAGAGTCATAGACGATCTGCATGCGCAGATCTGGCTCCCAGATCGCGTAGAATGTGACGTCTTCCATTCCCATGATAAGCGTGTCTCCAGGGTGATACTCTGGACCGAAGTCGCCCCAGTCCCGGCTCCAGTGCGAGAACCTCCAGTTCTCAGGCGCCGAGCCCGGTTCCTTGACGGTTATTAGGTCTCCCTGGCGGTAAAACGTATCATCGACAGGAGGCTCACCTGCGGGGTGGAAGTTTTTGTTGTAATAGACGCGAAAGGTCGGCGTGAGACTCCACTGAGCGTAGAGGATGATATCGCCTGCTTCGAATGTGTAGGTACTCCCAGGTGCGTAGGAGTCCCCCGAACCGTCCGCTGCCGTGTTCCAGCCTGCAAAATCGTGGTCGGAGAGCGCAAGACTCCCAGGCTGGGCGACCATGTGCTCTTCTCCCTCTTCATACTCCGTTGCATCTTCAGGAGGGGCTCCAGAACCGGCACCGTTCCCGTCGTAGGTGATGGTGAAGGTTGGCGGGGGCGGTGGATCATTCTCTGGTGGATCCTCGGGAGTTTCCTCGGGAGTCTCCTCCGTGGCTTGTTCGGGAGTCTCCTGCGAGTCGCTACTCTCTTCGGAGGTCGAGACAGGATTGGGACAGCCGATTAGCGTGATGGCAATAAGCAGGAGCAGCTGTTGGTAGAGCGTCCGGGTCTTCATGGTCCTTTCGGTGAGATCAGAATCTCGTTATGTATGATAAGGCACTCTACGACGGTTCTTGGCACGGGTCAATGTTTGATGACCGCACTCTATTTGCGCGCGAGCTTGGAGAGGACCTGACCCTTCTCGGTTGCGACCACGATCTCATCGAGCGCGGCATCGAGGGCGTCGGGGTCTTCGCAAGCCGCGATGAGCTCGCGCTCGGAAGCGGTTAGATCGAAGCGGCGGGATAGCTGCCGCGTGAGAACGTTTTGCTTGTCTTGCAGCTCCCCTTTGCGAATACCCTTCGCCATCCCTTCCTTCAGAAGCTCTTCTGCATAGGTCATGAGGTCCTCCTCAGTAGATTCATAGTGCGCCTCGGCTGCTATGGCCGTCAAGTGTTCGATCTCGTCGCGTGAGCGAGTCTGGACGTACAGCCGTTCGGCGAGTTGAGCGAGATCGGCTACCTCGGGGTCGCGGCGGCCCTTGTCGAATAGCGAAACGAGCCTTCGCGCTTCGGCTTCTTCGAGCTTCTGCTGCACGTACTTGAGCGACACGAGAGCGAGCACAAAGCGCAGCGAGCCGGTGATTTGGTCCGGCTCAATCGTTGCGAGGTTCACAAACGCGGGTTTGAAGTAGGGTACGTGATTTCGGTTCATGTCGGCCACGAGTTCGGAAAACTCGCGGGGTTGCTTCCATGTCTTTCGGCCGTGGTAGATGACGATCGGCATGATCGGTGGCAAGTAGTTAATGCCGCTGTGCTCTCGCTTTGGCTCTCGAGACCAGATGATCAGGAGGTATCGCAAGAGCTGCACGCTGACCCACCGATCTGGGTACGACTTGTGCTCGTAGAGCACAAAGGCGTAGGCCGACTGGTCGTTCTGGCCGAAGCGGATGAGGAGGTCGGTCTGCCTCGAGCGAAGCTCTGGGGGAACTAAAGAATCCCGCTTCACCGAGATGGTTGCGTGGGAGTACTGACTCGCAAACTCCGGCGCGGCGAACTGGGTAAGCTCACGCGCGGTGTGCGGATCTTCGAATGCTTCGTGAAAGAATGCATCGTAGGGATTGTGCGGCAGCGCCATGATTATACAGACGCGCGTTGGGGCGGGTTTGCTTCACCACGGGCTTA
>JBMCTC010000245.1:0-4738 GCA_048624115.1 Spirochaetota bacterium
CTGCAGGACAAGCGTCCCCGACGGACAAAGCGCCGCGCGTGCCGTACTCACAAAGCGCTCGACCTGCTCGATTGACCCAAGGTGCGAGATCGAGTTTCCCACGCAGAAGACCAGGTCAAACGGCGCCGCCGGATCCGTGTCGATCTCCATCATGTCCCCGATGCGAAGGCGCGCGGGATCGATACTCTTGCTTCGGGCGAGCTCCTTGCCCCGCGCAATCATGCGCTCGGAGAGGTCGACTCCCGAGACATCAAAATCGAGTTCGCCGAGCCGGCGCACCCACGCCCCGGTTCCGCATGCGACATCGAGCACTCGCGGCTTGCGCCCCGCGCCTCGCTCGCCCTGCGTTACCGCCGCGCCGGCAACCGCCGCCGAGGCGGCTTCCTGCCGGATAAACTGCAGCGCCCCCTCGCTCGGACGGAACAGCTCATCGTAGTGGTCGGCGAGGACGGTGTAGAAGTCGTTCGTGCTCATGTACGGCTCAACCTACCGGTTCTCGAGCACGGGACAAAGGTCGTTAGCGAGAGCGATAGAACTCCGCGAGCTGGACGCGGGTCTCCTCGCAGAGTCGATCTTCCTTCTCGTCAAATTCGGCGAGCGAGTTTGGATACGCGGTGGCGCACGGCATGCGTGTCGCCCGTGTGAGACCAAGCATCTGCACGTAGGAAGTCATCGCCTGGACAACCGATCGGTGAACGCCTTGCTCTACGGAGTCGTGCTCAGGATCGAATAATCGGTTCGTGCTCATGACGCTCGCACCAGGCTGCGTGAGCGCAAATAGGAAGTTAAGGCCCTCGCGGTAGATATCCTGATCGACGATGCCAATGACGCCGATCGTGGTTTGACCCTCGGCATCCGATTGTTGTCCCGTTGCCTGTTGCTCGCGCATCTGAGCAAGCAAGTCATTTGCGTCGTACTGAACGAAGTTCAGATCGAGCAGTTGCCTCCAGACCTCTTCGCCGTTCTCCTGGCTCAAAACGAGCGCTCGGAACACACGTTGCTTATCTACCGCTGTCGTCGGCCCCGAAGCTGGAATCTCCATCGAGGCATAGAACTCTGCGAGGATCTCTTGCGAGTTCTGCTCTTCGATGGCCTCGATTGCCCGATTGGCCCGATGGGTAAGATGCTCGCGAGCGGTGATCTCCTCGCCAATCTCGATCGGCGGCTTGAGCTTCGTCGAGATGTGAAACTCCTGCTCCAGCCGAGCGGCGACGGCGGTCACGAAGAGCGACGGCGCGTCGCCAATTGGCTGAATCTCGACGATGAGATCTGGTCGGTCGGGTAGCTCGGTCAAGACGTAGTCGGCTTCGAGCCGGTTATTCTCGATCAGGCTCGCCGCGAGACGGCTCACGGCATCGTCGTTCGAACGGGAAACTACAAAGCGAAGGCGTTCATAGGCCGAGTCTCTCTCTTGAAGCTCGATCTCGAGCTCGGCGGCGCGAACCTGGGCGTCAAACTCGAGGGCCGACACGCGTAGCCCGGCCTTGTACTCTTGGAGCGCCTCCGCGTATCTGCCGCGACGGATGAGTTCGTCCCCATAGGCAAAGTAGATCTGATGATCGCCCCGACGCTCGACGTTGAACTTGCTGTCGAGTTCCGCGACCTGCTCGCCAAGCTCGTCAAACTCGGCCTCCGTGAGTCCCTCTGAACCCTTAAGCTCTTCGAGCGTCTGATATCCAGTTGTCGTCGTGCATCCGGCGATCACCGCCACCACAATCAGCAACCCCGCGAGACCCATGCTCTGCTTCCGTTTCACCATACGCCGATTGTAGACCCAACACGTCGTTACTGTAAATCGTTCACGCGGGCAAATTCCACTCCGGCTCAAACCCGATCAGCTGCCGAGCCCGGTCAATTGAAACAAGTGTCGAGTCGCCGGCAGTCGAAGGTCGAATCGCCGGCGTATCCGTCGCGTAGAGCTTCGCGAGCTCGCCTGCCGAAACACCCACATCGTTGGTCTTTGCGTTGATAAAGAGCGCATGGCTGCCCTGGAAGGGGGCCTCGAGCGCAGCAACGATCGACGCAGCCGAGTCAAGCTCGTCCACATAGGTAAAGAGATTCGCCCGGTGATGCATAAAGAGCAGCTCTTGCCGACTCAGCACCGCATCCCCACTGGACGCGTTGCGCCAGCTACTCCATTCCTCGTGCTCGAGTCGGTGCTCGCGTCGAAACCGATCGTACTCGGTCTGCAGTCGCTGAAGCTCTGCAATGCGCTTGCCCTCGGGCATGGCGATCAGCCGCTCGATAATCCTCCAATCGTAGGTAGCGTAGGGCGAGATCCCCTCCGTAATCTTCTCGTGCGAGACAACCGCCGGCAGCCGGAGCAAGGTGCTTGTAATCCCGTCGCGCTCCGAGAAGTAGCGCCCGATCTCCTCCATCACCTGCTTCGAGAAGCTATACGCATCGGTTGCGAGCGTCGGATGAGACTCATCTACGGGGAGATACACAATCCGCGGCGAGCGGTCGCCAAAAAATGTGCCAAGGGCATTGATCGAGCTTGCCGCGACAACGCGACCAATGCCCGCCTCCGCAGCCGCCTCAAAGACATGGAAGGTCCCGAGGTCGTTTACGCGAAACACCTCGCGGCCCGGATTCCCGACCGGCGAGCGAAGCGCCGCGAGATGCACAATCGACTCGTGCCCTTCGACCACCTCGCGCAGACGATCGTAGTCGTTTACATCGCACTGCTCATACGTGGCATGCTCAACCTCGGCCCGTGCACTCCGTCCAATTACCGTGACCTCGTACCCCGCCTCCGCGAGCAACCTCGTCACAGCCCGTCCGACACTTCCGGTTCCTCCGGTTACCAAAACCCTCATGCGCAATCACTCCCCTTCACTCAGAAGCCACTCGTATCGGCTGATCGCCTCCTCGAGCTCGTGCATGCCAAAGAAGCGCGCGAAGCGGACCGTCTCCCGCCCACCGACAAAGAGAGCGAGCACGGGAACGGCAAAGACCGCGAACTGTGCCGCGACCTCGGCCGACTCAGTCGTGTTGACGTAGCGCACCGTCAACAGCTCGTGTTCCCGTTCGAGTTCGGCGAGTCTCGGCTTGATGGCGTTGCAGACCCCGCAGTCGGGGGTCGTGAAGACGAGCAGCCCGAGGGGGTGCTCCTCGACCCATTCGTCGATTGAACCAAGCGTATCCATCGCCCCAAAGATGGCGCGGGGTAGTCGATTTGTCCACACGCCAACCGATCTTGATTACGAGTTGGGGCTGCCCCCGCCATCGAGGGTCTCACGCGGGCGCGCAGCGCGACTCTACTACCACCACCGCCCCGGGCGGGGTCGGGCTCCTGCGGGCTCCGGCTCCCGCCTCCGGTCGCCGAAGACGGCGACCCGCTCCGCGGCCCTCCGGATCCCTCAGCCGTTCGTCAGATAACGCTTGTACTCATTGTGTGACTCCCAGTTCTTGTCGGCGTTACCGCTCATCAGGATGTCCGGTGAGATCAAGACTTCGCTGCGCAGCTCGAGCAGCGGCCCCGGAAGGTGACTTCGATCTGCTCGAGCTCAAAGCCTTGGCGATCGTCGTCTGAAAGCTCGAGATGCTCGAGGCCGCGTGGCTGGATGTCGGAGATCTCACCGCACTGCGTGCAGACGAGATGGTGGTGGACGATGGTCGCGTTGGGATCGTAGCGCGTGGGTCCTGGCACGAGCTGGACCTCCCGGAGCTCGCCCATGGCGGTCAACTCGCCGAGCGTATTGTACACCGTTGCCTTGGAGATCTCTGGAACGCGTTCTCGGGCGCGGGAGTAGACCTCGTCGGCCGTGAGGTGCAGATCCGGCTCCGACAGGGCCTCCGCGACGACGCGGCGCTGCACCGTGAGTCTCCATCCGCGGTCGCGTAACCGCGCAATCAGCGGCTGCTGGTAGCGTTGGTTCTGATTCATCCCCCAAAGCATACCGCGAATCCTCCAATTCTTGAAGCTGCCTTGACGGGTACTCCTTCTTGATTTAGAATGAGTCTAAATCAAGATTTCCTACAGGAGGAGAGAATGGGAAAAGTTGCACGACAGATGGTAGAAAAGGCCGGTCTCGATATCGACCGGCTTCTCGAGAAACTCGTAGCGGCGGCCGGTGCGGAGTTCACCACGTTCTACTACTATACGCTGCTCCGCGTGAACGCGATCGGGCTCGAAGGTGAGGGTATGAAGGAGATCATCGAGGACGCGCGGATCGAGGACCGTAACCACTTCGAAGCGTTGGTCCCCCGCATCTATGAGCTCGGAGGTAAGCTTCCGGACGACATCAGGACATTCGCCGACGCCGCCGGCTGTCCGGATGCGTATCTCCCGGAATCGCTCGGCGGCACGAAAGAGGCCCGCAAGGCCTCGTCGGACAAGACCGAGTTCGGCCAGTATCCCGATACCGGGAATCAGAAGATCCGCGACCTGCTTACGGTGCTCGTCGAGGCCGAGCGGTGTGCGATCCGCACTTACACCGATCTCTGCAACTACACGAGCGGCAAGGATCACCGCACCTACGATCTCGCACTTGCAATCCTCAACGAAGAGGTCGAACACGAGTCGTGGTTCTCCGAGTTCCTTGGCGAGGGCCCGTCCGGTCACTTCCGCCGTGGGGCGCCCGGTCACTCGCCGTACGTGAGCAGGTTCATGACCGCAGATTTCGGTTGAGCGTTTCCGCTGCGGCGGCACTCCGATGCGCTGCCGCGTTTGCGTTTGATGAGTGTCACACACCTTGGGGAAAAGCGAACCGTAGATCGCCGAGAGCGTACTGGG
>JBMCTC010000246.1:0-4733 GCA_048624115.1 Spirochaetota bacterium
TCGAGATACCAGTCTACGAGCAACACGTCCAGCCATCCGCGGGGGTCCACCGGCGCCGGATACGAGAAGGTCGATGCGTACAGCCGAGCAAACTCAGCACGTTCTTCGATTGTCATTATGTAGGAGTCCTCGCCGATCATATCAGCCGTTCGCGGAGCCAGTCGAGAGGAGTGTCACTCACCTTGGGGATAACAGTCTCGGAAGTCTCGGCATAGCCACGAGATACTGCTCTGCTTTTGCCCTTTTTTCCAGAATCCGCATAACCTCCTTTACCAGCGACGGTTAGCGAATCGTAATCCCCAAGCTCCGTGTCACTACCGGATTGTTGACGTGAGTTCGTCAATCCGTCATCGTCAAGGAATGCAAACAGAAGCCGCCAGAGTACTCACCGATATTCCATTTTCGTTCGATCGCGCGGCGTTCGAGCACGAGGTGCGTGCCGATGCCTACCCCGAGCTCGAGGGAGAGATCGATCGCTATCTCGAGCGAGCGCTTCCCCTCGCGCATCCGGTCGGGCTCCTCCGAGTGGCCTACGTCGGAGAGCGCGACGGCCAGCGGGTCGAGTTCGGCGGCCAGTGGTTCGAGAGCGCCACGCTCGTGCGGAATCTCGACGGCCTCAACCGAGTCTTTGCCTACCTCACCACCTGCGGTCGGCCGCTCTTTGATCTCGACATAGCCGATCTCGACCCCTTTGCCTCGGTCTGGCACGAGACCCTTAAACTCATGGCCGTCCGCGACGCGGCCACTTGGATCTGCGAGTTTGTGCGAAGCGAGTTCGACGTCCCCAAACTCTCCTCGATGAATCCCGGCTCAGGTGATGCCCACATCTGGCCGATCGCTCAGCAGCACGAACTCTTCGCGGTCCTCGGCGAGGCCTCCAACATCGGCGTCGAACTCACCGAGAGTGCCCTCATGGTCCCAGACAAAACCATCTCGGGAATCTTTTTCCCCTCCGAGCGAGCCTACAGCAACTGCGAGTCATGCACCCGAAAGGTGTGCCCCGACCGGCGAGCGCCCTATCGTCCGGCGCGATAGGGCGCCCGGCTACACCATGCGAGTTACCATCGACCGTCTTGGACGCATCGTCGTACCAAAATCTGTGCGGGATCGATATCATCTGACACCCGGTACGGACCTGGAGTTGGATGTAGACGTGGATCGATTTCACCTGAAGCCGGCTCTCGACGAGCCCACGTTGATTCGAAAGGAAGGAATTCTGGTTCATCACGGGACCGATACCGGTGATGGTTGATCAGTTGAAAGTGGATGCGTTTTTTTTGCGACCCTCTGTAACAAGTGTTACATCCCTACTTGATGAAAACAACTCACGTCGAGTCTTATCTCGAGCGTACCGAATGGCACCGCTACCAGCGGTTTCTTCCGTCTAAGCTTCGCTACTCCGGCGACACCATTCCCACCGAGGAATGGATGCGTTGGGAGGATGCGGATGTCCACATTGATCGTCTCGCGAAGCCGGATGCGCCGGCCAAGGTGCTTCTGTTGCACGGCGGCGGTGGCAATGGGAGAGTCCTGCTCCCCCTTGCGGTCATGCTCTACCGCATGGGATACGAGGTGATCGCTCCAGACATGCCGGGGTACGGCCTGACCCGATACGGGAAGCGGTCGCGAGCCACGTATGAGGTGTGGAGCCACATCGCCTCGGACATCGTGGACCGTGAGCTCGAAAGCGATGCTCGTCCCGTCGTGGCATTTGGCCTCAGCATCGGCGGTATGCTCGCCTACCTGGTTGCCGCGCGCAATCCCCGCGTTCGTGGCCTTATCGCCACCACCCTCGCAGATGTCCGTTCGCTTGCGGTTCGCGACGCGGTAGCAAAGAATCTCTTTCTCAGCCGCGTCGGCGGGGCGCTCGCCCAGGCGTTCTGGTTCATCGCCGATCACATGGCGCTTCCCATCAGGTTCGTCGCCAAGATGGATCTCATCACGAACGATCCTGAGTTTAGCCGCCTCTTTTCAAGCGATCCGCTCGCCGGCGGCGGCATGATGAGCTTTCGTTTTATGCGCTCGCTTATTCAAATGAAGCCTGCTGTCGAGCCGGAAGAGTTCCACTCATGTCCCGTGCTGCTCGCGCATCCGGGCCTCGATCCGTGGACGCCGCTCGAGATGAGCCGAGCATTCTACGAGAGAATCGCAGGCGAGAAGGAGCTCGTCGTGCTTGAAGGTGCCGGCCACTTCCCCTACGAGGAGCCCGGGTTGAGCCGGCTGGAAGAGTCGATCGGCGCATTTCTCGAGCGTCTTGCCGGCTCGTGACGGGCAGCAGTAGTCGACGAGAGGAGCAGCGTGAGAGGCTCTTGCCGCAATTGCACGCGCTGGTTGCCGAGCGGGGGCTCGCGCAAGCGAACCTCCGATTCCTCGCAGCAAAGACCGGGACAAGTGCGCGGATGCTACACTACTACTTCGGAAGTGCCGAAGGGCTTGTGCATGCTGTGGTCGAGTACGAGCGCGACCAGCAGAAGGTGGCACTCGGCCGGCTTTTCGACTCGATGCGAAGAGCGTCGGGTAGCTCGACCGCAACCAGCCGTAACGCGGAGGCGGGCCTCCGCGCGCTCGAGACGACGATCGTGGCTTACTTCGACTACGTTACCGCGCCTGAGCGGCGCGGTTTCTTGCGCTTTTACTTCGAGCTCTTGGCGACCGCGGCCCGTAATCCCGAGCGCTACGAGGCATTCCTCGGCGGAAACGTCTCCGGTTGGGTGGGATACATGCAGGCCGCTGCGAAAGAGATTGCCGGCCTCGAGATCGCGAGCGAGCACGTCCGCGCGGTCCTCGCACTGGCGCGAGGTTTTTACATTGAGGTGCAAAGCGGAGTGCCCGTGAAAGACGTGCGCGCCGCGTTTATTCCCGCGCTTCGGGTGTTGCTTGCGGGTCTGACGGTCCCGTAGGCTCGTCGGGCGCCGGTGCTGTGGTTGGGGCCGATCGTGTCGACAGCTCCTCGCGATAGCGGTTCCCAAACTGCTGCCAGATCACGATGCAGAGTGTAGCCAACAGAGGGCCAACCAAGAAGCCAACGATTCCGAGCCAGGCAATCCCGCCGATGGTAGAGAGCAGGGCGAGCGCGGGATGAAGGCCGGTCCGGTCGCCGAGCAGCTTTGGTTTAATGACGTTTTGCGTGGTTGCGACCCCGGAAACGCCCGCAAGGATCACGAGAATGCCTGCGAGCACGCGACCGCCGAGCAGGAGTGAAATGCCTGCCGGAACAATAACGAGATTCGTCCCGATGAGCGGAATCATCGACACAACGACGATAATCAGGCCCCACAAAAATGGCGACGAAATCCCGAAAATAGAGAAGACCACAACGCCGAGGGTTCCCTCGATCAGGCCGATGATAATGGTCGAGATGATGGTCGCGGCGGTTACCTTCCGCGTCTCCTCGGAAATCTGCGCGAGCTCCGCGTTTGGCATCGGCACCACGGTAAACACGTAATCCATCAGGCGCCGACCATTCACGAAGAAAAAGAACATCAGGAGCAGAATCAACGCGAAGTTGATCAAGATGCTGCCAAGCGTGAGCAAGCCGCGTCGTGTGATGGAAAGCAACAAGCCTGAGACCGAACCAAGGGCCGTGCGGATCTCATCGCCAAAATCGACCTGCTCGAGAGTCGCGACGTAGTCGCCAAGAAAGGGAACGCCCTCGAGCCCCTGGAGAAACTCCATCGACTCGAACTGGGAGACAAGCTCGGGCAATCGTTCTACGAGTGCGCGATACCCGTTTACCGCCTCGGTGTAGACGAGGGTTCCGATGATGATCGCCGGCACGGCAATGCCTACGAACACCAGTGCGAGAAGGACAAGCGCGGCAAGTCCGCCCCGACCGTCGAATCTCGTTTTGAGCTTCTCGAAGGTCGGAAACAGGACCGACGTAAACACGGCCGCGAGGAATATGTTAATGAGGAACGGGCGCATCACCATGTAGAAACCGACGGTCAGCGCAACGAGTAGCAGAAGGAAAAAGACCTCGACTACCCGCACTCTTGGTTGATCCGGCATCGCTACTCCCGCTCCTCCCAGTCCATCGCTTTTTTGACCGCCTTTTTCCAGCCGGCGTAGAGTTTGGCTCGCTCGTCCTCGTTGACTGTCGGCTCGAACTGCCGCTCGAGTTCAAAGGCGCCCTCGAGCTCTTTCTGATTCTTCCAGAAGCCCACGGCAAGACCGGCAAGAAAGGCCGATCCGCGAGCGGTCGTTTCTACGATGCGCGGACGCAAGACCGGCACGCCGAGAATATCGGACTGGAACTGCATGAGAAAGTCGTTGTTCGAGGCGCCGCCATCGACCTTCAGTTCCTTGGTCTCGATGCCGGAGTCTTGCTCCATGCACTCGACAACGTCGCGCGTCTGGTAGCCGATCGACTCGAGCGTCGCGCGAACGATATGGTCGATGTTTGCGCCGCGCGTGAGTCCGACGATCGCGCCACGGGCGTACTGGTCCCAGTAGGGTGCACCGAGACCGACAAAGGCCGGGACCATGTAGACGCCGTTTGTGTCTTTGACCTTCGAGGCAAAGTAGTTCGTATCGCGTGCGTCGTGGATGGCGCGAAGCTCGTCGCGAAGCCACTGCACTGCGGCGCCTGTCACGAAGATTGAGCCCTCTAGTGCGTACTCGACTCGATCGTGAAGGCCCCACGCGATAGTGGTCAGCAGTCCCGTCTCCGAGGCGACTCGCTCGGTTCCCGTGTTCATCAACACAAAACTTCCCGTGCCGTAGGTTTTCTTGGC
>JBMCTC010000247.1:0-4722 GCA_048624115.1 Spirochaetota bacterium
GGCTCGGCGTCGAAGCCGAGCAGCGGGCGGATGCGGCCGGGCTCACCGACGAGGAGCTCATGCGCCGGCGCCAGAGCGCAGCTCTACGGGCGAGTGGCGCGATCGCCGTGGCCGCAGGTGCGTTAGCGGACGTTTCTGCGATTGCGTTAAACCGTTACGGCGCCGATCTGTTCGACACATGGAGCAGCAACGAGGCTCAGACGATTACAACGGTCTCGTACACCGGAGGAGGGTTGATCGCCACCGGGCTCCTTTTGCTCTCGCTTTCGGTCATAATTGGTAACTAATCGGAGTCCTGGCTCTGTCGGAGTTCCTGCACGTCTATCGGCTCGCTCTCGAGATTCTCAATCTCGTAGATGACCCAGTCCTCGTCGTCTTGACGGAGGGCAAGCCTATCAACCTCTCGCAGACCGAGAGGCCCGGTCCGGCCGACCTCTGCGCCCTCGTAGTCGGGGCGCCACCGCTCGAACTCTGCCACAAAGGCACGCTCGCCTTCGGGAGCCCCGATCTCTTCGAGCGTGAGATTCGCAATACCGTAAGGACTCCGAGAGTTGTCGAGTCTCGGCATCCCCTGATCTCGCCACAGCTGGGCGTCCACAAAACCTGACTGTCCTTCAACTCCCATTCGTTGACGATCGATGACAAAGAGGTTGGTGAGCTCCCGCACGTACTGCGCGCCGGCGTCACCGATTAACGTATCCTCCATGAGCATGTGATTTAGGGTTGCGAAGCTCCCGTAGAACGCCTCGACAACCTCGCGGGGCTCAAACCCAGCAGTTTCGCGCGGCTGCAGCGCGTTACTGATGATCGTTGCAGGAATCGAGCCGACAATCACTACCACGGCCGCAATCAGGAGTGCGGCGCGACCATTCTTTCGCAACCCCTCTTTCCTGCGAAATCCTCGCTCCACGCGCTGTGTTCTCTGCTGCGCGCTCTCGAGCCGCTTTTGCCGCTCCTCCTCAGAAATCTCTTCGGTGACACCCTCCGTCTCCCACGCCTGCAGTGCGGATATCCACTCTGCCAACGAGACCTCCTGCTCGGAGGAGGTGAGCGCCCTCTCGAGCATTGAGTTCGCGCGTTCAGAAATCGTCACATCGATCGCTTGCGGTGGCAAGACCGTTTTGGCTCGCACGCGAGCGTGAAGTTCTTCCTCGTCATCGGCGTCAAATGGGAAACGGCCGGTGATGACAAAGTAGCTCGCGGCGGCCAAAAAAAAGGAGAGGTTCTCGTTCGCGCTGCGGTCTGGATGGTTGTAGCGTTCCATCGATTCAATACGGTCGCGGTACGTCTGGTGCTCGCGAATCTCCTGCATCGCGTCCGGAGGAAGGAACAGAATACCCCCGTCATCGGTGAGGACGATGCTTCGCGTATGGATCGTTGGAATGTGATACTCGAGTTGTTGGAGAACAGAAAAGGCTTCTGCAAGCCTCCGCAGGCTTGCAAAACGCGGCCGCTTTTCATCGTGGAGTTCGCTCTCGAGCAGGCGCCCCTCGACAAGCGGGCCATATACGTGGATACGCCCGTCGTGCTCGACAAACCCCTTTGCCTCCCATTCATCGACCTTCCCGTCGCGAATCAGGAGTCCCGGTTGCCTCTTTCGTCCGGCGAGTTTCCGAAGTGTCGGACTGTTCGTGGGGATTCCCGTGTTGACGCCGAGAAAGGTTTCTCCGTCCCTTTCAAGACGGATAAGGCCATCTGCTACTTGCTCTAAGACATTCGTGCTCATTTGTCCGTAAGATCTCGCACCGGTGCCAGATCGTCAACGTGATGCAGGGTACCGGCTATCTCATCAGTCGATCGAGGCGCGTAGAATCGAGTTCGACTGCCAGGTTTTTTTCCTGTGTCGGCAGGACGAGCCCAGTCGGTCCTTCTTTGGCTCGGCGAAGGTACTTGACCTGGGTGTAGTAGAGATCCGCCCGACCGTTTGCACGTGCCTTGCTGAAATAGACCGCAAGGTTGCCGGCGTCAAGCAATACGTCGAGCGGCACCGATTTTCCTTTCTCGGTTTTCACAAAGACGTATCCGCCGGGGTAATCTCGTGTGTGCATCCACACGTCGTTTCCTCGAGTATGGTGCCTGAGCAGTTGATCGTTTTCTCTGCTGTTTCTCCCGACGAGAATCCGCCATCCTGCGCTTTCGAACGCGAGGCCTGGAATCTCGTCGTGAGCTTGGTTGCCACCCGGCTTATCCCGAGCCTGCGCCGCAATCTCTTCGAGCTCGCCGTTGTCGAGGGTTGTCACTTGCTCGAGCCGTTGAGACAAACGCTCGAGGCGTGATCTGAGGTTTTGCTCCTCCTCTTCGAGAGCCGCAATACGTCGCTTGGCTCGACGCGCCTGATCGTAGTAGCGCTCGGCGTTCTCGTTTGGTTCGAGTGCCGGGTCTAACTCAATAGTCACGGTCACTCCCGGCGCTTCGTAGTCTTCGACTTCGATCCAACGTTCAGCCGATGCCAAGATGTGGTAGTTGGCCATGAGGAGATCACCGAGATGTTGCAGTCGTTCCGGGGTGCTCCCCCCGCTGCGTTTGTGCTCAAGCTCGTCGAGACGCCGCGTTACCGCATTGATCTGACGAGTTAGTTCGCGGTCGGCCTGTGAAAGCAGGAGTTTGCGACGCTCCTGCAGTTCAAGGTCTCGGTAGTGCCGGGCAATCGCATCGTTATAGTTGGCGGTGTCGGAAAAACGCGGCTCGAATTTACCTTGGCTCAAACGAGCTTTCTCCGCAGCATCGGGCACAGGTACAGTAAAGCGATGTCCGCTTGCTTCTCCGCGTTGTGGCCGGCGAAAGAGGGCATCGACAATGACGTCGGAGCGTTCAGTAAGGATGCAGTTCGCGGCGCCACCCCAGAGCCTAATCCAGAGGCTAAGACTCTCGTCGGCACGCTCGATATTGATTCGCACGATCCGGTCTTGATTGACGTGTTCGACGGCCACGATTTTTCCGCCCTTGATCCGGGAGTGGAGCAGTTGAGCAAACCGCTGTCGCGTTTTTGGTTTGTGTGGACGGGTGGCTGCCCGGTGGAGGCGAGTCTTTCCCGTTTCGAACGAGACGCGCAGGTAGTAACGTTCACCTTGCCCAAAAATCAGGAAATAGAGATTCCGAAAGTCCGGCTGCACAATCTCCTGGATGTAGGTATCGCGGAGAGGGAGCTCCTCGAGGATCAGGTCGATCTCACGCCAGTTCAGCGACATGCGGTAGCATCCTTTATCGGCCCCTCCTCCCCACCGTCAACAAGATCGAGAGCGACGAGTGCCTGCCGGATCTTTCCAACGAGATAGAAGCTACCCGTCACGGCCACGACTCCACCTCGCTTGCCGAGCAGGTTCCTCGCGTAGGAGATAGCCTGATCGGCATCATCACGGCGAGCATATCGCGCCCCGAGCTCTCGGCACGTTTCTTCGAGAAGCTCCGGATCGCTTGGCTTGAAGGTGCCGGGGCGGCAGATCACAATCGTGGCGAACGTATCACGAAGCCGGGCCAGCATGCTGCGGTACGACTTGCCGCGAACGCAGCCAAAAATGACGACACGTTTGCCCACGTCGGTGAACAGCGACTCAACCGTGTCGCACAATAGGCCAATCGAGGTCTCGGTATGCGCACCATCGAGCAGAAACCGAACGCCGCGCTGGCTCGTCATGATTTCCGATCTCCCAGGAAGCCAAGCCTCCTCGAGCCCCCGTCCTACGCTCTCTTGTGAGACCTCGGGAAAGACCATCAGTGCCGCCCAAGCGGCGAGAGCGGCGTTCTGCGCCTGAACCCGGCCGAGCAATTTGAGTTTTGCCTCGATTGGCGCGAAGCCCGGTAAGGCGATCCTGATCTGGGTGCCGCCTGGCGTGATGGCGGCCTCGATGGACGCACCGCCGTCAAGCGTATTGAGCGGAGCACGGCGGAGGAATGAGATACGATCAAAGACCTGCGCGGCCTCCTCCCGTTGCGAAGCGACGAAGACCGGTGTCCCTCGCCGAATGATCGCGCCTTTCTCAGCGGCGATGCTCCGTATGGTGTTACCCAAAAACTCGGTGTGCTCGAGCTCGATCCGCGTTATGAGCGACGCCTCGGGTCGAACGAGACTAGTCGCGTCGAGCCTTCCCCCGAGTCCCACCTCAATGACCGCCGCATCACAACGTGAAGCCTCGAAGACGAGGAACGCGAAGAGCGTGAGAAGCTCGAACGTCGTGGGTAGTTGCGCCTCAGGCACCCCAGCGCCAATTGAATCGATATATCGACGGATGCGCTCAAACTGCTCGACCTGGAGTTCGTCGGAGGCGCAACCGTCGCTCACCCGGACCCTTTCCCGATACGAGGTTACGTGCGGAGAGGAGTAGAGCCCAGTTCGCAGTCCTGAAGCGTGCAGAATACTCGCGGCAAATGCGGAGGTAGATCCCTTTCCCTTCGAGCCGGCCACGTGGAGTGTCCGATAGGAGAGCTGTGGGTTGGAGAAGTCCTCGAGCAAGTTGCGCATGCGGCTCAGGCGTAGCATCCGAGGCTTGAAATCGGCCCGTTCTAGGTTGAGAAAACTCTCGAGATAGGCGAATCCTTCTTCTACACTGGAAATCACTTGTTATCTCTCGATGTGGCTACTGTCGATCGAGCTCGGAAAGCGCGCGATGGTGCCAGTAAAAGCCCTCGTACTCACCGAGCACTGCTACGTGCCGCGCGATTTCCGGGTAGGCATTGTTACTCACGCGTACCACACTTGTCCTTTTCGTGAAGTCGGAAACGGAA
>JBMCTC010000248.1:0-4715 GCA_048624115.1 Spirochaetota bacterium
CAGGCAATCCTGCCGCCGCTTGTTCGGGGGTAAGCTGAACGTCGAGTAGATCGGTGGCCGCGGTTTCGAGATCGAACTCGAGTTTTCCATACGCTCGAAACTGCGGCTCGGGGCGAGCATCAAAAAAAAGCGTGCCGCCGAGGGAAGGATTGAGCGTGCGAGCGCTTGGATCCGTGAGCGGCGTTCCCCCGAGTGAAATGTCGTTCCACTGCCAATCTGCGGCAAGCGAGCCGCCGAGGCGACCGCCCCAGCGAACACCTTCTTGCTGAAGTAGATCATCCGCTGGGTTTGTGATTTCGGCATCGGGATCGCTCTCTTCGATAATCTCATCGGTTTCGAAAAGGGACTCAAAATCATCGTCTGCGCTATCCTCTGAGTCGGCGAGGTCAGATTCAGGCTCGTCCGACGGAAGAGCAAAAGGGTCGTCAAAGATCGAAGGCTCTTCGTCCTCGGTTGGTTCCTGTGCCGCGATTGAGCCGCCGGCAAGAACAAGGAGCACCCACGCGAAGACGATAGGCTTCATGACACCCCGCGTTAGTTGCTGACCCGTTCGAGGTAGCGTTTTGTGAAGACACTATCGGGAATTTGCTGCGTCGTTGCGTCGCTCATCGTGATTTGGGTTCGTTCCCCCTGATTCAGCTCGTCATTGATAAGGATCTGCTTGGGTAGCAGTTTGTCTTCAACTTGTTGATAACGGGGAAAGCGGCTGGTACGCATGAGCCGTCCGCTCACGCTGTAGTCTTCTTGTTTGAGCACGATCGGGTCATCCTGTCGCACCCAGAGCTTGATGCGCTCGTACGCGACGTCAGAGTTTGTCGCCTGCAGGTCCATGACGTACACATCAAAATTGCCGAGTCTCCCGAGTTCCCAGTCCACCACCTCGTAGTCTTCGCTGTAGGTGTTCTCGTCTAGGTCTGCGTTCTGCGCATCAGATCCCTGGATGTTCTCTCGGATGGTAGTTCGTTCGAACTTGCGGCTCTCCGGATCGTAGAACCAAACATTGTCGTCGATCTGCAGATACCCCTGGCCTCGTTGCACTTCCGGTTGGAGAATCAGAATCAAAAACTGATCGTTTTGATCTCGTCGGAAGAGACGCGCTTGAGTAACTTCCCGCTCTTCACCTGGTGCTTCGGAAATAATGGTGTAGACGGCGGAGAAGTCGCCGTCGCCGAAGGTTGTTCGCTCATCGAGCGTGGCCAAAATCGCGCCAAAATCGGGCGTCTGAGCCGTGAGCGGTATGGCAACCAGAGCCAGCGCCACAAGCATGCTAATACTAATGTGTCTTCTTTTCATATCGTTTCTCCTTACACAGAGCGCAGTGCATCTACCGGCTCCATGCGAGCTGCTTTTCTACTCGGAAAGAATGCCGCAATGACCGTTAGGACAACGACAATCCCCGTATTCAGTGCCACCTGACTCGGCAGGAGGCGGAACGTAAAGTACCCGTTTCTGAGTAAGATAAAGATCGGAGAGTCAAGGCCCAAGTAAATCTGACTCAAGATCAACATGGCGACTCCAGCTACGAGAACACCTGCTACGACTCCGCCGAGCGCCAGAAACATCGCCTCGAAGAGAAAGCTCGCGAGCACGTCACCTCGCTGCATTCCGAGCGCCCGCATGGTTCCGATCTCTTTCACTCGCTCGTACATGATCATGCGAAACGTGTTTGTGATTCCGACCATAATGATCACAAAGAGGACGATGAGTATGACCAGTGCGGCCCCGTTCAAGAGGTCCACGATTTGGTCGACTTCGCTCAAAAGGTCGTTGAGGGTATAGACGCGGTACCGGGTTCCAGTCCAGCTTTCATCCTCGTCCTCGGCAAAAATCTGCTCGATCGGGTTTTCTTCGACTTCTTCCGTAGCGCGCTCAAACACGTTCGCGCGTTCTGCGAGCGAATCATAGAAGGGCCCAACCCGTTCGTCGATCAGCGATAGGTCCTCGAGAAAGATGCCGAGCGTTTGGTATGAGCCGGGCGGAACCAGCAGCAACTCGTTTACGTAGTCGAGATCCGCGTACGCAGAGAGCTGGCCAAAGAGCCCGGGATCGTAGCTAATCGCGGCGACGGTGAACTCGCCGACGTTCTGCTGACCGTTGAGAGTCTCCATCCGGACGATGACGCGATCATCAATCGCCACGTTGAGCCGCCTCGCAATCTCTTCGGTTAGGATGATCCCGTTCCGAGAACCTTCGCGGTTGGTTCGGAGCATGTTTTCGAAGCTTCCCTCGAGGAGAACCAGACGTTCCCGCAAGAACTCCTCTTCTTCCCAGTCGGCTCCCACGATGTTCTGTCGAACGCTTTCGCCTTGAAAGAGCAGGGCACCGGTGAAGTCGCTCCGCTTCGTAGTTGTGACCGGGTCTATCGGCGACGCCTCGATCGCTTGAAAGATGACTTCGTCCGTAGGGATGAGGCGTCGCTCTTCTCCGTCGGGAGTTCGCTCGCGCGCCGACACAAAGATATGTCCCGCGAGAAGCTGAGAGAAATTCTGGCTAACGTTTTCAACGAAGCTACCGGCAAAGCCGTTAATCAAGGTCACGATCGTGATGCCGAATGCGATGGCACCGCCGAGCAGAAAGGTTCGTCGCTTTTGCCGGTTCAGATTTCTCAGTGCGATTTGGATTAGGTGTCTCACGCTATTCCGTCCTGATTGCCTTTATTGGCTGCACCCGCAGCGCTACAACTACCGGGTAGAGGTGGGCCAGGAAGCCCACGATTGTCACGATAATCAATGCGCCAACGATACTCGCGATCGAGATAACCGGCCGCAGGACTCTGCCCGCGAACAAGACGGTCAAGAAGGTGTTCGTGGCTTCGATGCCGATTGCATTGAGGATTCCGATGGTCGCAAGTGATACGAGCACACCGAGTGTGCCAAAGACGGCGGTAATCGACAGCACTTCGTAGAGGAACATCCGCCACACAAAGGATCTCGAAGCACCGAGGGCGCGCATGGTACCAATTTCGCTCGTGCGCTCCATGACCGAAATAACCAACGTGTTCGTCATTATAATTATCGCCACTACGCCGATTACGATGATTGCAACGTTGAAGACGGTGCGAATCACATCGGCGGAGGTCGCAAACGGACCAGCTGCAATCTCCCAGTTTCCCGCTTGGGCGTCTATCCCATTCTCCTCAAAAAAGTCGTTGAGTTCGGCGACGACTTCGTCCGTTCTGACCGGTGGTTCGACTCGAGCGAGGATGTAGTGCCACGTAGAGCTCTCAAGCTCCTCACTCTCCGGCTCGGTGGTAGCGATGTCGGCGGCTTGCTGGGCGTCTTCTTCTGCTTCCGCTGCCGATGTCCCGAGAATCGAGTCGAGGTCATCGAAGTCTACTGCGTCGCGTTCGGCCTCCTCTTCTTCGACATCGGACGCGTCATCGGAGAACAGCGAATCAGCGTCAAAAACGTTATCGTCGGCGGATTGGTCAAGGAGCTCCGTCTGGGAAGCATCGAGCGCAATTGCCGCACTCGCGCCAAGATTGAGTCTGAGGATTGCGCGAAGGGTTTGGGGATCGATGTAGCTGACAAACTCAAACCCGACGCCCTCGGAAATACCGGTGATCTCATACACCCCGACGAGCGGCACGACACGTATGCGTGGAAGACCGTCCGCCGTAAGCCCGACGACGCGAATGTTGTCGCCAACTGAGATCGGATACTCGTCGACCTCTTCGCCGATCTCCTCCAACGCCTCGATCGCCTCCTCTTGGAGCTCCTCGAGCCTGTCGGTCGTCACCATGATGCCCTCTTCGCCGGGCTCGAGATACCGCCCCTCGATGAGCTGTGTGTTCTCAAACATCTCCTGATAGCTCTCGGGTTCGGTGCCAAACAGCACCGAGATTACCGCGTACTCGAGGCCCTCGATACGGTCATCTTCGGGACGCAGCAGGGCAAAGCCGGTCACTTGGGACGTCCACGCCGTGACGTACTCGGTTCTGTCAATCTGCTCGACAATGCGAGGAAAATCAGGCAGTACCGGTGTGGGATCGATCCCTCCGACCGATTGCACGCCAAAGAGGCTAATCGGCGCCTCTGCGGTTCCAGAGATCATCACATTCGCCGTATAGTTGTCGATGAACGCTCGCTGAATACCGCGTCTCGCGGTGTCCATCATCGAGTTACCGACAACGAGTATCACGACACCGAGTCCGATTAGAATCCCGATGATGAGCGTTTTTCCCTTGTGCTGCCACAGGTTGCGCAGCGCGATTCGAAACAAGACTGACATGAGCTATTGTCGGCCTGTCTGGACCGCCGTTCGTCGGTTCTCGATTACGAGTCCGTCCTGCAGTCGGATTACATGATCCGCGATTTCGACAATCGATTGGTCATGCGTGCTAAAAATGAATGTCGTGTTGAGCTCGCGGTTGATTCTCTTCATAAGCTCGATGATGGCGTTGCCGGTCTTAGAGTCGAGATTTGCCGTCGGCTCATCGGCAAGTACGAGCTGTGGCTTTGTGACCAGCGCCCGTGCAATCGCCACCCGCTGCCGTTGGCCACCGGAAAGCTCATTGGGCCGATGGGTTCTCCAGTCGGTCAGTCCAACCGCTTCGATAAGGTAGTCAACGTACTCCTTGCGCTGCTCTTTTGACTCGGTTTCTTTTCCGAGCAGGAGCGGGAACTCAACATTCTCAAATACGTTGAGCACAGGGACCAAGTTGAAACTCTGAAAGATAAAACCGATTACCTTGTGGCGGAGTCGGGTTATCTCGC
>JBMCTC010000249.1:0-4706 GCA_048624115.1 Spirochaetota bacterium
TCTTGACCTACTGACCCCTTGCGTCCGAACGAGACACGGGTTAGGCTCACCGTATGAACGATGCACGCGACTACCTGGTATGGCTCGGCGAGACCGAGTTTTCAGGCGGCTCCTTCAACGGTCCCGCACTCATGGAAACCCTCCGCTCGCTCCCGCTTGAAGAGGCTCTCTCAACCGACACCTACGAGGGCTACTCGGCCTGGGGCGTCACTCTCCACACGATCTACTTCAAGTACCTGATCGGCAAAGAGCTCGGCGCGAAGATGCCCTCCTACGACTACGAAGACAAGGGTTGGCCCGCAATGCCGGAGAACCCCGACCAAGCCGCTTGGGACAAGCTGCTCGACGATCTCGAGGCATTTCACAACGCCGCGATGACCGCCTTCAAAGAGGCCTCACTCGAGAAGCTCGAAGAGCCCATGCCCGGCTGGAAAACCTCGAAGGGAAACGCCTTCGCCTGGGTAGTCTCCCACGACACGAACCACAACACACAAATTCGAAACATGGGGCTGCCCTCTCTGAAGCAGAAGTAGGCGCCTCTCAGCTGCTCTTATATTGGGCGTCCCGCCGGGCGCCCGCCCATTCTCCGCGCCGACCGCGACCATCCGCCTTCTCCAACACCCTCTTGTTCAGCCCGCACGCTCACAGCGCGCCCGCCGTCCGGCTCTCCGCTGCAATTCCTCGTCGCCGGGCCGCGTTGGTTCGTTCACTACCAAACTGCTCGCTTCTAAACTGTTTAGCGCTAAACGGTCTCTCGCTGGTGCACCGCGGCCCGGCGCCTGCGGGATTTCCGCTACGATCCGTGACGCAAGATAGTGCCGACCGGCTACGCCGCATCCAAACACGCCGCGACTCAACGGTCGCAGGCGGGCCCGAGGCGATCGCCGAGATCCTCACCAGCGTTCCCCGCACCGTAGAGATGGCGATTATGGATCGTCTGAACAAGCAAGACAACGAGCTCTTCGAATCGGTGGCTCGCCTCATGTTCGTCTTCGAAGACATCGTCCTGGTCGATCCAGTTGCCCTACGCAAGCTCGCCGGAGAGCTCAGCGACGAAGAACTCGCCCTCGCGCTCAAGGGTGTATCGAAGGAAGTCTCCTCCCACCTGTTGGGCGCGCTGCCCGAGGAACGCGTCGCGGGAATCGAGGCGGCCGACGCGGCTCTCGGCCGCGTGCGACGCATCGACGTAGAAGAGGCCCAACGCGCCGCCATCGAAGAACTGCGCGTGCTCGAAGAACGAGGCGAGGTCGTGATCGGGCGCGCCGGGGAGGTGGTAGAGTAGTCAAGTAGAGATATTATGCAGACAAGCATTATGTTTTCGTGCATAATGCTTGCACTGTCCAAGCATAAATGATACCCAATGACGACAGCAAGCTTTCGACGTTCAGTCCCAATTACGGGTCTACGGGAATGGGGGAAGTTCAGATTCCGTTATCTCTCGTCAGGCTTTTTTCGACTACTCCGTGACGGCGTTATCGGGACACCGTCAGTTGGCGTTTTCAACTGACAAGCTTACGAATGCTGAAATATGACTGAAGTCATCGTTATATTCCGGATCATCCATCACACTTAGGTCATCAAACATTACGACGTTGCAGATGATCCCATAATTCGAGTTGAAGAAGTAGTTGATAATTGCATATTGGTTTCCTGAGAGGAAACTTGACTCCCGTTCCTCATCCAAAACAAAGACCGCATATCCTGATTCAGCTTTCCATCTTTCGCCTAAACCCGATGAACCAAATCTTACCTGCCGAGTTATCTTGGAAGGATCCCCCGCAATATTGTAAGTGACCAAGGTAGTAAATCTGAAAAAGTCTGCTTCTGTTACGATGTTCTGATGTTCTGGATCAGTTGCAAATGAAATCACTCTGATCTCATATTTGCCATCTCTATCCTTATAAGCATGATCATACTGCTGTGCAAGATCATCCCTGACTTGAATCTGGTGGAGGTTTTCGGAGGGTGTTAGAGCTATCTCTGTTGGCTGGGGAATGAATGCCGAGCCTCGGACTTCTGCGAACAAACTCGCGCTGGCAAGTAGCATCAGTATGCTAAGAATACTCTTCATGACGTCTCCATAGTTGATACAAACCAACAACTCTGATTCGTTTCAGTGTAGATGATCGGCCGAGAATAATCTGGAACGATCGGATACCGAGGGCGGTAGCCAGTATAGTCCTTGGGTGTTCGGCCCCGGTCATGCGCCTTTCCAGAATCCAGAGAAGGCGAAGATGGCATCAGTTTGCTCCTTCGATCCCATATAAGCGGGATCCGGTGGATCAGTCAATCGGCCAGATGCAATGGGCACTCTCAAAGTTCACGCGTCATCTATGTTGACACACTCCGGGTCGCGCCGGGGAAGTGGTGGAGTAGCAGTTCACGAAGCGTGAGGTCGTGGAGGGGCCGGCCAAGGCCGTCTGCGGCATTGGCCCGGGTCCGGCCGCCAGGCCGGACGGGACCCCCGGAAGGACCGACCCATTGGCCGCGCGAGCGGGCAATGGGGCACGCCCAAATTCCTACTTGCTCTCGTGCGAAGGCCGATCTACTATGGGCGGCATGAAACAGGCATCGGATTTGACCATTGAAGAGGCTGTCGGGCATTTGCTCTGCCCGATATTGAGCGGATTCTCGGCGGACGAGATCAGGCGACTGCAGGAGCGCGATCGATACGGGTCGGTGTTCTTTAACCGACAGACGTTTGCCGAGTGGCGAGAGACGGTGGAGGCGGTCCAGTCGGCGGCACCGTGGCCGGTGCTCGTCTCGGCGGATCTCGAGTTCGGGGCTCGATCGATTACCGACAAGGCGGTGCAGTTTCCTTGGCTCATGGGCGCGGCGGCGGCCGACGACGACGATGCTGTGTACGCGGCGGGGCTTGCGACGGGGATCGAAGGGCGGCATGCCGGCGTTCACTGGACCTTTGCACCGGTGGTCGACATTAACTACAACTTCCGCGCGCCTGAGACCAATATTCGCAGTTTTGGAGACGATCCCGAGCGGGTTGCCCGGCTTGCCTCGCGCTTTATTCGCGGGGTCCAGGAGCAGAACAGAGTCGCGGCTACGGCCAAACACTTCCCGGGGACGGGGATGGACGAGCGCGACCAGCACTTGGTCACGGCGATCAATCCGCTCTCAGTCGACGCCTGGATGAAGACCTACGGCATGGTCTGGCGGCGCGTGATCGAGACGGGCGTTCTCTCGATCATGAGCGGTCATATCGCCTTTCCCGACTACGAGGGGCATCGCGAGAATCTGGAGGCGGCTCTTCCGGCAACCATTAGCTCGCGGCTTCAGATCGATCTCCTTCGAAAGGAGCTCGGATTCGAGGGTGTGCTGGTTTCGGATGCTGCTCCGATGGTGGGCATTGCTTCGCGCTGTACGCAGGACGAGGCGGTGGTTCGGTTTATTGAGGCGGGTGGCGACGTCTTTTTGTTTGCTCGTCCTGAACGCGACTACGATCTGCTCATGGAGGCGGTGCGCTCGGGACGGTTGAGCGAAGAGCGGGTGCGCGAGTCGGCGGCTCGGGTAATCGCCCTGAAGGAGCGACTCGGGATCGAGGAGGATGTCTACGGGCCTGCTCCGGACGAGTCGGCTGTGGCGTCGTTCCGCGAGGCGAGCCGGACCATTGCCGAGCGAAGCGTGACCGTCCAGCGCGACAACGGTCTGGTCGGGCGAAAGCCGCAGGCTGGGGCGAAGGTGCTTACCGTCACACTCGACTACGAGGGGCACAAGTTCCTGCCGGAAGAGCTCGATGCCTTTGATGCTGCGCTTCGCGAGCGAGGCTACCAGGTCGAGCATCTGCGGAATCCTGGTCACAATGCGTTAATCGACCGCGCGCCGGAGTTCGAGACGATCTTTGTGAACATCCACCTGACGCCGCATATGCTTCTCGGGCACACGAGACTCTACGCACCGCTTGCGATGCACTTCTGGCGCGGCTTCTACGTCGACCTACCGGACGTGCGCTTTACCTCGTTTGGATCCCCGTACCTGCTCTACGACCAGCCGCATTTGCCAAACATGCTCGTCGGCTACGGCGGGGCAGAGAGCGTGCAGCGGGCGGCGGTGGCCATCTGGCTCGGCGAGATCACGGCTCGAGGCAAGAGCCCGGTGCGACTGCCTCGAACGGTCATTCACGACTCGGTGCCGAACTTCGCGGAGGTCTAGGGCATGAAGCTTGCGATTGCGGAATCTGGGACCCACTTAGTTACGTCGGAAGGTAAGCCGTTTTTCTTTCTGGCGGACGGGCAGGGATGGCCCGCGGATCATTGGACCACGGGACTCGATACCGAGGGCGTTCGCAACATGCAGACGGCGAGGGAGATTCTCAAGCGGTTGACCTGGCACGAGCTACGGCCGGCGCCGCAGGTTTTGGATGGGCAGCCCGGGTGGAGCGAGCCGCTCCTCGCATGAGGATTGGGTGCTCGTGCTCAAGAATCAGGCGTAGCTGTTTCAAGAGACGATCGAGCGGATGGTGTTTACGAGCACCTTCGTAGGACCTCCCTTTGTAAGATACGCCGCAGCTCCTGCCTCTCGCATTGCCTCGGCAATCTCGTCTTCGATGTGCATCGAGAGTCCGATGACCTTGATCTCCGGATGATCACCGACGATTTCCCTGGTTGCCTCGATTCCGCTCACTTCTCCGAGATTCACGTCCATGATCACGACGTCGGATCCCCAGCCGGCGGCGCGCGCCAGCGCGACGG
>JBMCTC010000250.1:0-4702 GCA_048624115.1 Spirochaetota bacterium
GTCCCAGAATCCAAATGGGTGGGTGATCTGCGTCTGGTAGATGCCGCCCTCGTGCCGCACCTCGTAGCCAACCAGCGCGTTGTCGAGGTATTGCGAGGAATAGGCGATGATCTGACTATCGTCGGCGGAGAAGCCGGCCTGCTCGGCAAGATAGTACACCGTGTAGTAATGAAACTCGACATTCATGCTAGTCAGAGAATACTAACGGTTGCTTCTCTCGTCTGCTACGTCATGGTAGTGTCCTTGCATGGAGCACTATTCCATCCCCGAGCGCATCTCGGGGATCGTTTTTGATATCGATCGGACGTTGTACACGAACGAAGCGTACGTAGAGCACCAGGTTGCGGTTCTCTACGAGCGTTTTGCGAAAGAGAAGGGCCTCGAGATAGATGCGGCAATTGAGCAGGTCGATGCTTACCGTGCGCGTTTTGCCCGAGAGCATGGCGGGCGCAAGCAAAGCCTCGGAAACTCCTTTGCCGCGCTCGGTGTACCGATGGAGCAGAGTGTTGCGTGGCGCGAACAAGAGATTCAGCCGGAGCGCTTCCTCTCGACCGACGAGACGCTTCAGGCGACGCTCGAACGTCTCACCGGCGATTCCGATCCCGGCGTTCCGCTCGTCGCGCTCACCAACAATCCCGTCTCGATCGGCCGGCGTGCCCTTGCTGCGCTCGGTGTTGCATCGTACTTCATTGACGTGGTCGGACTTGATACGGCGATGGAGTCGAAGCCCGATCTCGGCGGCTTCAGGGCCGCCTTCGAGCGCTTGTCCTGCTCCGTGGAGAACATTGTCTCTGTCGGCGACCGCTACGAGATCGATATTGCACCTGCGCTCGAGCTTGGGGCCGGCGGCATTCTGGTCGAAGGCGTGCGTGAGGTGTACGATCTCCCGCCGCTGCTCGTCCCGCACTTCGCCGAAACGCCTCGCCGAGGGGCTCATGAGTAAGCCCCCGGCCTGGCAGGAGCTCGAGGCTGCTTTCTGTGAGGCGCTCGAGTCAACCGCGCTCTTTCCTGCGCAAGAGCTCGCTGTAACAATCGTCGTCAATCCCTTTGCCGGTTGCTTCTCGACCGAGCGGCGGGCAAAGAGAACCATTGCACGCATCTGTGACGTTATTGGAGAGTCTCGCGGGGAAACAGTCGAGCGCGACCGGGTCGAGGTCGTCTTCCAATACACCCACTACGTTGGCCATGCCCACGAGCTTGTCGCGCGGCGGCTGGCCGAGGTGCACATGCAAAAGCACCTCGTTCTTTCGGCCGGCGGCGACGGGACTCACAGCGAGGTCATGAGCGCCTACATCGAATGGGCCGAGTCAGCGTCTGCGGCTGATCGTGAGCGGGTGATCATCTCACGCTTTCCCCTTGGTACCGGTAACGATGGTGCTGAGACGCGCGATCTACGTAGGGCGATATTGGCGCTTACCGGTAAGGCCGATACCCGACTCGCGGGGCATATGACCATTGCCGCAACGGGTATTCACCTGCTGCGAGGATTTAACATCGCGAGCATCGGGCTCGACGCCTACATCGCGGCGGTGACCAATCGCATCAAGCGCATGTTTCGCGGAGATCTCTACAAGGTCGTGGCAGATGTCGCGACGCTCTTCTACGAGCAGATTGTCGGCGTTGACCACATGCGGCTTTTGATCGAAAGCGCCGATGGAGCGAGAGCCGAGTTGACGGGACCGTTTATGCTCATGGCGGCAGGCGTGAGTGGCCACCGCGAGTACGGCGGCGGGAAGATGGTGTTACCGGGCGACGAGAATCTCTGCGCCATCGAGCGAATCGGCCTTCTCGGGAAGATCAAACTCAAGTCGCTCTTCTATCGGGGCGAACACGTGGCGGAGCCGAACGTCTCGATGCGCTCGTGTGCCAAGCTCGAGGTGCACTATGCGCGCCGCGTGCCAATGCAAATTGACGGCGAGAGCCTCTGGCTCCGACCGGAAAACTTCCCCGTCACCTTTACGATCTTCGAGCCGTCGATTCCGGTGCTCTACCCGATCTCGTAGGCGTAGCCTTGTCGTGCAAACCCCGCGAACTGGTGTCGCACCCGGTTCGCCTGGTTTGCGTAGCTGTCGGGATAGTGCATGAGAAGCGTGCGTCGTTTGACGTCGGGCGGCTGCTGTTCGAGTTCCTCGAGGCTGCAGTGAATACCACCGGTAAAAAACTGGACGTCGTGGAAGATGTTCTCGAAGTGGAAACGGCTATCGAGCTCTTCTATGAGCTCGGGGTCGTACTGGGTGTCCCCGGAGAAGAGCACTCGGTCGTTGATAATCAGACCAACGCTGTACGCGCTCTCTTGCCAAGCCGAAGCCTGCTCGGGGTAGTGGCGCGTGCGAACAAGCTTGAGGTTGATCGGTCCGATTGTGATCTCGCGGCCGTCACGTGGAAAGGCGGCTATCGGCTGTGGCCTAAGGACTTCCCAATAATCCTCGAATGAAAGTCGTCTACCTTCGTGATCTTCGTTGTGGGCGCAGCCGCCTCGCAAACTCTGGTGCCAGAGCATTTCTTGATACTCTTCGGCTATAATCACCCGAGGCTTCGCGCGGGCGACGTAGCGCCCTACGAGCATGAGCTCTTCGAGGCCGCCGATGTGGTCGGCATGGCTGTGAGTGATCAGCCAGGTCTGAATGTCCGTTGTTGCAACACCGTGTTCGGCAAGCGCCTGAGGCGTTCGGGTGCCGCAGTCGACCATCACGTGGTGACGCCCCTGCACGATGAGCCAGTTGTTTTGGTAGAGGTTTTTCGAGAACGCTGTTCCACAGCCGATTGGAATGAGCGTGAGCGTGCCGTCGTTGCGCAGCGGCAGTGATCGTTTCCGTAATCGTCGTACTCTCATCGTGCCTGAGATTCCTTCCTTCTATATCGTATCACGCGCGCCCATTTGTGCCGCGACGTTTTCAGGCGAGCCGAGATAGCAGACGCCGCGGTAACAGGTGGTTCTTCCCTGCCCGAAAAAGACCACAGAGTTCACGGGCACCTGGTTCCAGGAGTACGGTTTCGGCGTTTCTACCGCGAAAGAGAGGCCGCGACTCGCGAGGGCGGCGGTATTGAAAAACGCCTCTCCCTGCGCATCACCAAACTCGAGTACGCCGTGCTCCTCCTGCCGTTGCATTGCCCTTCGCAGAAGCGCCGCCTGGGCGAGCGCCACCCCGGATGGCGCCGGCTGATCGTAGGGGTCGGCTGGAATCGGGTGGAAATCGGCTGTAACATTCTCCATCCACACCCCCTCTCGGTAGAACGCCGCGAGCCCTGCAGCGAGCTCCTCGCGCGCTTCCGCGTACCGCTCTTGATGCTCGGGGCTCTCCTCGCTCGCGACGGTCAGCAGATAGAGCATTGCCGCGTGGTCGGCGAGGAATCGGTTGTCTGGTGTCACCGGCGCAGGTTTGGCACTACGGGGCGGTGTCGTTGCCGCGGCCGTTTCTCCACCCCCGCCCGGCAGGTAGCTGTGGCCCACCTTGCCGTCGCGGACGAATCGGTCGAGCAGGAGGTCGGTTATCTCGATTGCTCGAGCGCTTGCCTGCTCGACCGCGGCAAAGCGGCCGGCGGCAAAGAGGCCCGCCGCGGCGAGCGCGTTCCAGCCGGAGATGATTTTTGCATCGCGGGAGGGTTGCGGTCGTCGGTTCCGTTCCACGAGTAGACGTTGTTCGAGCTCGCGAAGTTGTGGGGAGCTGGGGTAGGGGGAGTCGGCTCGGCGCACGAGATGGTTCTTTCCTTCGAAGTTGCCCCGTACGCTTACCGCGTAATTCGCAGAGAAGAGCGCAAACTCATCGTCGGTGAAAACCTCTTGTAACTCGTCCTCGCTCCAAAGGTAGGTTGCCCCCTCTTCGTGTTCGGTGTCTGCGTCGTGACCGGAAGCATAGAGGCCGTCGATCGCGAACGTCTGTTCGAGACAGCGAAGCACGTCGTGGGCAACCGCCGGATACTCCGAGCGGTTGAACTGCCTCGCGGCCAACGAGTAGTTCCAGAGAATCATTGCTTGGTCGTAGAGCATCTTCTCGAAGTGGGGGATCTCCCACTCCTGATCTACGGTGTAGCGGTAGAAGCCACCCTGCAGGTGATCGTGGAGGCCGCGCCGCATCATTGCGTCGAGTGTTCCCGTCGCGAGCGGCGCCGCATCCGCAAACCCTGCTGCCGAGGCGTGGGTCAGAAAAAAGAGCGGGGTGTGCGGGGGGAACTTTGCCCCGGCGCCAAATCCCCCGTGGCGCTCGTCGTGGCGCCGAGCGAGTTTGCGAATGAGCTCCGCAATGGTCGCATCGTCTTCTTCGCGGCTTGTCGGTTCGCCGAGTATCTCATCGGCCTTTGTCTCGGTTCCCGGTACCGGCGTCACAAGCCTCGAGGCACTTCGGTCGGCTGGGATGGTAAACGGCTCGACCTGATCTCGTTTCTCTTCGTAGAAGCTTCGAATGCGTTCGAGAATTTCGGGAAAACCGGGGCGGCCAAACTTCGGTGAGCTTGCCGCGTAGGTCATCGCGAAGAATGGTCGCTCTCGGTCCACCAAGAAGGCGTTGAGTGGCCAGCCGCCTTGGCCGGTTGTTGCAACCAGGAAGGTCATTAAGAAGTGGTCGATGTCGGGACGTTCCTCGCGGTCGAGCTTGATCGAGATGAAGTGCTCGTTCAGATACGCCGCGCATGCCTCATCCGAGAACGCGTCGGCCGCCATCACGTGGCACCAGTGGCACGTGCTGTACCCAACACTCACAAAAAG
>JBMCTC010000251.1:0-4657 GCA_048624115.1 Spirochaetota bacterium
TGATTCGAGGCACCGGCGAGTCACGTTGGCAAGTCGTAGACCGTAACCTCAACCCCTCGATCAACACACTCTTGGCGGACAATCCTCGCGATCTCATCCCAGTCGCCGCCGGCAAGCCCAGCCCCAATCCTTGGCATGTGCACCGAAGCCCCACGATCACGCGCAAACTCGGCAACGCGCCCAAGCGCCTCGGCGACCGCCTCGTATCGAATCGGTGGCACGCCGCCCTGCGCCTTTACATCGCGCTGGCCAACCATGTTCGCCACCCACAGCTCGTCCTCGACCTGAACAAACTGCACTTTGCCAAGCGCAAACTCCTCACCCGACCGATACCACGCGCGAAATTGCGCCTCCGGCTCGTCCCACCGCTTCGAGAGGGCAACGACAAAGCCCCTCCCCCACTTACCCACGTCATTGCACACGTGCGCGATGACCTTTGGCCCCTCGCCCCCGGGCGCCGTCGCGTCTCCTGTCACATACGTTAGCTCTGCCATAGCTCAAAGCTACCGAATCCGGAACGGAATTTGGGCGTCCCGGCACGGCGGCTACTGCGCCGAGGAAGCACCACAACGCTCACCCGAACCAGATCGCCGCACCTGCTTGCCCTGCACTCGCCGTGCCGTCGCGCTCTCCGCTGCAATTCCTCGGACGCCGGCCCGCATGAGATCGCTTACCGATTAACTGCTTAAGGCTAAACAGTTGAGCGAAGAACCAATTGCCTTCGAGTTCCCCGGGCCCCCGTCCTGCGGGATTTCCGCTACGATCGCTGACGCTCCGCAGACGTGATGACGCAGCGTCCCTCGAGGCCCCCTACGCCGGATGCTCGGATGCCCGCTCGGTGGGGGTGCGCAGAAACAGCACTCCGCCGATGACAAAGAAGAGCAAGATCGAGAGCACCCCAAACCGCGACGGGTCGGCAAGCCCCGCGCGCCGGGCCCAGGCGGTGACACCGGCAATCAAGAGCGGCCCCAAGAACGAGGAGAACTTTCCCGAGATGTTGTAGAAGCCAAAGAACTCGGCGCTCTTGTCCTTTGGAATGAGCTTTCCAAAGGTAGAACGGCTGAGCGCCTGAATGCCGCCCTGGCTCGAGGCGACAAGCGTGGCCAAGCTCCAGAACAAGACGTTCTTCGTAGTCTCCGACTCGAAAGACGGAATAAAAAACGCGAGAAAGACCACCACTACGTACACACAGATACCAACAAAAATCATCGTGCGCGCGCCAAACCGCTTCGCAAGTCGGCCAAAGAGCAAGGCGAACGGCCAGGCAACAATCTGAATATACAGAAGGACAACGATGAGGAAGGTGCTCGAGAATCCCATCTCTACGGCAATCGGAGTTGCCATTCGAATGATGCTCGACACGCCCTCGATGTAGAAGAGGTAGGCAACCAAAAAGAGAAACGCCGCCTTGTGCTGCTTGAGCTGTGCCAAGGTTCGCCCGAGTCGGACAAAGCCTTCACGCACCGGATGCGCCGATCGCTCCTGCGCAAACCGCTGCTTGGCTCGCATCAGGAACGGGATTGTAAACACCGCCCACCAGACGGCTGTAAGGGCGAATCCGATCCGGAACGCCAGCACCTCCGAGAAGGTGCCACTCGATTGCGCCAGGAACACAAGAGCAATTACCACGACAAACGGGATCACGCTCGCGATGTAGCCCCATCCGAAGCCGGCGGCCGAGACCTGATCCATCCGTTCGTCGTCGGTGACATCGATCAAGAATGCGTCGTAGAAGAGGTTCGCGCCGGCAAAGCCGATGATCGAGGCAACGTACGCCACAATCGCTGCCACCCACTGCCCCTGGCTCAAGAAGAACATCGCGAGCACCGACGCCACGCCGAGTCCAAAAAACGCCGCGAAGAATCGCTTCTTGGCATCCTTGTAGTCTGCGAACGTTCCCAAGATGGGCGCGAGGATCGCGATAACCAAACTCCCCGCGCTATTAGCCACACCAAGCCACTCGGTTGGCGACGCCCCAGTCGCGATCGCATCAAAGAACAGGGGAAACATCGCCGTGGTCACGATAATCGAGTACGCCGAGTTTCCACAGTCGTACAACACCCAGCTCCGCTCGAGCTTCGTCAGTTTCATGCGACCATCATACATGCGGCCGTTAGAATTTGGTGAGAAATCATCCTGCGAATCTTTCGTCGTGGATCAAGACACCCATCTTGCTATTAATAATGGTTCCGATTACTATATGTGAATAAGTCTATATGGAGGACAAGATGGAACAACAAGTATCGATGCCGCTGCTCGGAGATCAATTTCCCGAGCTCAATGTGAACACGACGCACGGACCAATGAGCATTCCTGGCGATCTCAAGGGAAGCTGGTTTGTCCTGTTCAGCCATCCCGCGGATTTCACTCCCGTTTGCACGACCGAGTTCGTCGCATTCCAGAAGCGGGTGAATCAGTTCGATGAGCTCGGTGTGAAGCTGATCGGTCTCTCGGTAGATCAGGTGTTCAGTCACATCAAATGGGTGGATTGGATCAAGGAGAACTTGGATGTAGAGATCACCTTTCCTATTGTCGCCGCAAACGATGCGGTAGCGGGCAAACTCGGGATGCTTCATCCAGGAAAGGGCAGCAACACGGTGCGGGCAGTCTTTGTAGTCGATGATGAAGGGACGGTCCGGCTTGTGTTGTACTATCCGCAGGAGATCGGTCGGAACATGGATGAGGTCGTGCGGGCGGTCAAGGCACTCCAGCTCTCCGACAAAAAGGGCGTGGCCGTACCTGCAGGCTGGCCGGAGAACGAACTCATCAACGACCGGGTCATAATCCCACCGGCAACGAGCACCAAGGAGGCGGCCAAGCGCCGCGATCAGTACGAGTGTTACGACTGGTGGTTCTGCCACAAGGAGCAGTAGCGACCGGTTGCAGTACGCCGCACCGTGAGCAAATCACGGTGCGGCTGGTCCCCTCCTCTCTCCGTCTACCTTCGAACGGCAAAGGCGAGGACGAGCTTGGTCAGGAAGAGCGGGGCGAACCAGACGAGCGGTGGCGTGATGACGTGCCAGGTGAATGCGATCATGATGCCGACGGCGAAGAGGGCGGCGGCCGTGGCAGGCTGGTGGCGTTCGGGGACTCCGTTCACGATGAATGCGGCGACGATGGTGAACGCGGGAATGGCGATCCAGGTTTCTGGAGGCGCGTTCATAATAACGAGGAAGATGAGCGGATAAACGATGTGGCCGGCGAGGAAGATCAGCCGTAGCTGGGGCCGCGACTTGTAGAACTCATTGGTGCTCGCGGTGAAGTTCGCAACGACTCCGCCGGCGAGGTCGGCTGCGACCAGTGCGGCAAGAGCCGTCTCCCACCAGAGAAAGAGGCTCGGTCGGGCGCTCGGGCGCAGAATCACAACGACGGCGGCAAAGGCGGCGGCAGCGTAGGTCAGGACAACGTTAAGAGGCTGCGGCTCTTCGCCGTGGAGAAAGGCAAGCATCTTCATCGCTCCTATCGTACTCTACGGTATCGATGTTCGCCAGTACGTGGCGTCCGAAACCGGCACGTAGCCGACATCTTGATAGATCTTGTTCGACGTCGGGTTCTTGAGGTCGGTGAAGAGGAAGCAGAACTCCCGCCCGCCTTCGAGAAGCCGCTTCGTGAGATCGGCGACGCACGCGCTTGCATAGCCGTGGCGTCGGTGTTCGGGCGGCGTGTAGACGTTGTTGATTCGAATGCCTTTTGGAGTGGCGCCGGTGTAGGCTGCGTTTGATACGACCTTCGCATCGACCTCCCAGAGAACGATGCCCTGCTCCTTCGGGTCGGCTGCGAGCATTCGCTCTACATACGAGTCCACTCGGGCCGGGTCGTACTCGTCGGGCAGCGCATCGTGGTAGAAGCCTGTGACAAAGCGATTGAGGAGCTCCCTGTCATCAGGCCGCGCCCGACGCGCACGCCCGGGCACGTCCGCCGGCGGTGCCGGGTTGGTGCAGCTGTAGACCCGAAGCTTCATATGCTCGCTCGCTTGTGCTCCGGTCCGCCTGCACCAGGCGTGAACGTAGGCTTCGACCACGCGCGTGTCGGCGTTGAAACCTGCTATGTCGTTCCCGTAGCGTCGCTGAACCTCATCCAAGGCTCGCTCGACAACCGCTGGTTCCGTTGCACCGGGTGTGAGCCCGATCACAACGGGATACGGAGGGGTGCGAACGACAACAGCTCGGACACTCTCAACGGTGGGTATCGCAGCCTCGTGCACGACCGCGAGCATCGGCCGCTCGAGATCGCTTTCCGTTGCGTTGTTCACCTCGTGCGCCCGTGCGTTGGACACGATGCCAAGCGGCAGATTGTTCTCGGCCTCACGCTCTTCGAGCAGCGACGTGACGAGTTGTGAGAATGCGCTCGGGTCATCGTAGGTGGTTAGATACATGGGTTCAAGAGTACCGGGACCGGAGGAGTCGGTCGAGCGATAGCGACACCGCGGTGCCAACTATCCGCGAAGCATTCGCCGAACGCGGCGAAACCACCAGGCCCACAGAACGTTAAAGGCGACAAAGATCGCGAGAAAGACCCAGATGCTCCACGGGTTGCCGTGGACGTGCGGGGCGCGGCGCATGAGGAGGCTCTCGATTCCGATGCCAAAGAGTGCGGCTGCGACCAGGCGCGCGGCGACTGGATCGACGCTCTGGAATCCGAGGAGCGTCAGGAACCG
>JBMCTC010000252.1:0-4652 GCA_048624115.1 Spirochaetota bacterium
CCGGACGGGCAAGAAGCTCGTAGCGTTGCAGAAGATTCAGGCTCTCAGCCCGCGCCTCAGTACTACGCTTTCCGAGAAGCCCCAACTCGCCGAGCCAAGCCGGAGGTCCCGGCGGTGCGACAGCAACCGGTTCGGCGAGTTCGATGAAGGAGCTCGCGCCGAGCAAGAAGAGATAGGGTGATGGTTCATGCAGGAGCGCGCGGACCGTGAGATTTCGGTCGGGAATCTGCACCACCGAAGTCTCAGGCGAAGCGGCACGATCAGGGTCGATTTCTACCTCAACGCTCATGCGATCCTCTTCGAGAGCGAGGACGACAAACTCCGCGAGAACACGCGTATCGCGTACCGGCGTCCACGAGCGTACGAGCAAACCGCCGCCTGAAGCCGCGAGCACGAGCAGAACCGCGATCGGTATCCCTGCCGCGCGCGGAAAACGCAGAGCGGCCGCCGCCAGGAAGAAGCCGATTGCGGCGGTGTAGGCCGCGGGAGGGGTGAAGATTACTAGGTTTGGTGGAATCACCATGCCGGCGGCGGCCGCGGCGACCGCTGCAGCGAGCCACAACCAAAACCGTGCCCACTTGCGATCGCGGGAGCGGCGGGAGCGCGCGGACCGGGCCGGGCGGCGGGTCGCATCGGCTATTGCACCGCCAAGGGCAACGCCCACCACGAGCGCCCAGAACAGCTCGTGGCGGATGAGAAAGCCCCAGTAGCTCATTTCAAATCGTAGACGTCTGTGTACTTCGTCCGCAGATACTCGATGAAGTACTTCGCAGTCATCGGTTCGCCGGTGATGTCCATGCAGAGTTCTGCAGGCGTCTTCGACTGGCCGGGGGCGTGCACGTTCTCGTCGAGCCACTTCTTGATCGGAAGTAGCTCGCCGTGGCGGATAGTAGTGTCCATGTCCGGGACTGCCTTGCGCATTGCCGAGACAAACTGGAGGCCGTAGACGTTCCCAAGCGCGTAGGTGGGGAAGTACCCGAGCATGCCGCCCGACCAGTGAATGTCTTGAAGCACGCCGTCGCGATCACTCTCAGGCACAATTCCAAGCAGATCTTTGGACTGCTCGCGCCACGCCTCAGGAAGCTCTGAGACTTTCAGATTCTTATCCATGAGCATGCGCTCGAGCTCGAAACGGAGAATCACGTGCAAACTGTAGGTAACTTCATCGGCCTCGACCCGGATATGCGTGGGCTCGACGGTGTTGATTGCCTTGTAGAACGGCTCGAGGTCGACTCCGGAGAGCTGATCCGGGAAGACTTCCTTGAGCACAGGGTAAAAGTGGCTCCAGAAAGCGCGGCTTCTTCCAACCACGTTCTCCCAGAAGCGAGACATGCTCTCGTGGATTCCGAGCGAGGTGGCATCTGCCAGGCGTGTGCCAAAGAACTCACGATTGAAGCCGAGCTCGTAGAGCGCATGTCCGGCCTCGTGGATCGTACCAAAGAGCGCGCTCGGCATCCAATCCTCTTCGTACCGCGTGGTTATTCGCACATCGTCGCCCGCGATCGGAACGGTGAAAGGATGGACCGACACGTCGAGTCGCCCGCGCTTGAAGTCGAAGTGCATCGCCTCAAGCACCTTTCGACTGAACTCTTCCTGCTTGGCTGCCGGGTAGCCCTTACGAAGGACGCTATTGTCGATTTTCGGTCGCGCCTTGATCTCTCGCACGAGGGGAACAAGCGCCTCGCGGAGTTCGCGAAAGACTTTCGCGACTTGTGCCGTGGTTATTCCCGGCTCATAGAGGTCGATGAGCGCGTCGTAGGGCGTCTGGTCGTACCCGAGTGCCTCTGCGGTGCGCAGATTCAAGTCGACGATCTTCTCGAGGTGAGGCTTGAACAGGGAGAAATCCGACTTGCTGCGAGCCTCAGCCCAGACCGATTGAGCGACGCTCGTCACACGTGCTGTCTCTTCCACCAACTCTGCCGGGATCTTCGTTTGCTGGTGAAAGTCGCGGTGGATTACTCGAATAAGACGCCGATCGGTATCTGCAAGCGACTCGTTGCCGAGCGGATTCTCGTCGCTCGCACCGAGCTTATCGAGCAAATCACCGATCTCAGGGTTGGTCTGCTTCTGATGCGCGAGCGAGGCGACAAATGCGTTTTGCTCGCTTCGTGCCTGCACGCCGCGCTCGGGCATGTAGACGTGATGATCCCACTCGATAAGGGCATTAATCCCCTTGATCGTTTGCATCTCTGCGTCGAGTTCTTTGAGCCGCTTGAGCGCCTGTTCCATGTTGCCTCTCCTTTGTGTCAGTACTGATACGCGCTTCCGCCGATAAACTCTCGCAACAGGCTCTTCTCCGGTATGAGCGACTCGTCGGCGACGGTCGGAACCGCCTCGAAGAGCGAGAGCACGCGGCGCGCGCGTTCGGCGGCGTCTTCTCGCTCTTCGCTCCGTTCACCCGTCACAAAGCTCCGAAAGAAGCTCTCGAGTCTGCCCTTCATTACGGGAAGCTCGCTTGGCAAAAAGCTATTCACGATGGTGTCTGCGTATTTCAGCCTGGAGACAATGTACCGCAGCTCTGCCCGACGGACCAAGTACCAGTGCAGCAGCGTCTGCTCCGGGTCGTAGCTACGGAACTGTTTATCACGAACCATGCGCCTGAGCATGCGCACGTCGGTCCAACGGATAAACCGGTTCTCATCGTCCTTGAGCTGTGCAAGCGTTTCGATGTAGAGGCGAAAGAGCCGCCCTTCAGGAACCGACTCCGTCATTTGCTCGAAGAATCCGTGCAGGGAATCGATCAATAGAATGTCGTTTTGCCCGAGGCGAAGGGTCTCGGCGACTCCATCGCGCTTTCCGATCTTGAAGTTGTAAAACGGAATCTGCACCGCATTACCGGCAAGCAAGCCCGCGAGGTGTTCGTTGAGTAGCTCGAGATCGAGCGCTTGTGGCGTCTCGAAGTCGTAGTCGCCGTGCGTGTCGGTCGGGTGACTGTCGAGATCGAAGAAGTAGTTATCGACGTTAATTGGGACCAGTCGATGCTCGGGAAACGCCTCGGCGATCTTTTTTGTGGTCGTGGTCTTGCCTGAGCTCGAGGGGCCGGCGATGACCATCACACGCACATCGTCGATCCGTGGCTCGAGCGCCTGGCACGCAGCTTTGATCTCGCTCTCATAGAAGCGCTCGCTCACCGACACGAGTTCGCCGTACCGGCCACGTTCTACGTACTCACGGATTCCGGCGATGCTGTGGCAGCCGTTGTCCACCGCCCAGCGGAGCGTTTCCCAAAGCTTCCTGTAGGGAATGTTCTCGGAGTTATAGGTGAGGCTCTCACGGCCGGCGCGTTTGAGCGCGTGTTCGTAGCGGTAGACGATGTAGGCCTTTGCGGTGCGTGCATGACCATTCTCGATAAGCACCTTCTCTACCGCGTCCTGCACCTCCTCCACGGTGGGTTCGTGCCCACCCGACCGCTCGAGGTAGCGCACCACCTCACGCGTGATCGCCTCGGCCTGTTCGCGGTCGCGGCCCCCAACCGCTACCGCCGCCCGCAGCACGGCGAAGGTGATCTTTTCCGGGTCAAATGGGACAACCCGCCCGTCGCGTTTGAGGATCTGCGCAATCATCGACCTACCTCCTGCGCGCGCGTGAAAAGCCCGCTACAGCTCGCCGCTCTTACTCTCGACCTTCTCGATGAGCATTGCGACAAAATCGTCAAACGGTACGCCGTTGACCTGGTCGCCGGTTCGTGGACGGATACTTACCGCACCCGCCTCTTGCTCGTTCTCGCCGAGGATGAGCATGTACGGCACCTTCTGGCTCTGGTGATAGCGGATTTTTGCACCCATGCGGCCGTCGGACAGATCGGCCTCGACGCGGAAACCGTGCTCTTTGAGCTTGGCCGCCACCGACTCTGCGTAGTCGTTAAACGCTGGAGCAACGGGGATCGTAACAACTTGGATTGGTGAGAGCCACACCGGAAACGCACCACCGTAGTGTTCGATGAGCACACCAAAGAAGCGCTCAATTGAGCCGAGCAGCGCTCGGTGCACCATGTAGGGGCGCTTCTCCTTGCCGTCGCTATCAACGAAGCTAATGTCGAATCGCTCAGGGAGATTGAAGTCAAACTGGATGGTGGACATTTGCCACTCGCGCCCGAGAGCGTCTTTTATCTTGAGGTCGATCTTCGGACCGTAGAACGCGCCACCGCCCTCATCGACTTCGTAATCGAGGCCCTCTGCCTCGACGGCTTTTCGAAGACTGACAAGCGCTCGCTCCCAGTCCTCATCGGCCCCGACCGCCTTCTCCGGCTTCGTGGCCAGATACGCCTTGAGATCCTTGAACCCGAACGCATCCCACATTCGCAGGCTGAAACGCAGGACCTCGAGAATCTCATCCTCGACCTGAGCCGGCGTACAGAAGATGTGCGCGTCGTCCTGGGTGAAGCCCCGTACCCGCAAGAGGCCGTGGAGAACCCCGCTCTTTTCGTAGCGGTAGACGGTCCCGAGCTCCGCCCAACGCAGCGGCAGATCACGGTAGCTACGGACGCCCGTCTTGTAGATCATGATGTGGAAGGGGCAGTTCATCGGCTTGGCGTAGTAGTCGGCCTTGTCCATTTCCATTGGGGAGTACATGCTCTCAGCGTAGAAGTCGAGGTGCCCGCTGGTTTCCCAGAGCCAGCTCTTCCCAACGTGGGGCGTGTAGAGAATCTCGTA
>JBMCTC010000253.1:0-4645 GCA_048624115.1 Spirochaetota bacterium
TGCGGCGCTGAACGCGGCGGCAAAGGAGCACGACCTGCTTCTTATCGCCGACGAGGTGCAGACCGGCCTCGGGCGAACGGGCAAGCTCTTTGCAAGCGAAATCGTCGGCCTCAAACCCGACATCGTCACCTTCTCCAAGCCGCTTGCAGGCGGCCTACCGCTCTCTGCCACGCTTATCCCAGAGCGCGTGAATCAGTTGCTGCATCCGGGCGACCACGGTACGACCTTTGGCGGCGGCCCGGTGACCACGGCGGTGGCCGAGCATGTCGTTCGCACGATCGCCGAGCCTTCGTTCCTGAACCGTGTGCAGGAGCGTGGCGCGCAGTTGGCCAGGAGACTCGACGAGTTGGTCACGACCAAGGGCGAGGTGGGTGAACGGCGTGGCGTGGGGATGCTGCAGGGCGTGACAATCGTGGCAGATGATCCGACAACTCGAATCGCCGAGGTCTTGGGAGCGTGCCGCGACGCCGGAGTCTTGCTCTTGCGCTCGAGCAGTAACGTTCTTCGCTTCGCACCCCCGCTCGTGATTAGCGCGGGCGAACTCAACAAAGGACTCGATATCGTCGCGGCGCAGCTCTCGTAGCCCCGCAAAAAAAGAAGGAAGGATATGGAAAAGCACAAGATCAAGAAAATCGTCCTCGCCTACTCGGGCGGACTCGACACATCAATCATCATCCCCTGGCTCAAAGAGCACTACGACAATGCAGAGATTGTTGGTGTGTGTACCAATGTGGGTCAGGACGATGACTTTGCCGACATGGAGGAGCGTGCTCTGGCGGCCGGCGCAAGCAAGCTCTACGTCCGCGATGTTCGCGAAGAGTTCGCCACCGATTTCCTCTTCCCGATGCTTCGCGCCGGGGCAATCTACGAGGGCAAATATCTGCTCGGCACCTCGATTGCTCGACCGCTGCAGGCCAAACACCAGGTAGAGGTGGCCCTCGAAGAGGGAGCCGACGCGGTGGCTCACGGCTGTACGGGCAAAGGTAACGACCAGGTGCGCTTCGAGCTCACCTACAAGGCGCTTGCCCCGCACCTCGAGGTAATTGCGCCGTGGCGACTGTGGAACATCCGAAGCCGCGAGCAGGCAATCGAGTACGCGCAGGCACACGACATTCCGTTGCGTGGCATCTCGAAGGAGAACATCTACTCTCGTGACTGGAACATCTGGCACATGAGTCACGAGGGCGGCGAGCTCGAGAACACGTGGACCACGCCGAACCCGAGCATGTATCGCCTCACCAAGTCTCCTCAAGAGGCTCCCGATCAAGAAGAAGAGATCGTCATTGACTTCGAGCAGGGCACACCTGTGGCGGTAAACGAGAAGCGATTGGCGCCGCTCGATCTGTTGAGCACCCTCAACGAGCTCGGCGCAAAGCACGGGATCGGCCGAACCGATCTCGTCGAGACGCGGCTCGTCGGCATGAAGAGTCGCGGTGTCTACGAGACTCCCGGCGGAACGATTCTGTTCAAGGCGCTGCGCGAGCTAGAGATGATCACCCTCGATTTTGATACCTTGAGTCTCAAGAACCAGATGGCGCTTCGGTACGCCGATATCGTCTACGCCGGAAAATGGTACACCCAGTTCCGACGCTCGATGGACGCGTACATGGAGAAGGCGAGCGAGTACATCACCGGCTCGGTGCGCATCACCCTCTACAAGGGAAATGCGATTATCACCGGCCGTAAGAGTCCCTACTCGCTCTACCTCGAAGACCTGGCAAGCTTTGGCGAGAGTCAGTACGATCACTCCGACGCCACCGGGTTTATCAACCTTTATGGCCTGGCCACCGGAGTTGGCGCGATCGTCCAGAAGCGGGCCGCCGGCGAAGGTGGCCCCGCAGCCGAGATGCGCGCGATGGCGGGCTTCCACGAGAAGTAAGGAGAGAAGATGGCAGTGCAGTTCAAGAATCTAGACCGATGCGAAAGCTTTGGAAAGCTCAAGGCGCTCGATACGCCGCTTTTGAAAACGTTGCTTAATGCGGGGCGTGCGGCGAGCTTCGGAAGCTCCTACTCGCTTCCGGATGGACCGCTCTTGTACAACTACGCAGCGAAGAAGGTCTCCGCGCCGATTTTGTCCGCACTGCAATCGTTGGCCGACGAGCAGGAGCTCATCGAGAAGTACAAGATGATTCTTCGCGGCGAGGTAATGAACACCGGCGAGGGCCGGATGGTTCTGCACCACCTCTGCCGCGGCGAGCCGGCCGGTACGGTTAGCGAAGACGGCCGCGATATCGGCGCGTTTTACGCCGAGCAGAAGGAGCGGTTCGGCACCTTCGCGAGGAAGGTGCTCGCGGGGGAAATCACAAGCCCTGCGGGTAAGCGCTTTTCGACTGCGGTGCAGGTCGGGATCGGCGGTTCGGACCTCGGACCGAGAGCGCTCTTCGTGGCGTTGCAGGGTCACGGCTACCGGTACGATGGCCGGCAGCAGCATGGGCCGATGCTCGAGACCCGTTTTATCTCGAACGTAGACCCGGACGACGCGACGGCCGAGCTCAACGGGCTCGACCCGGAGACCACGCTCTTTGTACTCGTTTCCAAAAGCGGCAATACGCAAGAGACGCTTACGAACCAGGCGTTTGCTATCTCCTGGCTCGAGAAGGCGGGCGTCAGAGAGCCGCGAAAGCACATGGTCTGCGTTACCTCAGAGACGAGTCCCCTTGCCGGGAATCCCGACTACCTCGACTCATTCTTTATTGACGACTACATCGGCGGGCGCTACTCGAGCTCAAGCGCCGTCGGTGGTGTGATCCTGAGCCTGGCCTACGGCCCGGAGGTCTTTGACGAGCTTCTGGCGGGGGCAGCTGCGGTAGACAAAGCTTCTCTTACTCCCAAGATTGAAGAGAATCCCGCCCTGCTCGACGCGCTCTTGGGTGTGTACGAGCGAAACGTGCTCGGCTTTCCGACCACCGCGGTCCTGCCCTACAGCCAGGCGCTCTTGCGCTTTCCGGCCCATCTGCAACAGCTCGACATGGAGAGCAACGGAAAACGCGTCAATCGCGTCGGCGAGCCTGTCGCCTACGAGACGGGCCCCGCGATTTTTGGCGAGCCTGGCACGAACGGCCAGCACAGCTTTTATCAGTTGCTGCACCAGGGCACGAACGTAATCCCGCTGCAGTTTATCGGCTTTGCCAAATCGCAGCGCGAGAACGATCTCGAGTTTCAGGGCTCGACGAGCCAGGAGAAGCTCAACGCCAACCTGGCGGCGCAGATCGTGGCGTTTGCCCTCGGTCAAGAGAACCCCAACCCCAACAAGAGCTTTCCCGGCGAGCGGCCGAGCAGTCTGCTCTGGGCCGAGCAGCTTACTCCCACCGTCCTCGGCGCTCTCCTTGCCCACTTCGAGAACAAGGTGATGTTCCAGGGCCTAACGTGGAACATTAACTCCTTCGACCAGGAAGGCGTCCAGCTCGGCAAGCTACTCACCAACCAGATCTTAGGCGGAGAGTCCCGGCCCGAAGTGCTCGAAGCGTACGCGAAGTTGGTTGGGTTGGAGTGAGGCGGCTGGGAACCAGCCGGGGCGTTTAGCGTCTTGGGCCGGCAAGCAGTTGGAGCTCTAACCGCGTCTCGTGGACGTAAGACTCGGTGACGCGTAGCGACACCTCCATATTGACGAAGGCCGATTCGACCTCTTGCAAGGTGAGGAGGTCGATGGTGCCCAGGTCGAACTGGGTGCGCATATCCCTGCGATACTCACGCATACGCGCAAGCGATGCGAGCTCGCCTTCATATGCTTGGCGGTACTGCTGAAGCAATCTTTCGAGCAACTGGACTTGATTCTCGCGTTGGTTCGACGCATTCGATTCTTGGATGGATGACAGCCGGCTTGCAAGCTTTCGGCTCTCCTCTTGCACTTTCGCCGTACGCAGCACTGTTGACGACAGCGATAGACCAACGGTTATCGATGGTGTCCACGCATCCCATTCATCGAACTGGTCGGCAAGCCCCGGCCAGAATTCGCCGGCAGACATTTGAACGGGTCCTGCCATGGAAAACGAAAGGCTCAGGTCTGGGGCAGCCGACTGTTGGGCCCGCTCGTGGTCAAGGTCAGCCGCCTGTGCGTCAAGCTCTGCAAGCAGATCTGCGGTAGGATTCACGGCTCGAACGCCGTACTCTTCCCAGAAGAACTCGCGGTCGGGAAGTCGAGGCTCGTCAGGGAAGATCACACCATGCCGGGTCCGCAGGACCGCAGAGGAGGCGGCGAAACCGTTCTCAACTTCGATTCGAGCTCTTCGAGCCGTGTTAACCCGCCGCTGCGGTTGGGAAGCTCAGATATAAACTGGTCGGCCTGCGCCTTGTGCGACGCCGCAACGATTTCGTCGAATGACGCCTCCGGCTTTCCCAGAGCAATGTTGTCGCGGACACTCCCGTGAAACAGGAACACGTCCTGGCTCACATAGCCAATCCGTTGCCGGAGCCACGTTGTGTCGATATCCCGAAGATCTCTTCCGTCAATCGTGATAGCTCCGGTCTCCGGCTCGTAGAACTTCAGCAGGAGCTTGATCAGCGACGACTTTCCGCTACCGCTCGAACCAACGACTCCGATCGCAGATGCTTGCTCGACGCAAAAACTGATGTCCTTAAGAACCAGCTTCTTACTGCCGTACCGAAAGTTCACATTGGAAAAGACGACTGGCCCGTGTAGCCGCTC
>JBMCTC010000254.1:0-4628 GCA_048624115.1 Spirochaetota bacterium
CTCGAGAACGCGAATCGCGAGCACGAGAATGTCGTGGTAGCTCAACACACCGCCCTGGCGCTTCTCGACGAGGACGCCCTCGTAGAACTCGTCTAACAGCGAGAGGAGTTCTTCCTGTTGCGCCCATTGACCGACCGTTGTCAAAAGCGAGGCATACTTTGGAGCACTCTCGCGAAGCGCGGCAACGGCCTCTTTGAGGAGCGGCACGTCGGGGTGCTTACTCGACCCGCAGGTGAGCTTGATCTTCGATGCCGCTTCGACGGCGCGAACCGCACTATCGCAGAGCTTGGGATCGTAGAGGCCAGCCGCGACGAGAAGTGGCTGCTCGGCCTCGACCTGCTCAATTATCGCGATGGCGTTCTGAACGCACTTTGGTCCGGACGGATCGAGGCTGCGGATCGTGGCAAAGCATTCGGCAATCTGCCCTTCGCACACGGATAGCTGGGTCTCGAGAAATGCGCGTTGAGCGAGCAAATAGCTGCTCGGCGGTGCTCCGCCGGCTGCGGCGACATGATCCGTTGCAAGCGAGACAAGCCCGTCCACAAAGCCCTCGAAACCGAGTAGTCGAAGCGGCGACTGAAGGGAGCGTTCGCCCGAATGCCGTCGGATAAACGCTACGGCTTGCGCCCTCGCACGCTCCCGAAGCGCAACCTCATCGACTACAAAGGTCGGAGGAATACCAAAACGGGCACACCCGTCACGGGCGATCGTAGCGCAGAAGCTATCGAGCGTGCTGATAAACGCGGAATCAAAATCGGCAATCTGCTCGGCAACAAAGGCGTCGTCACGCGACTCGGCAAGCCGGCGGTAGATGCGCTGGTACATCTCCGCGGCGGCTTTGCGCGTAAAGGTGAGCGCGAGAATCCGCGAAATCGGGATCGTCTCTTCTACTACGAGCCTGAGGTAGCGGCGGGTCAGAACCGAGGTCTTCCCCGAGCCGGCACCGGCGCTGACGACGACGTTGGTTTGGACCGCAACAGCGGTGTTTTGATCTTGATCGAGCTTCATCTATCTCACCACAAATCGACTTCGGCAAATCGAGCGGAAGTGACACGTTTCGCAACTGCCGCATCGGTAGTCGCCGGCGCGAATGCCGGCCGCGGCGTGCCCGAGCCGTCGCGCGAGCATAACGATCACGTGTCATCACCGGCTTTCCGAGCGACGCCTCTCCCAGGCTGTAGAAGACGGCTGTGGCCTCTCCCTCCTCGAGACTGTAGTAGAGGGCCGTCTCGACCTGCTGGCCATGCGACTCGATCATAAAAATGTAGAAGGGAATCTGGAACGAGGAAATCGATGCCGCGAGCTCGTCGAGCTCGGACTCGCTCAAACCCTCGATGCCGACGGCGCTCGCGTTCCCTCCGTTCTGCGTGCCCTTTGCCGGCGTCTTCCGTCGCTTGTAATCGACGAGCGTGAGATCTCCCGACGGAGATCGGGTAACTCGGTCTACGCGCCCCACGAGCAGTATGTCGAGCGCCTCATGATGCAACCGCTGCCAGGTCTCGACATCGGTGGCGGTGTGGCCGGCGATCAGCTTCGCATCGCTCTCCAAGAGCGCACCGATCACGCGATCGTAGAGCGGTCGATTCGCCTCGTGCACAAAGTCGGGAACGCCGCGGCTCTTCGCGATCTCCTCGTCCAAAAGCGAACCGAGGCGCGCTTCGTACCGGTCGATCTGCGACGCATCAAAGACGTCACCCGTGCTTCTCAGTTCACCAAAAAAGCGCTTGAGCGCGTCGTGGTAGAGCGATCCAATCACGCGCGGGCTCGAAGCGTTTACCTCGTACTCGAGATCTTCTACCCCGAGCGGACGCGAGAGCAAGTAGGAAAATGGGCACGAGAGGTAGAGCTCGAAGTTGTTGGGCGCGAACATAAGGAGCTCAGGATGATCGTTTGCACCCTGTCGCAGAAGCAGCCTTTGCACCAGCTCGGGGTCAGAGAGTGTGTTCTGGGTTAGGTCGATGCCGGGTCGTTCCTCGGCGGCCGCGTATGCCGTCGCGCCGGCACGTTGGATCGGCACGACCTGCGTGACCGAAGGCGATCCTACGATCCTCTCGAGCGCAAACGGGTCGGCGGCGCCCGGCTCCCGCTCTGCTACGGCTTCGGACGCAACAAAGACGGTCGGTGGGAGCGCAGGCCCTTCGAAGGTAAGCCCGCTTCCCGACGCGTGCATCACCTCGCCGGAGACCGCGTAGGCTGCCACGAACGAGGCGGTGAGCTCGTGTGGCGCGCCAAGCGAACCAAGCTGCTCCCGCTCCGCCTCGCTGAGAAACGGGAACCGGTCAATCTGCACCAAGAGTTCGCGATTGTTCGCGTTTACGAGAAAGTGGTGCAGAGGAAGCACGCCGGCTCCGACTCGATAGGGAAGGACGGAGACCCCGTATTCGCGTTCGGCCGGTACGTAGCGCTCACCGCGAAGGCGCTCCATCCAAAAGGAGAAGGGATCGGGAATCGAAAGCTCAAACCGCTCCTCGAGCTCGGCAAGCGCCGCGAGCTCTTCGAGGCAGCGCTGCAGCACTCGCTCTTGCTCGGAGTCCCATCGATCGGCGTCTATCATCTTGCCCGCGAAGGCGAAGTAGCGCTTTCGAAGTTCCGTGGCCGACGGCGCGCGGACAATCGCGGGCAAATCATGGATCAGCGCATGTATGCGATCCTTTGCCGCCGAGGGGCGCAGACGCTTCCAGCCCGAATCGGGCCGCTGGGCGCCACCGATGATGCCATGCTCCACTCCCTCGCGAATGATTGCTGCGTTGATCGGATAGTCGTGCCATGGAACCGCGGGTGTGAGCACAAGCGCCTTGAGCGACTCGACACCAAAACCCGCCTGCACGACCTCGCGCATCGCGGCAAAAAAGCGGCCCGGAGCGCTCTCTGCGAGGGGAATGCCCATACCAAGGCTCACCGGCACCTCGAGACGACGAGCGAGTTGGAGCACGCGTTCGCGAAGGCGGTCGAGCCCACAGACCGTTATGACGATCTCCTCGGGTCGTTCACCGGCATCGAGCAGCGCGGCAACCTCGTTCATGACGGTAATGAGCTCCATTCGGCTGTTCTCGTACCAGCCGAGCTCGGGCAGCGGCCCCTTCGGCACGGAAATGCGCGGAACGTTTTTGAGCGCGGCCTCGAACTCGGGAAAGTCCTCGGCCAGTTCGGGATAGATAAGCATGAAGTCACCGCCCTCAAATGCGGGAGCGGTTTCGAGCCAGCGCGGCTCATAGAGCGAGAAGCGCTCGAGAAACTCGGTGTAGCGCTGCGAGAGCGCATCGAGATCGGAGATGAGCGGGAGCAGCCACGCCTGCGCATCGACATAGTCGCGAAGCCGAGCAGCCGCGGGGAGCGCGGGAAGGGCACGGGTAAGGGCCGGCGCAAAACCTCGCGCGTTCCCCGCATGCTCGCGAGGAACCATCGACCTCAAGAAGGGGGTTGCTGCGTTCTCTGCGAGCACCTGCTCAACAAAGAGTGCGCGGAGCGCGGAGTTCACGGGCAGTCGTTCGGTTCGAAGCGCGAACGCCTGCTCCTTGAATCGGTCCCAACTCACGATGTGATCCTCGCGAACGGCCGTCAAAAACCCCCGTCGCAAGAGAAGGCGCCTCCAGAAGGAGGCCGCAATCTCACTCGGGAACACAACAGGGTGTCCGGCGCGAACAGCTTCCAGAATGCTATCGGTGAGTTTATCTAAATCAGTCACGCAAGTACGCCGACATTCTATAGTGTGGAGGACGCGATGAACAGACAGTATCGAGTAAAAGGCGTCACCGGCATTGAGACCTACATCGAGCTGCTTTCAGAAGAAGAGACGGGCTTCCAAATTCGACTCACGAGCGTCACCCAGCACGGCGTACGCGAGTCGTGTGAGTTTATGAGCCACGAACTGATCGAGAGCTGCATCCGAACCGGATACCTCTGCGAGATCGAGCCCACCGAGACCATGGACCCCGCACACGTCAAGGAACTTGCCGCCACCGCGTAGGCTCCATGCCCCGCGCTTACGCCACGTCGGCCGCCTGCATGGCGCATTCTATCTGGGCCACGACACTCTCGTGCGTATGAAGAGCTAAGGATATCTGCGGGCCGATCTTCTTGAGGATCGACTGGCTCACGAGCAGGTTTCCGAGTCTCTCGACAGCGTTGGAGAGTGCAGGCGTGGCACCAAAGCCGTCCGAGATGATGGGTACCCTACAAATCGCCTGCTGCAGGGCTGCAATCTGAATCTCCACCGCCCGCAGCCGTTGGGAGTGTTCAAGGCGTAGCTCGTCGAGTCGAGCGATGTGGCGCAGCAGGCCGACGCGAGCTGTGTCAAGCTCCGAGATCACCGAGCCGCCGGAGCGGGCGCTCGCGGCATCCGATAACAACGAGTCAATGGCCTGCATGCCAAGCTCTCGAATCGCCACGGGCGCATGCCGCGCTTCCGGAAAGTCGAGCGTCTGAAGCACTGTTCTGGCAAATCGGTGGCTCTCTCGTTCAGTTATGTGTGCAACTGCACGATCGACGGAAGCGGGCGCCTTATCGACAGAGGCGGCACAAACCGCTGCATACTGGCCCGATCGCATGATGATCCTCCACACGGCCTTTTTTGAAATCGGAGCAAGCTCCCTAATCGTACCTAAGTATAGAGAAATTAGGGATACTTG
>JBMCTC010000255.1:0-4618 GCA_048624115.1 Spirochaetota bacterium
CGAATACGCAAGTTCCCGACACGCTCATCATCCAGATGAGTACCAAGAAGGGGATTATTGCCGGGGCGGACGTTCGGATTGACCGTGATCAGGCAGAGGCCCAAGGGATCGAGTTGGCAAAAGCCGCGCGGTCCGGCCGTAATAGCGCGCGCGCCGTTGGGACCGTACCTTTGAGCGAAGTCATGAACAAGGGCTCACGCGCGTATCAGACAAAGAGCGTCCAACCGCAGGACCCGGCCGTCATTCTCTACACGAGCGGTACCACCGGCAACCCGAAGGGCGTAACGCTCACTCACAAGAACTTTAGCATGCAGCGGCACGTAATCGTCCCATCGATCGTCCAGTTTACGCCCAAGGATCGAGTCATCGGAGTCTTGCCGCTCTACCATGTCTACGGCCTTTCGAACGGCCTCATTCCGACCATCGGCAACGGCGCCGCCTTTGTTATGATCGCGCAGTACAGTCCTCAGAATCTCCTCAATGCGCTCGCGGAAGCGAAGGCGACGATTATGCCGGCGATCCCGAGCATGTATCAGCACTTGCTCACGATCGCCCGTGCGCGGAAGACGAGTATTCCGAAGAGTTTGCGTGCCTGCATCTCCGGTGGCGCACCGCTTCCACTGAACGTTCTGCAGGAGTTCAAAGAGGCGTTCGAGACCGACATCGTCGAGGGCTACGGCCTTACCGAGACCGCCTCGAGTGTCTGTGCGAACGGACGAACCGGCACCCTCAAGGAGGGCAGCATCGGCCCGGTCGCAGAGGGCGTGGAGATGGCGGTCTTTGACGACAACGACAAGGAACTACCCGACGGTGACGTCGGGGAGATCGTCATCCGTAGCGAGACGGTTACCCCCGGCTACTGGAACAACCCCGAAGCGACCGCCGAGGCAATTAACTCGGACGGCTGGTTTCATACGGGAGACTTAGGCTATCGCGACGAGGACGGCTTCTTCTTTATTACCGACCGCAAAAAGGACCTCATTATCAGGGGTGGGTTCAACATTAGCCCGCGCGAGGTTGAAGAGGTCATCATGATGCATCCCAAGATCGCCGACGCCGCGGTTGTTGCGGCCCCTGACAAGCGCGATCAGGAGATGGTGGTCGCCTACGTCGTTCTTCACGGCGGCGAGGAGATGACCGAACGCGAGGTGATGGAACACTGTATCGCGAACATGGCTCCCTACAAGCGACCAAAGAAGGTCGAGTTTGTCGAGGCGCTGCCAAAGAGCGCGACCGGCAAGGTGCTTCGAACGCAACTGCGCGGCGAGGTAGAGGACAAGCGGCTCGTAACGAGGAAAGAGTAATGTTTGGGAAGAAGAAAAAGCAGCAACAGGAATATGGCGGCGACACGAGCTCGACTGCAATCGGCCTCGGTGAGATGCTCGAGGAGATCACCAATAAGCACAAACGGCGGGAGGCAATCGTCTTCGAGAACAAGACGCTCTCTTACTCGGAGCTGGACGAGAATGCAAATCGCGTCGCCGGTGGTCTCGAGGCACTTGGCATTGGGCAGGGGGACCGAGTCGCGATGATGCTGCCCAACATTCCGGAGTTCGCCTCTACCTTCTTTGGCATTCAAAAGCTCGGCGCGGTGGCCGTGCCCTTCAACACGATGTACAAGGGCCGCGAGATCAGCTTTATTCTCAAGGATTCGGGGGCCAAGGCGATTGTCTGTCTCTCGAACTTTGCCAATCTGATCAACGAGATTAAAGACGAGTGTCCCGAGCTCAATCACGTTATCGTGACCGGTCAGCGCACGCTCGTCTTTATCGACCCCGATGCGACGGTGAACGTGCAGCTCGTGGCCGAAAAGGAGAACTTCGAGAGCCCGGATGAGTGCTTTCGCAAGGTCGGGGCGATCCTGGTCGATACGTTCAAAGCGGCCGGCGTCGAAGACGCCTGGTACAAGCACCAGGGCGCCGTTCGTGCTCACGGCAAGAAGCTCGCCACGATTCTCGTGAGCGAGATCGAGAACCTCTACGTCGTGAATGTGGTGGCCTTCCTCAAGGATATGGATACCGATCCACTATTCAAGATTCTCTGGGTCCCCCCTGAGATCAAGGACAAGGCGGTCGAGCCTTCGACGAGTATCGAGACCGAAGCCGGCGAGGCGATCAGCCTCGACGCCTTCCGCGACCTCCTCACGGAGCAGTTCACAAAGCATATGGGCGTCACTTTCGAAGCGGGCGAACTCACTCGCGACGAGCAGATGGCATACGAGAAAAATCGGGCTCTTGCCGGGCGCATGTAGCTCTATCGAGATTGCTCGGACGCCTCGAGCACCGGTGCGTGCCTTGCGCGCCGGCCGCGCTCGCGGCGGCGTTATCCACCGGTTGCGCGTGCGTGACCACGCCTGACGGTGGACTCACAGAAGACCCGCACCCCAATCTGCACACTCCACCGACGCTCAACGCCTCGTTCTCGATCATCTACAGTTGCCGATGCTCGTTCGTGCCGAAGACGTGAATCACGGCCTTGGACTTCTGCGACCTGCCCGCAAATCAAGTTTCTTGGGGCGCCGCTTGACAAAGTGTCAACAGAGTTGATACAAGTTAGAGGTATCAAACTTTTGGGACATGGAGGCCCTATGACAAAGCAGCTCCGCGATCTACCAGTCGGAAGTCTGGCTAAGATCGACCATATTGAGGACACCCACCGTTCGTATCGCTCAAAGCTCCTGAGCATGGGACTTACGAAGGGTACCGTTATCTGGGTGAAGAATATTGCTCCGTTTGGCGACCCGGTGCTTGTTGCCGTGCGAGACTACGAGCTTTCGCTCCGAAAGGACGAAGCGAGTGCCGTTGTGCTCGAGCCAATCGAGGGCAATCCGGAAGATTTTGGCTTTCGGCATTCAGGACATTCGGGGAGCCGGGGTTGGGGCCGAGGTAAGCACCGCAATGAACGGAAGCACAAGAACCACGTTCCCGGCCGTGGCGGTGGGCGCGGATTTCGACGACGCCGAGGGCAGGCTGACGCAGTTGAGTCACAGGAGAACACATGAGTAGCGCAGTACATCAAGAATCCAAGGGTGGCAAAGGCAAGGCTGAGCAGAGACGCGCAGTCGTGGCGATCGTCGGCAACCCTAACAGCGGAAAGACCACCGTCTTTAATGGATTGACCGGCAGCCGCCAGCGTATTGGAAACTGGCCCGGTGTAACGGTCGAGCGAAAAGAGGGAAGCTTTACTCCTCTCGGTCTCGAGCGAGTCATGGTCGAGCCCTTCGCGACCGGCGCCAGTCACACGTCGGGCAGCATGGCCACCGGCGATGTGCAGCGGCAACCGATTCGAATCGTAGATCTTCCTGGAATCTACTCGCTCTCAGCAAACTCCCAGGACGAGGCAATCGCACGAGACTATCTCCTTTCAGGAGAGCCCGATCTCGTCATAAACGTCGTTGACTCGACGAATATTCAGCGCAACCTCTTTTTGACCCTGCAGCTCATCGAGATGGGCCTGCCGGTTCTTGTCGTTCTCAATATGATGGACCTCGCAGAGAAAGAGGGTATCAGCATCGAGGTCGAGCACCTGGCCTCGCACCTGCAGTGTCCAGTGGTCGGATGCGTTGGAACGCGATCTTCCGACGTCGCGGTTTTGAAAGATCGGATTGCCTCGGCAATCGATGGTACCTCGAGTTCCGATCTCTCAGTCTCGTATCCAAAGCCGCTTGAAGAGGCGATTACCACGCTGTTGCCGTCCGTTGAGCAGTTTGCCGGCGACGTCGGGGCGAAGCCGCGCTGGGCAGCGGTCGCGCTTCTCGAAGGCGACCCCTGGATACGGAAGCAGTTTCTTTCAAAGACGGAGTACTCAGAGGCAAAACTCGAGAGTGAACTCCAAGAAGCAAAACGAGCACTCGGTGAGGACTTAGACGTAGCGATAGCGGATGCGAAGTATGGCGTCATTCACGGGCTTTCGCAGCATGTGACGCGAACGAAACTCACCAGAGCGTCGCTAACCGAGCGACTCGATAGGATCGCTCTGAACAGAATTGTCGCGCTTCCGATCTTTCTTGGCGTCATGTACCTCGTCTTTTGGTTCACCATGTTCATCGGTGGAGCCTTCATCGACTTCTTTGATATTCTCTTTGCCACAGTTTTCGTCGACGGATTTGGTACTCTGCTCGGGAGCATCGGGTCGCCCGACTGGCTTGTCGGACTGCTTGCCGGCGGTATAGGGGCGGGCTTGACGACCGTCGCGACCTTCGTGCCCATTATCTTCGCGATGTTCATCGCGCTCGCCGTGCTCGAGGACTCGGGCTACATGGCCCGCGCCGCCTACGTCATGGACCGTTTTATGCGCAGCATCGGCCTTCCCGGCCGCAGTTTCGTTCCGATGATGGTCGGTTTTGGCTGTACGGTCCCGGCAATCATGGCAACACGAACACTCGAGACACCACGCGACCGCTTTATGACCAACTTCATGTCGCCGTTTATGTCGTGCGGTGCGCGCCTGCCGGTCTACGCGCTCTTTGCAGTCGCCTTCTTCCCGGGACGGGCTGGTGGAATCGTCTTTAGCCTCTATGTGGCCGGAATTGCCGTAGCAATCCTTACCGGATTCTTGCTCAAGAAGACTCTCTTTCGTGGAACGGACGGAAGGGGCGGAGGCCGCCTTCCGGTACTCG
>JBMCTC010000256.1:0-4607 GCA_048624115.1 Spirochaetota bacterium
TCCGAGCAATTCTTTCCGGCATCCAGGATCTTCCCGGAGGACTCCAGGCGCCCGCACAGCTCTTTGGGCTACTCGCCGAGAACCTCGACCTAAAACGGGCCGCCATCCTGCTTCCCGATTACGACGATGGCACCTTCGTGCCGTGGGCCTCGCTGGGCTTCGACACAACCACGCTCCAGCGCATGCGAATGGCGAAAGACGACATCGCCACGCTCGGTGAGCGCGGTCCGGCAGGCGTTGTCTGGGAAGGCATCGAAATCAAGCGCTTTGCTCCTTACTTTTCCCACCGTGAAGCCACGATGCTCGAGCAGTTGCTGATTCTCCCCTTCACATCGGGAGAGCAAACGCACGCTGTGATCCTTATCGCCGAATCGCCCTACCTCACCGGTCGGCAGGAAATTCTACGCATCGTGCTGGCGGCGGTAGCTCAGGCCGCGGCGACACTCGTCAGCGAGCAGCGGCACGAGCGAGCGCGTGTTCTCGGCCATGCGGTAACCTTCAAGCGCGACGAGATCGGCGTTGTCGTCGATCGCGTAACGAGCCGCACGGGAGAGGCTCCGACCATTCTCCTCATCGAGCTGTCGGACGTGGTCTCGCAGATCACGACCGCAAATCAACACAGCGACTCGTTCCGGGTTTGGCAAGATGTGTTGCGCGCGATGGCGACGCTCTTCGCCTCTACAGCGAGTGTTTGCGATGCTGGATCGAATCGTGTTCTCGCGCTTATCCACTCCTCCACGTCAGACGACTTCTCCCTGATGGCACAGCAGATCGCGGCGACCCTGTGGAGCTTCTTTCCCGAACTCGGCGGAACAACTCCGCCCCGAATTGAGGTGGAGCAGCCCGCGAAAGCCGAGCAGACCGCAGAGGCGGCGTTCGCGCTGCTGTGAGTTCACGCGCTTCCAAACTCATCTTCGAGCGGAGTCGCGCAGGCGGAGAAACCGCCAGGTACAACGGTCGTTACATTCACTCGCGATTTGATCCCATCCGCGAGGCACGCCGGTTCGTCGAGCAGCTCGATCAAACCAACGCTCGCATTCTGGTTTTTCTTGGGCCTGGACTAGGTCACGCGATCGCACCGCTTCGAGAGCGCTTCCCCGGCGCGTCAATTCTCGGCATCTTCCTTCATCCCGAGACGTACGCCGCATCGTCGGCAGCCTGCGACTCGGCCTGGCACCCCGAGAGTGCCCAGTCGCTGCGAGAATTTCTCGCTCAAACGGTGCCGGAGATCCTGATCGGTCAGGTTTCGCTTGTGGAATGGCAGCCCACACTGGATGCGTTTGCGGAAAAAGGCCCCCAGGTTCGGGCGGGAGTCCTGAACGTCCTTCGCGAGCTGCAGGCGAGTCTCTTCACGACCGGCGCGAGCGGACGACTTCGTTTCCATAACGCCGTCAAGAATCTCGGTCGAGTTCGTGCCGCTGCGTTGAGTGCCAAATCCAACCGATTGATCTCCGCGATGATCGTCGTCGCTGCTGGGCCGTCGCTCGAAGAATCGATACCGATCATCCGGCGCGCCCGAGCGAGAGTATCAATCTGGGCTACCGGCTCGTCAGTCGAGGCGCTCCTCGCAAACGATCTAATACCCGACGTGGTTGTCGTGACCGAACCCTCTGTCTACGCGTCGTTGCACGTCCGGTCATTGGTTGCGCCGGGTCGCGCTTTGTTCGAGGCACCGACGCTCCTGGTGCCGTTAACCGTGACGAACGGAGTAGCGGAATCGGAACAGAGTGTTTTTTTTGCAGAGAACGATCTACCGGACCGACTGCTCGCCGCGGCACTCCCTAACCTTCCGGTGATTCCAAGCCGAGGCACCGTGACCTTCACGGCGATCGCTGCTGCACGATCCTCAGGCGACTATCCGGTGATTCTTGCAGGTGCGGACTTCGCTCATTTTCACGAACGATCGCACGTCCGGCCTCACCTTGCGCATAACTATCGCCTTGCGATTGCCAATCGAACCTCGCCCGGTTCGGGCTTTATCTTTGAACGAACAAGAGCAAATACTTGCCTTGACGGTGGGTGGACGACGGACCGAACTCTCACGACGTATGCGAACTGGCTGCGGAGCGCCGGTCGCGCTTCGTTTGAACCCCTGTACCAACTCTCGCCGTCGGCGGTAGAGACGGGACTGCCGGCGCTTTCCGAGCGAGAAGTAGCGGAACTGCCGGCCCATTTCGCGGCTCCGATGATCGACCGCTGCGACGGCGGCGAACCAAAGCGCGAGCTCGCTGCGACAGCCATCCGCGAAGCACAGGAGTACGCTACGCAGGCGGCTCGCGAGGCGCCCCCGGCGCTGAACACTCTGGCGAACTCACGACTGGGAACGCTCGCGACTCATCTGGCGATCCAACCACTTCTACGGTTCACAACGAGTTCTGCACCGGCGGATTGGGTTGATCTGTGCGAAGTCGTTTCCAGCGAGCTCAGGCGAGCGTTGGAGTTTCTCTCGTGAATGCCCTCCTCGGACGCAACCTCGAACAGCTCCCCACTCGGGTGCGCGAGCTCATCAAGCAGGCCCAGCGCCTGCCGGAGCTCGTCATTCGAGAGGCGAGAAACGGGGCACTTGTGCTCGGGCTCAGAAGAGGCGGTCGTGAGATGCTGTTCCATTCGCGCTACGATCCGCAGCGGGAGGCCAACCGACTTGCCGCAACCGTCCCGGCAGGCGCATGTGTTGTTGCGTTCGGCTTCGGGGCGGGGCACCACCTCACGGCGCTGATCGAGACCAAGCACCGCGTGATCGTAGTCGAACCGAACCTTCCCCTGCTCCGTGCGGCGCTCGAGCGTGCCGACTTTGCCGACGCGCTCTCGGCTGGTTCACTCCAGATCGCGGTCGGAACACCCATCGAGGTAGAGCTTCAAATCCGCGGGCATTTCGTACCAGGCATCGACGAACGACTGGTGGTCGTCGAGCTTCCTGGTCGCGTGTCGTGCGAACCAGAGTCATTTGTAGCCTACCGTGCGATTGTTCGTCGCCTCGTCGAAGACTACGCAAGTGACATCGCAACGCAAGCGCGTTTTGCAAAGCGGTGGATGAAAAACACACTTGGAAACCTCTCTCAGCTCGCGATCACCGAGAGACCGCTGTCGAGGCTGCCCAGACTCGACAGCGCGACTGTATGTATCGTTGCCGCCGGACCGTCTCTCACTTCCCAACTCGAGTGGATCGCGTGTCACCGTGAAAGCCTGGTGATAGTCGCGGTAGATACCGCATTGCCGATACTGACCGCGAACGGACTTTCGCCCGATCTGGTAACCTCCATCGACTGCCAAGTGGCGAGCTACCATCACTATCTCGTCGCAGCACCTGTTTCCACACCCGTAGTCGTCGAGCTCTCCGCTCCGCGTGCCCTCATTGCGGCCGCTCAGGCGTGTATCCCGATCGGAAGCTCGCATCCGTTTCACCGATTCTTACACCGAATGTCGCTGCCCTTCCCGACGATCTCTACCGGCAGTGGGACAGTCACAGGAGCGACAATCGAACTCGCGCATGTAATGAAAGCGGAAAGCCTGATTCTCGCCGGGGTCGATTCTTCCTATCCCCGTGGCGAGCTTTATCCGAGGGGGAGCTACGCGCATCACTTCTTTGACGCCCACAGCACTCGCCTGAGTCCGACCGAGGCCAGGATGCGGGGATTCCTGTGGAGCCGACCGGAGGTCGCGGCCGAGGGGCAGGTATGGACCACCCCTCAGTTGCGTGGATACCATCACCAGCTCAAACGGCGTCTCAATCACTCTCCGATCGCAATCTACGAGATGCCGGGACACGGGCTACCCCTCGGCTTTCCTGCTCCAACGGAGACCGCACTCTCTCCGATCACGAAGCGATTTACGCCTGTTGAGATAGGCCCGCTGCGCCCGCAGCTCGTCGCAGAAGTGCTCACCGAATTTCTTCGTCTGACCGAGGGAATCACAGATCGCGAGAGTCTCGAGCGTGGCTTTTATGCGCCTGAGAGGCACGGGGCGACGGCTGCAATCGTTCCTGTTGTGCTCCACGCCTCGAGAGAACTGCCTACGTCCGACCACGATACCCGGGTACGAACGGCAGTCGATTGGATCAAACGAGAGGTTTTGCAAACAATCCGAGCTGTCACGAGCTGAAAACGACTGCACAATTCCTCTCATTTCGCCTATACTTGCAAAATGGGACGTCGGATCGGAGGCATCTACGCGCTTTTTGCGGTAGTGGTCTTCCTCACGCTACTCGTTGTTTTTGTCTCTCGACTCAACACGGCGCGCACACAAAACATCGCTGAGGCTCACGCTGGGTTCGACCGTCTCGTCGAGCAGTTTGGTAGGAACACGACCGATATCGATCAATTGGCCGCGCTCGCAGAGCGCCACTTCAATTCTCGCGGAAGTGTCTTGGTCATCACGCTCTACTCTCCCGACTCCGGCCTCTTCTTCGCGCGAAGCCGAGGAGAGCCGATTCTTGCCCTTGGTGCTCAGGATATCGCGTCGTTCACAGGGTTCCCGGAGTATCAACTGAGTGAGATCAAGCATATCCTGCTCAGGCGGCAGATCACCGCGCGCACTCAGACGCCGATTTACGCGGATGTAGTCTACAGCGTGCTTGGTGAGACCGATGTCTACCCTCCCCTTCGCGATAC
>JBMCTC010000257.1:0-4555 GCA_048624115.1 Spirochaetota bacterium
ATACTTTCCTGCGATGCGACCCTCTGCGACCGCGGCACCGTGGGCGACCACATCGGTCGGATCGCCCTTTGGGTTGTAGAGTAGTCGAAACTTCTTCTTTAGCATTACGCCCCCGATTCAGCTTTGAGATACGTCTCTACCTCGTCAAAGAACTGCGTTTCGATCGCCTCGCTCGGCTTCTTGGTGAAGAGGCTGACAACTACGTAGACGATGGTGTTGAGCAAGAGACTCCCGATAACCGGATGCCCAACCACGAGAACGCGTTCGCCGCCTACGACCACGAGAAGTGAGATTACGAGGAATACAACGCCGGTAACGGTGCCGGCGATCGCGCCGGCGCGCGTACCGCGCTTCCACAAAAGCCCGCCGACAAGCGCCGGAGCCCATTGGGCGAAGCCTGGAACACTGACATCCGTAAGGTAGAGAGCCATCGCCCCCTGATTGAAGAAGCTAATAAGCGTACTCAAGATGACAATGACAACTACGGACCAACGCGCCCATGACGTAATCTGCTTGTCGCTCGCGTTCGGCTTGAACAACCCCTGAATGACGTCGCGGCTAACAATAACGCTCGAGGTCATGAGCTGCACTGCCGCAGTACTCACGGCTGCGGCAATGACGCCGAGCAGCACGTACACTCCAAACCACTCCGGCAGGCTCCGTTGAATAATCGTCTGAACGACACGGTCGGCCTCTTCCTGAAGCGGTACACCGTTCTGCGCCGCGAGTTCCTGAAGCTCACCGAGAGGCACCGCCGCGGGTGCGACGACCGATCCCCAGATGAACGGAATGATATAAAAGAAGAGTCCGCCGAAGACGAAGATCAAGAGTGGAAACCACTTGAACAGGCTCTTATCACGGGCCGTCATGCAGCCAATAGCGACGTGCGGCCATGCGAAAGCGAGCAGGCCAACAACCAACGTCCCGGCTAGCACAATCGGGGTGTACTCACCGTTCGGACCGGGTGAGCTCAACATCTCAGGAGAGCGCTCGGCGAGTATGCTTACAGCCTCCGTCAGGCCGCCATCGGGGAAGAGAACACTCACCGCCCAAATGAGACTGCCCAAAAGTGCGGTCACGTAGACCGTTCCGAGGAAGATGTTGACCCACGCCACGATGCGCATCCCGCCGAGAAGCACAAGCACGATCAGGATAGCAGCCGTGTAGATTGCTCCCCAGATCGCGGGAAGCCCGGTCATTGCCTCGAATCCGGCGCCAACGCCGAGTGGCTGGATGCCGACATAGGGAACGATGAAGATGAGGATGCTAAGCGAGAGAACGAATCGAAGGCCCTTTGACTCGTAACGCTCTGCAAGAACCTCCACCGGCGAAAGGAATCGGTTGATCTTGGCAAGCGCCCAGAGGCGGGGACCAAGGAACATGTAAAGCCCTGCGAATCCTGCGACACTTCCCCAGATAAACATGACGTAGCCAGGCCCCTCGGTATAGAGAAGTCCGGGAAAGCCGTAAAAGGTCCACGCGGAACTAATCGCAAACAGAACAAAAAAGAACATGACGACGACGCCGATTGTGCGTCCACCGAGCATGTAGTCCTCGGCGGTCTTTGCGGAAATCTTATACCCGTAAGCCGCCATAAAAACAATGACCGCACCGAAGGCGGTTAGTGAAAGAACCGTAACTGCCATGGGATCCCCCTATCGATATGGCCAGAAGAAGAAGAAGTAGATCAGGTAGGTGACCAACCAGAACACCACGAAGAGTGCCCCGGAGAAAAGCGGCATAGTCATCCATCCAAATACAACGATCGGTTCACCGTTGGCAGCGGCATCGGTGCCGCCGACAACGAGGAACGCGATGTAGCCAATAATCGACAAGAGGAGCAGAAACAGATAGATCCGCCCCGGCCAGTGACGCGTCATTTCTCTCATGGAACGAGAATGTAAACGGTTATCGAAATCGTGTAAAGAAAAAGTTGACCACTCAGCTTTCGTTTGGCCCGGAGACGTCCGTCTTATCCCTCCGACTGCAAGTTTCGTACCACCTTGACGGTCATCTTTCGCGGAAAGAAGCGCGTCGATTGGGCGAGCATCCTGTTCTTCAAGCCGGGAATCACTACGGGCTTGCCCTTGAGCATGCCGCGATAGCCGATATCGACAACCTTCTCGGCACTCATCAACCCACTCTTAACGAGCTTGACGTTGTCCATGCCGGCCCGCTCCTGAAATCCTGAGGCGGTTGGGCCTGGGCAGAGCGCTGTTACCGTGACACCGGTGCCTTGGAGTTCGTTGGCGATTGCCTCTGAGAAGTGCAGAACGTACGCCTTGCTCGCATAGTAGTTGGCCATGAGCGGACCGGGCTGAAATGCGGCCGTCGACGCTACGTTTACGACTCGACCTCGTTTTCGCGCGACCATCTCCGGTACAAAGAGCCTCGTCAGATGAACAAGCGCCGTTACGTTCAGGTTGATCATCTCGAGTTCCTTGTCAAGCTCGATCGAGGCAAAGTGGCCGTAGGTCGCGAAGCCGGCATTGTTGATGAGAACATCAACCTGCAGGCCCTCCTCTCGAACGGCCTCAAAGAGCGCTTTCGGCGCATCAGGTTTGCTGAGATCGCTCTCAATCACGACGCCGCGCACGCCGTGCCCCTCGATCTCCTTCGCGACCTCTTCGAGCTTTCCCCTGCTGCGCGCTGCAACCACGACGTCGTACCCCTCGCGTGCAAGCTTGACCGCAAAGACGCGGCCGATTCCACCAGACGCGCCGGTGACCAATGCTGTTCCCTTACTCATTCGTTTCTCCTTCCGAGATCTTCCCGGTCTGTTGTGCCAATGCTCCGAGGAGGAGCGCGTGTAATGCATTTCCAAAAAAAAGCTCGAAGTCGATCGCAAAGATCGCAAGCTGATCGGACTCCTCGATTACCTCGCGGACGAGCGGCGCGGGGTCTGCGAGTTGTTGCGTTCCAACGAGCAGCGCGTACACTTCTAGCAAGAGCATCGCCACGAAGCCCGTATCAGAGATTCCGAGGGCGCGCCCGAACGGCTCTGCCAGTTTTGACAACTCCGCGAGAAGCATCGACTTGTAGGCTGAAATAGTCTCTGCGTCTGCATTTTGCTCGAGAATCACGTGGCTCTCGGCGAGCAGCCGCGCGAGTGCGTGGCGGGCGGCAAGTGACCGAGCTACCGACCGGGCGACCAGCGCGGCCGGATGCACGGCAGGGTTTGCGAAGGCTGAGGCCTCACCCATGCCCCGTCCAAGGGTTTCGCTGAGCTCGGCGAACCAGTCGGAGAGTTGTGCGGTGAGCACCGAGAGAAAGAGTGACTCTTTGCCGCTGAAGTAGAGGTAGACGGTCCCCTTCGCAAGCCCGATTCCCCGTGCGATTCCGGCGACCGTGATTTGGGCGTAGGGTAACTCGCGGTACAGCCGCCAAGCCTCGTCCATGATTGCCGCCCGACGCTCGTCCTTTTGTTCTGTAGCTCTTGCTCTTTTCATAATGACCCACGGTCATTTAACAAATGACCGTGGGTCGGATAATAGATTCGAAGTGCACGGGAGTCAAGCTCTTCCGACAGAAAAGATCGGGGCTTCTAACGGCACTGTTCGGTCGCCCGATCACTCAGTACTCTAGAGGTGGGAGACACATATGAAACGATACTTTTTTCTTATCCTAATCGTGCTACTGTCGCTGCCGGCAGTCGCTCAGCATAGAATGATGATGGAGGATGGCCCCTTCTTGGCCGAGGCCTTGGAGATCATGGATGATTACTGGGATCGTGCCCCTGCAGACCTGACTTTCGAAGAGATGAACGAGCTCTCGATGCGTTTGAGCGTTCCGGCGCAGAAGAACGCCTACGTAGCGCGAAGTGCCGCAGCTTCCTGGTTCATTCCTGGGCTCGGCCAGTTCCGAAACGAAGAGCCACTTCTCGGGACCGCCTTTCTGTTGGGCGACATCGCGGCCACGGTTGGTTCACTCCTGATTTTCCATGCGCTTCTTCCGGAAGACCTCAAAATTGGGAACCTGAACTACTACACCACGCCCTACTCGAACATCTTTGATGAGTGGACAAGCGCGTTCGCCGATGCGAGCTTTCAAGACGTGCTTCCGTACATGGGCCTGGCGGCAGGTACTGCGGTCGTCAAGGTGACACTCTCGGCGCTGTCGGCGGCGAACGCGAAGGACCTCGCAATTGCCCGCATCGAGGCCGGAGACGTCACCTTTGTACCGAAGGCCGGAATTGTCACCGATTCGCTCGGTCGTATCGGCCTCGGATTTGGCTGGAAATACTGATCAGCTAGGCGATTGAGTCGAGGCGGCCCAAGTCGACTACGCCGTCGAGCGGTTTGCCGTTCGACCACGCCTCGACCTGATCGACCGCCCATTCACCCATCCGTTCCACCTCCCTCGCGTAGCTTCCTGCGACGTGAGGAGTAAGGATGCAGTTAGGCAGAGAGTAGAAGGGGTGGCCATCTTCGGGAGGTTCGGGATATGTAACGTCGAGGTACGCTACGAGATCCTGGGTGCGCAAGGCATCGACCAGAGCCGCTTCATCTACCAGCCTCCCACGTGAGGTGTTGACAAACGCGCTTCCGGGCTTCAT
>JBMCTC010000258.1:0-4521 GCA_048624115.1 Spirochaetota bacterium
CCCGACGAGGCGCGGGTTGTGCTTCAGGCATTCTCAGATCGTGACGACGGGCGTGCAATGATCGGGGCGGCAGGCTACGTCGAGACTCGCAAAGCGCTCTTTATGACGATCGAGTTTGACGGCGCCCCACAAGCCCCCGTTTGGCCGGAAGGATTCCGGATTAGGACGATGGCCGACGGGCTCGGCTTGGGCACGATGCTCCTGCGGCACGGCTTTGCCGAGGCACACAAACGGGACAAGCGCGGCGTGCGACTCAACGTCGATGGGTCGAGCCTTACCGGGGCGAACCGGATGTACGAGAAGGCCGGGATGTATGTCTCCCACGTGTTCACCGCTTTTGAGAAAGAAATTCGTCCCGGGGTAGAGCTCTCGCGGCAGGAGTAGCGCTTCTACGCTCCGCTCACCTATGCATACTGGTTACCCTATCTGCATATTACATGCCAATTAAGTCAGGAATTCCGCTCGCGCTCGATACAGTTTGAGTACGTATTAATTCGGGAGTGAATGGATGACGTACAAAGAGCAAGCAGGAAAGAGATGGTTGCCACTATCCATTATTGTGGTCGCCGCGGCAATTCTGACATTTGGTTGTTCGGCGCCGTTCGGGATGGCTTCGTATCTCGATGGCGATGATCTCTTTGCAACAGCAACGGTCGTAGTTGACTCACCGGCATTCGGGACTACCCCGACAGCGCCGGTTGCTACGATCAGGTTAACGGCAGAGGTCGTTGGTGCTCCGGTGGCGGCGAGTCACGTCGAGTTTTTTGCCGGAAGTCGGAAAATCGGCGAGGACGCGAGCGCGCCATTTGAGATCACCATTTCCAATGCAACCGGCGCGTACTACGACTTTCGCGCCGAGGCGGTTTTCGATTCGGGGCGCCGGGTGGCCGGCGAGGCACGTCGAATGGAGCTCGATGCTTTTGTTGGTCGTGTCGCAGTTGGCCAGGAGTCAACCGTTCCAGCGGCAGAGCCCGAAGGGTTCTTCTTAGGCCGCGGCGCGATTCCGACTGGGTACCTCGTAGATACCGGCGAGCCCTACGGCGATCGTGGCAACGGTTTCTCCTACGGTTGGTCAAGCAACTACTCCGGTAATTCCAACGCAGGTAGCAATCGGAACCTCCCCGATATGCGCTACGTCAACTACATCAAGATGGGCAGCGCCCCGATCAGTTGGCAGATTGCTGTACCAAATGGCGATTACTACGTGCGCGTTGCCGCAGGCCGCAACAGTTGGAACTTCAAATCCGAGTACGTGCATCTCATGGCTGAAGGAACCGCGATTCTCGACCAGGCGACAACAAATGATGCCTTCTACATTGAGGGCGAGCTCGAGACAGTGACGGTAAGCGACGGCGCCTTTACGCTCTCGCAGGGTTCGAGCGGCAGCAACAACACTAACTTCTACTTTGTCGAGGTAATCACCAGCGGCACCGACTACCAGCCCCCGACCGCACCAACAGAGCTTTCGTCAGACATGCGTCGCTCACACTCGTTGCAACTGCACTGGCGACCGAGTCAGGACAACACCAGCGTGCGCTACTACCGCATCTACCAAGACGGCGCTCTCGTGGGCACATCCGAAGGCCCTCGGTTCTTTGTAGGCGGACTTTCCCCCGACTCCCGGTACGACTTCGAGGTGACTGCAGTAGATGTTTTCGGAAACGAGAGTGAAGCCGGAAGCATCGGAACGCGCACAGCGGCAGGCGAGTTTGCCCTCGCTAGACTGACATCGTCTACCATTACCGTTGACGCGAGCGCCGGCGAAGCCGCATGGAGTGTCGCACAAGCATATAAGATCGACAATCGAATCCTGGGCGACGGTAGCTTCGGCTACCCCGACGGAGACGCCGATCTCTCCGGGACGCTCAAGGTTCTCTGGGACGCGACCAACCTCTACTTCTTCATAGACGTTGCGGACGACGCGCTCTTCTCCGACGTCGGCGACAAGCTCGAGATCTACCTCGATCTCGACAATGGCCGAACGCTTGGCTACGATCTCGATGATATCCAGCTCAGCTTTGCCTACGATTCGATCACAAGCAGTGATGCCGACATCAATAACGATGGGACCGATGTCCTGTTCACCACTGCCGACGGGCACTACGCCACCGCCGCAACCGCGTCAGGCTGGGCATTCGAGGCGGCACTCCCTTGGAGCATTCTTGACCCCACTGGGGCGCTTACCCCGTCAAGCGCGGTTTCCGTCGGCTTCGAGGTCCATCTGCAAGACACCGATAGCGGAAGCGGCCGAGATCACAAGGTGGCATGGAGCGAAAACGTTATCGACGGCTCTTGGACCAGTCCACAACGGTTTAGCACCCTGGTGCTCGGCAACTAAGGAGATTGATGTGAGAAAAGCACGAGTAGTTGTGATAGCCATTGCGCTTCTCATCGGAAGCGCAGCGACCGCTGTAGGTCAGAGCTCGGGTAGGATAGATGTACGTGCAGGTGCCGCGATTCCAGTCTCCACGAGAACGCGTGACTACTTCGGAATCGGCGGAACCCTTGACCTCGCGTACAACGTCCTGATTCCCAGCGGGGCCGCCGAGGCGTACGTTGGTGCCGGTCTCGGAACGACCTATCTCCAAGCGGAGGGGGACGTTCGCCGCGGGCATGCTCTTTTCGTGCCGCTCTTTGCCCAAGTGGGTGTTGGCATGTTGCCCACTTCACCAGTGCGCCCCGAGGTGAGCGTACGGTTCGGCGGCACGGTAGCCCACCTCTCTTCGAACTTCGCGCCACGCCACACAGCTGTGATTCCGTTTGCCGGCGCTTCAATCGGAGCTACGTTTCAGGTTGCGGCAGTCGCGCTCACGGCTGCCGTTGCCGGTGCGTACCACGCCGAGCAGGAGATACCTATCTTTCTCGTTACGCCCTCGGTCGGAGTTTCGGTTTCCCTCGAGTGACCGCGGGGCCTACTCCGCCTCGCGCGCCTCTTCCTCTCGGCGCGCCACGATCTCCTTGGTGCGCTCGAGCCTGCGATTGATCTCTTGCCGTTCTTCTTTGAGGCTTCGTTTTTCGTCGCTGTCGCCGGTTGATTTTATTTTCTCGTCGAGCTCGGACCGGCGTGTCTCGAGCTCCTTCTCGAGCGCGTAGAGGCGCTCGATCGACTCGGCCTCTTCTGCCTTGTCAAACGCGATTGCCTCGACCTTGTCGCTCTCTTCGAAAGACTCTCCGTTCTCTCCCGGTTTCTGCTCGGGAGCACTTGGCACGAACTCGTGGTCCTGGGAGAACTCGACGCGGTTTACGTATTGTGGCGAGACGATCTGGATGCCGCGAGCGTGCAACGTTGTCACGACCGAACGCCGCAGGCGCGAGCGCGCGGTCAGGAGCCTTGATACGTCTTCGAGCAGCCCATACACCTGATAGATAATGGCATGATCGAGCAGCCGGTCTACGAGCACAAAGGGTTCTTCGAGTCCAGCCGCGGCTACCGCGTCTTTGAGCGCTTGCTCAACGTGACCCGCATTGAGCTCGTAGCCTAGCGAGACTTCAATCGAGACGAAGGTGCCGCTGCTGCGGGTTACCTGTATCGGATGCTGCGAGAGGTAGAGGTTCGGAAGGGTCGCGATGTCTCGCGTGATGAGCTGGACCTCGGTGTGAAAGAGGCCCTGATTGGTCACCCGACCGAGGACATCTTCGACCTCGATAAAGTCGCCCGGTCGATAGCTCTTTGCGAGCCGCATCATGATCCCGGCCATTGCGTTTCCGACAAGACTCGTCGAAGAGAGCGCAACGACGGCGCTCAGCAAGACGCCGGTGAGACTCAGGATCTGCGTTCGCAGTTCCGATTCGATCGGCATGAGGATGATAGCCGCGAAGACACCTGTGAGTGCGAGTGCGAACGAGATAAGCTGTCGTCGGTAGGGCACAGCGTCGCGCTCGGAACCTGCCCGGCTTATGATCAAACGCATGCCAATGAGGACCACGACGGTGGAAGCGATTGCCGCCGCAGAGGGCAGCCAGGCGAGAATGTTGTCCCAAATCCAGTCGAGCATGTTGCCTCCGAGGCGTGATTGGCGCCGCTCGCGCGGTGCGCTTCGGTAGTATACCAGGAAATCGCGGTGGGCAAAAAACCGACGGTCCAGCCTGGGTTGCTGGTAGCCTGACGCGTAGATCTCGCAGACGATCCGGTTGCCGCGAGTGCGAGCCATTGTGATTGGCCTGCTCATGCTGGTGTCGCTGTTGATCATGCGCGACGTAGCGGGTGTGGTTCGGGCGCCATAGTTCGATGCGGCCGCTCCTCGGTCCTGCGTCGGATCGTTCGGGCGATCAAAGTGCGTGACGTACTTGCCCTCCGGTCCCATGAGGAACATTACACCGCTGTGGTCAACGCTGTATCTCCTGCGAGTGCGATTTAAGGAGACTGATCGATCTTGCGCTGCGTATATGCTACCCTCGACAGGCAACCCGTCCGAGGGTAGTTTTTGGAGCGAGCAATGAACGACGCAGCATACAGAGTAGAGTCGCTCGAGCGTGAGAGTTTCTTGCCGTACGGTCGTGTTCTGATCTCGGAGACCGAGG
>JBMCTC010000259.1:0-4501 GCA_048624115.1 Spirochaetota bacterium
CGACATTGCCCCGGCAGCGACGATCGGCGCCTACTTTGCCTACCAATTTGGAGGATGGCTTCGTGCGCTCAGTTGCAGGATCAGGCCGTACGAGCAAAACGAAGGACAGACCAATGCAGTGCTCGAGCGGGCGCACAAGCGTCTCTTGCGAGTGATTGAGAACAAGGGCAACCGCCTTCGCTGGCTTCGTGAGACGGTCGATGCATTCACGGCGATTCCGACCTACGGTCAGCAGAAGCCCAAAGTTGCGATCTTTGGTGATCTCTACGTGCGCGACAACGACGTCATGAACCAGGGGCTCATCGAAACGATCGAGGCGGCCGGCGGCGAGGCGATTACGACGCCCTACAGCGATTACGTAAAGCTCATTGCCGGTACTACGTTTGAGCGGATGCGAAGTAAGGGCCTCTACGGCAATCTCGCGAAGTTCCGCGTTATCGTGGGACTTATCGACCGGCTCGAAAAACGCTATCACCGCGAAGTGGAGGATATCCTTGGCCCGCCGCTTCCGTGGCGCATTCCCGGCCAACGACGCGACCTCGCGAAGTTTGGCATGGTGATTGAGCAGAGCGGAGAGTCGTTTGACAATGCACTGAAGATTCTGCATCTGATCAGCCGGCACGACGACATCGCCCTCTTTGTCCAGGCGAGCCCCGCCTTTTGCTGCCCATCCCTCGTTACTGAGGCGCTCTCCGGCGCTATCGAGGCGGCAACCGGCGTGCCGATTGTCACGGTAACCTACGACGGAACCGGCGCCGACAAAAACGCATCGATCATCCCCTACATCAAGTTTCCTCGGGTGACTGCGAGCGCGTAGTTTCCCGATAGGTCGATGGTCTGACGCCCGCGTGCTTGGCAAACTGGTTCGAGAAGTGAAACTCGTCGTGGTACCCTAAGATCGCGGCGATCCGCTTAATCGGAAGCGACGATCCGCGCAGGTACGCGCGGGCCGCTGCAATTCGAGCGCGCACGATAAACGCCCCGGGCGGCCATCCGGTCTCTATACGAAAGAGACGGGAGAGATGCTGTTGCGAGTAGCCGAGCTCGGCGGCAATCTCTCGTGGTTCCCAGCGGTCTCCGGGCCGCTCCCTTATTTTCGCGACTACATCCGAGAGCTTCGCGCCGCCTCCCGACACCGCAGCGTCAACCGCCGCGATCTCGGCCAGCGCCGCGCGGAGCCAAAACCCCGCCTCCTCGTGCGTGCCCTGCAGGTGCGCGCGCAAGAGCCGCTCGAGTACTCCGGCCAAAAACTCCGCGGGGACCACCCGACGGTAGAGCGCAACCGCAGGCGGATCAACCGTCTCGAAATGCACGGCTATCACCAAGAGCGGGTCGGCCGCCACGTGCGTTGCAACGTAGCGCGTCCGCGGCGCGAGCAAGAACGCGTCGCCACGAGCAAGCTCGAACTGTCTGCCGGGAGCTCGCATCACTCCCCGGCCGCCAAGTACAACCCACAGGTCATAATCGGCGAACCCGCCGCCGGTGTCCCACCTCCAGTCCGGAGCACAGAGAAAGCGCGCGGCGCTGTTGATCGAGAGCTCGGCCTCGTGCGGTCCCCCTTGGGGTGACTCCTGCGACATATTCATATTTTACATGATCCTGCCGCGAACCTCCATTGTGATGTGGCAAACCTACATGCATCATTCGCACATGGCTACTACGACATCAATCGGATTTGAAAAGGCAGTTGTCGATCACGAGCCTTGGCTCTATAAGAGCGGCTTGCCGGCGAACCAACACGCATGTTTCAATCCATGGCTCTCGTAAAGCCGCCCGGGGGACGCGAGAAGCCGTGGCATCAGGACCACGCATGTTTCGACCTTCCGCTCGACTCCACGATTGTGGGCGTGTGGATTGCGCTCGGCCACGCGACTGGCAGATCTGCGACACCGACCTCGACGGCAAGAAGCCGGTCGCGCTAGAGATTGAGGCGGGGGACTTGATCTGCTTTGACGCGAAGATCCCTCACGGCACCCCCAAGAACTCGACAAACGAGCAGCGCTGGGCGCTCCAGTTCCACTACGTGCCTCGGTCGGTAGAGAAAGCGGCCGAGCAGTTGCGGCTCGACGTCTTTGGCCCCGAAGGCAAGAACGTGAGCTGCTAATGGAGTGGCTGCGCGATCGCTACCTGGACTACATGACCGGACGCGAGGTAGAGCGGCCGATGTTTGTCGAGCTCTTCGGACCTCTCGTCGGTTTGCCGGAGGAGTGGGCCGCTCAGGGCGCCACCGAGCAAGAGCTCAGCCTCGAGGCGTTTGGATTCGACTATGTGCGGCAGCACCAGATCGAGGTGTCACACGCCTTTTTTCCTCACGTCGAGCGTGAGATCATTGAGGAAACCGACGAGTACCTGACCGAGCGCGACCACATGCGGCGCCTCGTCAAACTACCGAAGGGTAAGGCCACCATCTCGTTACCACTCGAGTTCCCGGTCAAGGGCGAGGCAGACTGGCTTGCGCTCAAGGATCGGTACCGCTTTGACCCTGCTCGCTTCGAAACGGGATGGCAGGAGCGAGCGCTCGCGGCCCGAGAGTCCGGCGCACTTATCTACGTGCCGATTCAGGGCGCCTACGATGGGATCCGCGAGCTCATGGGCGACGAGGAGGCGTGCATCGGCTTCTTTACCCAACCCGATCTCCTGCGCGATATGCTCATGACCTTTGCAGACCTGAACCGACGCATTCTCACCGAGATCGCCGGCGTCGTGTCGATCGACCAACTCTCGGTCCATGAGGACTTCGCCGGCAAGAGCGGTCCGCTCATCGGACCAAACGTTATAGATGAGTTCCTTGCGGCCTACTATTACGAGGCGTGGGAACTGGCCAAGGGCGCCGGCGCCACGCTCTTCCAGCTCGACTCGGACGGCAACATTAACCCGGTTATTGACGCGCTCATGGCTGGTGGGGTGAACTCGGTGCTTCCGAACGAGCCGGCGGCCGGTATGGACATAGTGGCGCTTCGAGAGAAGTACGGCTCAGCTCTCAAGTTGGTCGGAGGACTTGATAAGTTCGCGGTGCGCGAGTCGACGGCCGCAATCGACCGCGAGCTCGCCTACAAGTTGCAGCCCTCGATGCGAGAGGGCTGCGTCGTCTTTGGTCTCGACCACCGCATCCCCGACGGCACGCCGCTTGCAAACTACCGCTACTACGTCTCCCGCGCCGCGGATCTGCTTGGTCTCGCACCCGATCGTGAGCCCGGCTGGGCCCGCATGGCGTTTTAGGCCTCGATCGCCCCGTCCCGTCATGCCACGTCGAGGTGACTCAGCGGGTTCCTTCCCACGAGCATATTCGCCACCAGGCGTCCACAGAGGGCGGCCGAGATAACGCCTCCGGGCCAGAGCGCGTAGTGCCCCGCACACAGGAGGTTTGAGACGGGCGTCTTGATTCGGTTGAGATTGGGGAACCTCCAGACAAAGCTCTTTTGATCGTCGTAGCACCAGCCGCCGGTCGATCCGTCTGTGTTGAGCGAGAAGCGTTCGCTCGAAAGCGGCGTTCCCACCTCCATGTACTCGATGTGATCGCGCAAGCCGGGGATCAGGTTCTCTGCCAGTCCAACGAGCTCCATCCCCACCTCCTCCTTGAACGCTTTGTACTCGGCCGATCGCTTGTGCGAGGCGCTGCCGTTGTGCCAGTAGTTCTCCCAACTGAACGAGCTGTAGGTCTGAAGTGTCAGCGTCGACTTACCGGGAGGTGCGCTTGCGCTCTCCTTGCCAAAGTGGTTCAGCGCCACCCACATGTTGGCGTGCACATCTCGTGGCGAGCTTGGACCCGGAAAGATCACATCGTAGTTGGGAAAGTAGAACGGGTGGTTGGCGCCACCGAGTACCTCGGCAAGCTCGTCGTCGGAGGAGGAGAGACCCAAGTAAACGCCGAGGATCTCTTCGGTGAGCTCGGCCTCATTTGCGCGTTTGACGAGCTTGCTCGAAAAGGTGCCGGCCGGAAGCAGTTGATTCAGAAGGCGCTTGTAGTCTCCTGCGTAGACAACCTCATCGGCCTCGTAACGCTCGCCGTCCGCAGTGATTACGCCGCTCGCCGTGCCGCGGACGCCGTCAACCTCGATCTTCGTGACCGTCGTATTGAACTTGACCGTGCCGCCGTTTGACTCAAACGCCTCGGTAAGTCGATCGTGCAACGCCTGCATGCCGCCGATCGGATACCAATAGTCGTACGACCAGAGGTGCCAGAATCCTGCCAAAAAGAGGTAGGGCATGCGGTAGTATCCGATTTGCGTAAACCAGGTACGGAGTTTGGGGTCCCGGATTTGCGCGCACGCCTTCTCGCGATAGCGAAAGGTAGACCACTTCTTGAGCCTCGCGAGCCACGGCATGATCCGTCCGATCGACTGGGGGCCGGTCTGGTTTACGAGCGGGAAGTTCCATGGATCGTAACTCTCGGTAAGGAAGCGCGAGACCTCTTTGATCTCTTTGAACAGCGGCGCGATGCCTGGTTCTTCGGGAAACGCCCGCCGCAGTTCGGCCTCGACCTGTTCCGGTGACTCGATGA
>JBMCTC010000260.1:0-4460 GCA_048624115.1 Spirochaetota bacterium
CCTCGCTGCGGCTGAGGATCTCATGGCCGATCTGGCTGTGCGTGCGCATGATCACCCATTCATCGGCATCCAAAGGGCCGGGCTTACGCAGGATGGCATCGGGGATGCCGATCTTGCCCGTGTCATGCATCGGCGCCGCCAACCGAAGCATCTCCGAGCGCATCTTCGACCAGCCTATCGCCTCCGCCAAGCAGGCCGCATAGGCGGCCATGCGCCAGATATGCAGGCCGGTATCGCTGTCGTTATAGTGGCCGGCCCGGGCGAGCTCGGTATCGGAGCCTACTACCAGCGAGCGCTCGCGCCTCGCATAATGTCGCTTTACACCGCTTCAGTCGGCGATGCCGACCTCTTTGCCGAAGGCGTCTTCCTGGTAGGCTCCGACCGAGTCTTCGTCCGACCGTCGAGTGACCAAAGTGCCGCCGAAGCGGATCCGGACGACGGCTACGACATAGTCGTGGAGACGTACCGCGAGGAGAGGCGCGCATTCTTACAGGCAACCGTCGGTGGACGCTATCTGTATCAATTGGAGGCCGGCGGAACCCTGCTCATTGCCGGCCAATACTTTTTCAATGGCGAGGGGTATTCAGGAGAGGTCGATGGTTTGTTGCCGGCAGCAGCGCGACTCGCTCTCAATCCCACCGAGAACGGAAGACTGATCCTAAACCCAGCGGAACAGCCCGAGGGTTACGAAGCGCCACCGGCCTTGGGCTTTGACGACCTGGCGAATTTTGGACGTCACTACCTCGGTGCCACTGTTTCGGTCTCCGGGCTGCCATGGGATCGCGTTTCGGTGGCTCTGTTCGGACTCGTTAACCTGAGCGACTTCTCTGCGATCGTGTCGCCTACAATCTCTATCTCGTTCCTCGAGCGATTCTCAGTCGCCACATCGCTCAGGTTCACGCTTGGTCCGTCAGACGGAGAACTAACGGACCCCGCCTCGCTCTTCCTTGGCCAAGAGGCAACGCCGACGGCCGGACTAACAATCTCAGTCTCCATGCCGGGCGGCTCATTCTAGTTCACGCCTCGCAAGCGCGTCGGCGGCTCCCCTACTTCGCGGAAAGCTCCAGAATCAGTTCGACTTCGCCGCGCGAGAGACTCGTCGCACGCGCAATTTCGTCGACATTCCAGCTTTGACGCGCCAGCTTGATCACCGTGTCACGGGTCGTTGTTGGGGGTGCACCGTCGGCAGCATTTTTACCCCGCGACTCTTGCTTGAGAATCGCGCCAAGAAGCTTGACTTGCTCCTCCGCCTGCTGCTGCACCTCTTCAAGCCGCGTCTCGGTGCGCGCAAGCCACTCACGCGCTTGGTTGAGCTGCTCCATACGCCCCTCGATCTCTTCGAGGCTTTGGTCGAGCAATGCAAGCTGCTTTATGGCCGAGTCCGCGTCTCGTCGGTTGCTCGCAAGGGTCTCGAGTCTCGAGCTCAGCTCTTCCACCTTCGCTGGGACAACATCGATCTCGCGGCGAACATCGCTGAGTCGCGTCTCGATCTCGTGCAGTTGCTCAAAGCTCTTGTCCACACCGTTGGTCGTAGTTTCAAGAATCGAGCGCTTTTTCTCTAAGCGCTGATAACGAGTTTCCACGTCTTTTTCGAGTTGCTCGAGCTGCCGGAGTGATGCCTGCACAGCCTGAAGGGCATCGTTGCTCGCGGTCACGTGGTCAAGCTTGAGTTCGACCGCCTGGCTCATCGCCAAGAGCTGCTTGTAATCCTCTTCAAGCGCTTCGATCCTTCGCTTCTCGGTTACAAACCGCTGAAGCTTGTCGTTGACCTCGTCCGCCGACTTTCGAAGCCGCGCAAACTGGGCCTCCATGTCGTTGAGTTCCTTTCGTTGTTGTTCAACTCGAGAAAGGTCACCCTTGAGCTCTGAAATCTCCTCGGCAAGTTCTTCCTTGAGTGTATCGGCGCGATCGAAGATCTTGGTCTGCTCGACGAATGCTTGCTGTTTTCGGTCAATTTCGCGAAGCGTTGTCCCGAGCGCGGTCGCTTCTTCATTGAGCTTGCCGAGCATGCGCTGCTGATTCGCCGCGAACTGATCTCGGCTGTCCTGCACGATTCCCCGGAACTCCTTGATCCTCGAGTCAACGTCTGCGTTGAACTCCTTGATCTTCCTCTCACTGTCCATTCGTAGGCTCGCGTAACGCTCGCCAAACTCGGTGAGCGCTTCCGAACTCTTGGCCCGAATGTCATCGGTAATCTTCTCCACCTGTTGCCGCATCTCTTCAAACTCGCGCTCGAGACGTTGTTGCTCCGCGGTATTCTGCTCGGACAGGATGTCTCTTTCTGCGGAGAACTGTTCCTTGAGGTCGGACATCGATTGCCCGATATGGACACGGAAATCGGCAATCTGCTGATGAACCTCGCCACCGGTGTGCTCGAGAAGTCGATCGACGTCGGCTTTCCACTGTGCTGCTGACTCTTTGCTCGTCACCAGCGCATTGTCCATCGCCGCTCGCTCAGAATCAAAGCGACGGCCAAGCTCTTCGATCTGAGTCCGCAGACTTCGGTCGAGCTCTTTGAGCTCGCTTCCCATCTGTTCACGGTGCTCGGCAAACTGCTTTCGTAGATCGGTACGCGCCTCTGCCGAGAGCTCTTGGATCTCTTGTTCGATCTCACGCTCGAGCGAGGCAATCAACTCCTTCGAGTCGGATACGCGAAGTTCAATGCCACGCTGGAACTGCACGACATCTTCCTGCACCTTCTCGTAGGTGCCATAGGTTGATGCTTGCATTGCGTTGAGTCGCTTCTCGAGTTCGGAATGGTATTCGTTCTCGAGCTTTGCTCGCTCCTCGCGGGCACTCATCGACACAGAGTCGATCTCTTCCTGGAGACCGGCTTGCCAATCGATGACACGCTGCTCCATGGAAACCTGTCGCTCCTTGAGATCAGCAAAGAACTCGTCTTCAAACACCTGCAGTTTGGCGCTCACATTCTCGTACGCCTGATTCTTCAGGTCTACGAGTCCCGTTTCGAGCTCGCTCATCGAGTGACGCAACTGTTGCATCTCGCCCTCGACACCAGCGCGGTCACTCTCACGAGATCGTTTGAAGTCCGCGGTGAACGCGGCAAACTCGTCCAAGACACCTGCCTTGACCTGGTTCATCGATTCCTGGAGGCGCGCTTCGAGTTGTTCGACATCTGCGCCGACGTTGCCAAGCTGCTCGATTCGATAGCTCATCTGCGATTCGTACTCGTCGAGTCGTTCTTCAATGCTTCCGAGTGCCTGCTGTTGGGCCTGGTCAACGACGAGGTCGATTTTTGAGATGAGTTCCTTGCGCAACGCACCAATCCGACCGTCGATTTGCTCCGCTTGGGAAGCGAGCGAACGCTCGCGTTCAGCAAGGCGTTCCTCAGCGCGACCAACCTCGGAGAGCGCGCTTTCCACATGCTCGAGGAATACGCGTTTATGCCCATCGATGCGGTTGGAGAGCTCGTTTCTCGTTTGGGCCGATGAATTCTCGATTTGCTCACGTAATTTGGCAAGCGCGTCGGTTTCCATCTCTTGGCCCCGTTCGGCCAGTGAGAGGAGACGCTTTTGGTAGTCGGCCTCCATCACCTCGAGCTGCTGTCGCAACTCAGTTATCTGCTCCGAGCTCTGGATCGTGACCTCTTGCGCGCGGCTGACAACTGTGCTGCTGATCTCTTCGAGCTCGTCCTTTACCCGATCGCTCACCGACTCTCCTCGAGCTTCGGCACCACGTACGAACTCCTCAAACTGGTTCACTCGCTCCTGGAAGCTGTTGAGTTCCGCGGTAAGTTGCTGGGCATGAGTATCTGCATGCTCGTACGTCGTGCTGAGCATTTGATTGATCTGCTCCTGGTTGATCGCGCGGAATTGATCTGTCAAAGCGCCGAGGCCTCGCTCAACCTGCCCCAGACGTTCCTGGCTCTGCCGGATTCGCTTGCCGACAGTATCGACGTAAGACGACTCCTCACGCACTCGATTGATGTTTTCCTCGGCTCGTTCGGTCATCCGGACGAGCTCATCAAGCGCTGTGTCGTATTCGGTAATTCGATTGCCAATGCGTTCTATGTCTGAGGCGCGATTGTTCAAGCCGGACTCAATAGCCTGTACTCGTTTGAGCACCTCGCGCGCGGCCTTTTGATGAACCTCGAGTTCGATGCCCATGTCCTTGATGGCAACCACCTTTTGCTGAACATGAGCCTCGAGCTCGTCGTGCACCTTGTCAGAAAACCGCTTTACCTTCTCTAGGGAACGATTATTCCGGTCGAGCTGGCGGTAGACAACTAGCACAATGAGAACGATGGCGATGACAAGTAAGTCTGCACCCGAGAATTGCATAGTCCCCCCCCCGAAGGAATGTCGCTTCCATTATAACCCGATTCTCGAGAGACTGACTATGCTTTTGGAAGAATTACGAGGGGATTTTGGAGAGAATCCACGAACAGAGCTTTTGATAGTTTCGTGTGGTGTAATCAGCCACGGTGTTTTTGTGAGGCC
>JBMCTC010000261.1:0-4435 GCA_048624115.1 Spirochaetota bacterium
GTTCTCGAGAGTGACGCAACGGTGCGCGACTACTACAAGGCGCGTTTTGACGCGATCATGATTGATGAGTTTCAGGACAACAACGAAGAGCAAAAGCGACTGCTCTATCTCTTAGCCGAGCGCGATGATTGTCATCAGCCGGCTCCTGGAGCCGCCGATCTCAATCCAAGCAAACTCTTCTTCGTGGGGGACGAGAAGCAGTCGATCTACCGGTTCCGCGGCGCCGATGTAAGCGTCTTTCGCATGCTTGCCGACGAGCTCGGCGGTGAACGAGCCCAACTGATCCTGGGCGCGAACTACCGCAGCGAGCCTGGGCTCATTCGCTTCTTTAACTCGTTTTTTGCCCACGTATTTGCCGGAGCCGAGAGCGCCTACGAGGCTCGCTTCTTGCCGCTTCGTTTCCGTGACGCATCGCCGGGTGTTCATCCCACCGTCGAGCACTGGCGAGTAGAGAAACGCACGCAGGGCGACGGTGACTTCTTGCCCGATGTCGATGCCCAAGCCTACCACATTGCCGCGCGCCTGCGACGGCTGATCGAATCGCAGACCTTGCTCGTCGGACCCGACGCCCGTCCGGCTGAGTACCGCGACGTGGCTATTCTGCTCAAGAGCAGCAGCAACCAAATCCGTCTCGAGCGCATGTTCCGTCTCTTTGGCATCCCATACGTCTCGGGCGCCGTTCGCAGCCTCTTCCTCGAAGCCCCGGTCAGCGACCTTTACAACGTGCTCCAACTCGCCGTCTACCCTGATGACCGCGTTGCCTACGCCGCGTATCTCCGATCCCCGCTCGTCGGACTCTCCGACGAGGGACTCGTGCGACAACTGCTCAGCGTGAGCGAAGCCGCGGGCGGGGAAGCCGCGGCAGACGGCGAAAACGCCGCGGGCGGGGAAGCCGCGGCAGACGGCGAAAACGCCGCGGGCGGGGAAGCTGCGGCAGACGGCGAAAACGCCGCGGGCGGGCTGTTTGACCCGGCTGCCGGGCTCTCTGCGGAGGACCATCGGCGGCTTGCGCGTGCACACGAGCGATATGAGCAGATCGTGGCGGCAGCCGATGCCCGGCCGATCACCGAGCTGCTGTTTGTCATGTGGTACGAGTGGGGCTACCGCTATCATCTACTGCGCCGGGAGGAGTACGTGCCCTATCTCGAGTACTTCGACCTGTTCTGGGAACTTGCGCATTCGTTCGAACAGCGAGGGCTCGCGGCCTTCCTTGACGAAGTGCGCCGCCATCTCGGCGAGAACCAAAAACTCGATGAGCTGGAGTATCTCGGTCCCGAGGGCGAGGGTGTCGAGATCATGACCGTGCACAAGTCTAAAGGGCTTGAGTTTCCCGTGGTGATCGTCGCGAACACCGAGAATGCCGGACGCAACGACTCAGTTTCCGGCGCCCCCTACTACTGGGACAACGAGCTCGGGCCGGCGTGGAACATCGGGTACTTGCCTGAGGGCTCCGTTCGCGAGAAACCCGCGAACTACCTCTACACGGCGCAGGCAGTGCAAGCCGCGCTCGAAGAGGCGGCTGAACGCAAGCGGCTGCTCTACGTCGCGGCGACTCGGGCCGAGAGTCACCTCATCTTCTGCGGCCTTGCCGAGGATAGGAAAAACTCGTTCAACGAGCTGATTACTCCGGCGTTTCAAGCTGCGCAAGAAGAGGTTGCCGAGGACTCCGGAATTACCGCCTCGATCATCGACCTCGAGCCGGTCGCGGCCGAGCAGGAGTTCGCCGGGCGGCGGTCGGCAGCACGGACGAGTATTGGTGACCTCGCGCTACGTTACGACGCGCTACCGACAGTCGAGCGGCGCTACGTTCGCCCCGAGATCTCCGTGAGCGCGGTAAACGCGGCGTATCGTGAGCTCGCCGAGGTCAATCGCAGCGACGCTGTCGGAGCCGAAGGCGGGCGGCCGCCGCTTGCAAGCGACGCCCTGATTGACGCGAACGATCTCGGTGCGGAGTTCGGCACGCTCTGCCACGAGCTCATCGAGAGGGCACCGACCGGTGGATACCCACACGAGCGCGAAGCGCGGTTGGCGACCGCCCGAGCGGTGGCCGGCTTTGGTGCCGCGATTAGTAGGCGAACGCCAAAGGAGCAAGCGACGCTGCTTGCCGATGCGGTTGGGCTTGCAGAGAGCTTTCTCGGCTCCGAAGAGTGGCGGCGAATCGAGGCCGATGTAGCAACCGGCACGGCCTCGGTTGCGCATGAGCTCGCGTTTTTGCTGCAGGCGAATGCGATTGTTCCCGGCGGCGGCAAGCGACGGAACGTGATCGTGCGAGGAAAAATCGACCTCCTTATCGAGTACAGCGACCAGATCGAGATCATTGACTTCAAGAGCGATCGGGTAGTCGAGGCCGAGCACTACGCGATGCAGCTTGTGCTCTACCGCCAAGCGGCGCGGGAGCTCTACGGGCGACCCGTGCGCGTTGCGCTCTTCGACCTTCGCGCGGCCACGCTTCTACCCGTAAGCGAGCTTCCCGACGAGGAGCTCCTCCAAAAGTCGATCGCGAAGGCATTCTTTGTTTGACACCACAATCCGAGGGTTTGTACTTCTTCTTCCCCGGGCGGTTGTGATGACCTGGAAAACACCACGCCGCAGATCATGGCCTGGATGATGGACGAGTTTGAGACGATGCAGGTCCAGGCGCACACTGGAGTGATCTCACCAGATAATCAGGTTCCCGCCGTAGGCAAGGCCGGCCCCGAACCCGAGAGTGATAATTCGCTCGCCCTTTTTGATCAGGCCTCGTGCTTCCATTTCAGTCAGGGCGATGGGAATCGAGGCTGCCGAGGTGTTCGCATACTCGGCGATATTCACGAAAAAGCGACCGCGGTCATAGCCCGCGCGTTTACATGCCGCCTCGATGATACGTTCGTTCGCCTGGTGGGGTACAAAGTGGTCTATCTCATCGATGGTTAGATTGTTACGCTCGAGGAGCTCCTCGACTACGTCGATGATTGCCTGCACCGCGAAGGTGTAGACGCGGCGTCCGTCCATGTAGAGCTTGGTCCGTTCGATCGGGGTGATTCCCGGCTCGTACGCCTCACGAGAGCCGCCGGCAGGTCGCAGGAGTTGCGTTGCACCATTTCCGCGGGAGTGGAGCACGGCGTCTACGATCCCCGGTTCGGACGAGGCTTGCACGATCGTCGCACCGGCGCCGTCGCCAAAGAGCACGCAGGTTGTTCGGTCTTTCCAATTGAGAATCCTGCTGTAGACCTCTGCGCCAAGGACGAGCACGGTTTCCGCCATGCCTGACTCGACGTAGGCGCGTGCGGTCGATATTCCATACGCAAAGCCGGTGCATGCAGCAACGATATCCATTGCACCGGCGTTTGTTGCCCCTATGCGGTCCTGCACGATAGAGGCGGTAGAAGGGAGGCCTGGGTAGTCGGGGGTAGAGGTCGAAAGGACGATAAAGTCGATTTGATCGGCGGGCATCGAGGCTTTCCTCAATGCAGCGCGGGCAGCCTCGACTGCGAGATCAGAGGCCGCTACGTCGTCTGCTGCGATGTGTCTCGAGCGAATACCGGTGTGGGAGTAGATCCACTCGTCCGAGGTGTCGACGATCTTTGCCAGCTCATCGTTGGTCATCACACGGGGCGGCACGTACGAGGCGACTGATACGATCTTGCTTGGCACAGAGTACCTTCCTATTCGAACTGTTCAAAAATCCGACTCATGGTAGCGGCGCTTCCGGCAATATACTCGTTCATCTCCGAGGGCGAGATATCTCCGGGATTGGGACCTGGGAACTCTCTGATTGCGCGCGCAATGTTTGAATCGTCAATGAAGTTTTCGATTGGCGTCACGGGGGTGTATTGCGAGATCGGCACGAGGGTGATGTACGCGTCGGTCAGCTCTTCAAAGGTGAGCTCGGTGTCGAGACCCTCGGTGAGTGTGTCGCTCTGAATCGGCGCATCTGCGAACGGGCTCTCGCCAACAAAGAATCCGCGATCCTTCCGCCCCTCGGGAAGCTCCTGGATAATTGCGTCCAGGACTCCGCCTACAGGATAGCCGTAGCCTACCTGCGAACGCGATTCGCGCACCGGGGAGTGAATCAACGCACTCATCACGCGATCTCCGTACTCATCCCGAAGGATGTTTCCGGCTCGCTTTTGATCTGGGAAGCCGGCCTCTTCCATGTTTTGGGCGTAAAGGGGTTGCTCAAACTCGGCGAACGCGTGCTCCTGTTCCACGTAGACTGCAGCCTTGTGACCCGGCTCAATGATCTGCTCTCGAATGGCGGCAGCCATCGCCTGATCGGGAACGCCCTGCGCGAATACGCGTGCGAGCACGTCGGGGTCCTCGGCATCGGACTGTTCGTTGATTTGCGTATAGTCGGGCGTCATACCCAGGGCAACCATGCGAAACGGCGGCTCGTCCTCGCTGCGACTTCGGTTTGCCTGCCACGCGGCGCGGAACACGTTCACGTGTTCTTGAT
>JBMCTC010000262.1:0-4390 GCA_048624115.1 Spirochaetota bacterium
GCGGAGAAAATGGCGAAGTTCGTTCCCGTCCCGTCCCAGGTTGCTCCGAGTGGGTAGGGCAACCCCGGCCACACGCGGCTCGCGCTTACCGTATGAGCTCCACCTGATTGGTCGGCAATGCCTGATCGATGCATTCCCCAAGGGTAAAGCTTATCCGTGTGGACGGGAAGGCTCACCTCGGTCGAGCTTTCCGTAGGTGAGTCGACGCCAGAGCCACTCTACCGGCCCATAGCGGTGGTGTGAGAGCCACCATTTGCTGAGAGGGAGCTGGACTCCGATTGTCACCAGCGTCAGGATAATGCCAAGGGCGAGTCCAACCCTTCCAAACAAACCGCCGCCGTACCCGTAGAACACGCTCGTCCAGATTACCGAGTGCATGAGGTAGTTTGTGAGCGCCATTCTCCCCGCCGGCGCGAATGCATCCAAAAAGGCTCGCATCGTCTTTCCCCTGTCGTACAAGAGCGTGAGGGACGAGATATAGCCAAGCGTAAGGATTGGTCCCCCGACTGTGTTCGAGAAGAAGGCGAAGAATGTAGCCCACGTGAGCGGTGCGGAGAGCGAGAGCTCAGCGGCGAACACGGTGTACGCAATGTTGAGACTCAGTCCGAGCGGAACGCCGACGATTGCAATGCGTTTCAGAAGCGGTCGGTGACGCTCACGTTCCGAGAAGATGCGATAGTGACCAAACGCGAGTCCGAGCAGGAACATCGCAAAGACAACAGGGGCAGAAAAGAACAGGAGCGGGACTGAGTCGGCGAAAAAGTCGGCTGCGCGTTCACTCGTGATCTCCGCCCAGGTTCCCTCTGCGTAGACGGCGTAATCGTTCGCCACTCGTGCCTCAGCATCGACGGCCTCCTGGGCAAAGCCTTCACGCATCGGCGCGGCCGTGACCGGATTCGCAAGCGACGCTTGAATGCCTACCACACCGAGCGCGAGAAAGAGGTTGAGCACCCCAAGGAGAATAATCGCCCAAATGATGTTTGTACGCGAGGCGGTACGATAGAAGAATGTTATAAGCACAAGCCCCAGTACCGCATAGAGCGCAAGGATATCGCCGGTCCAGAGGAGGACTGCGTGGGCCACGCCGAAGAGCAGGAGGACTATCATGCGGCGATAGAGTAGCGGCCGAATCGAGACCCCACGCTGCTCGGCACGCCGCTGTTGAATCGAAATCCCGAGACCAAAGAGGAACGAAAAGAGGGGAAAGAACTTTCCCTCGAAGAAGAGGCGAATGAACCATCCCGCGATGCGATTGAGCGTTGCGGCCTCCGGTGCAATGAGCTGCGCCTCGATCGGATGCGCGAAGTAGTGCATATTGACCATGAGGATTCCGACAAGAGCAAAGCCGCGCAGTGCGTCAATGAGTTCGATTCGAGAAGTGCTTTGGATCGGTTGCATCGGCGCAAATAATCGGTACATGGATTCCTTCCGGGCAAGCATTTTTTGGTGACACCTAATTGGCGTTCTTGTGTTGGATGTGATGGAGCAGAATGTGAGGAAGATTCCTATGTCGGTGGCGTTCGTACGAGCGAGTCGATAACCCCGACGAGCTCAATTCCCGCAGAGCTCCCCCTGTCGACGAAGAGCCTCTCCCCGCCTTCGCTGACAGATAGCTCAACCCTCCCGTCGAGACTCTCCGCTATTCTTCGTTCCATGGCGCCTCCGACCGGCGCGGCGAGCGTGCCGCTCTTGCTGCGCTCCGCCTCGAACGCGAGGAGCAGCGACCCCGCCTCGATCGTCACGCGAAGCTTGTTCCCCTCTACCTCGAACGCGAGAATCTTCGCGCCTGAGAAGGTGCCAAACCGCGCCTGGCGAAACCGGCCGGGGGTCTTGCTCTCAGAAGCGTTGTTGCCCGCGGCCGCGTTGCCGCTCTGTCCCGTGTCTTTCGCCGCCGGCGGGCCATCCCTCTCGTCTGCGCCGGGCGCCCCGCGCGCGTTGCCGCTCTCGCGAGCGCCTTTCGCCGCACCGGTCTGCGGGAACCGCACGAATCCCAGGAAGCCGGTGAACTGTCCATTCAACCAGGGGATGCGGGCGATCGAAATCATGAGCGATGCGCCGGGTGTCGCGAAGCCGTTACACTGCATCCAGATCCAGGCGCTCGGCATCGACGTGCCCCAGTCTTTCTCGAGGTAGCCGCGGCCGCCGTCAAAATCAATTGGAGAGCCTGCTACATCGAGCGCGCCTGAGATCTCATGCGAGAGGCTTCCGACTTCGTGATAGCACTCCATAAAGGGAACGGCGCGATACCAGCCCATGATCCACGGCGTGAGCAAGCCGCCTCTCAGGCGGGTGATTCCTTCGTAGGCAAGCGAACCTTCGATGCCGCCGAACGCCTCGGGAAGCGAGAGTGAGATGCCATCGAAGCCAAAGTGGTTCGGTCCGACCGTGACGTCAAACGTTTTCGCCGAAGCGCGGAACTCCGAGATCGGGTAGCGTTCAAATGCAGTCGCGCCGTCGCTACCGCGAATTACCTGAACGAACGCGTGCGCCGCACCGCCGGCGTCGTAAGACACTCCCGGGATAAACGAGTAGGCGTGGCCGCCGGGCGCGACATTCTTGCAATACCAACCCTCGAAGTAGTTGCGTTTCTTCTTGCCTGCGAATGCAAATGGATCTGCCATAGGTGAGCAAGATAATGCGTTTGGCCGATGCTCACCAAGCGGGCTGCACGTACGCAAAGATCGCGAAGAGCGCAAATCCAAACACAAAGAACAGGAGCACGGTGCGCAGCTCGGGCGCGATCCGCTTGATTACCCTTGCGCTTGCCTTGCCCGGTTTGCTGACCACGAGGAAGTAGAGCGCGATGCCGGCCGTTACGATAATGAGCGCGTCAATAAGCTTGCTCGTGGAGAAGACATCGGGAAGGGTCGACACCTGCGCCGCGTCTTGACTCAGGAGCGCCGCGTAGGTAGCCGAAAGGGGCCGCCAGAAGAGCCCCGCCAAGAGACACAGCGCTCCGAGCGCGAGAGTCGGAATGTGAATCATTAGCCCGGCGCGTTTTGGTGCTTCGGAGCCCAGCTCGGAGAGCCGCCTACCGGGTAGCGCGATGCGCCCGAGTTTGATAAACGAGGCGACGGTGCCGACCGCAGCAATCTGCAAAAACAGGTAGGCGGTGCGTCCACTCATCGCCTGTGAGATAAGCGCCTTGCTCGTGTAGCCGTTGAACGGAGGGATTCCCCCGATCGAGAGCGCGCCGACCACCAGCATGAGCGCGAGGATCGGTGCTGCTCTGCCGATCGGCTTTGCCTTGTAGAGATCTCGTTCGCCGGTCATCGAAATTGCACTACCGACAACCAAGAAGAGTAGGCTCTTGAAGAGCGCGTGGTTGATCGCGTGGCTGACTCCTGCGGTCGGCGAGAGAGGTAGTGCGGTTCCAAAGGCGGCAACTACGTAACCCATCTGCGAGATTGAGTGATAGGCGAGAAGTCGTTTCCCGTCGCTCTGCGCAAGTGCCCAGATCACCGCCGCCAGTGCGGTTACCGCTCCGATCCAGACCAAGAGCTCGCTAAAGTAGTCCGCTCCAAACACCGCGATGATCCTGATCATTGCAAAGAGGCTCACCTTGATGAGCACTCCTGAGAGTATCGCGCTCACCGGGTGCGGCGCGTAGGCGTGCGCTTCGGGAAGCCAGGTGTGAAACGGGATAAACGCGGTTCGAACCCCCACACCAACGCAGAGCGCGGCGATGGCGAACGGCACGGCGCGTGAGCCACCTGTGCCGATTGCCCCCTGAAGTGTGGGTTCGGAACCGACGAGGCGTGCCGCCACCAAGTCGAGCGAGAGCGTTCCAAACTCGCGATAGACAATAAAGACGCCAAGCAAGAAGAAAAGGATGCCAACAGAACTCAGCATGAGATACTTGAGGCTTGCGAGAAGCCCTGCGTCGGTTTGGTCAAAAGCGATGAGCACGTAGGCCGCAATCGCGACGATCTCGAACGCCACGAACATCGTAAAGAGATCGCGGGTCAGAACGACCGCCTCCATCCCCGCGATGAGCAGCATAAAAAAGAAGAAGAACGTTGGGCCGTATCGGTCATTGCTAAACGCCGCGAGCGCGACCATCGAAGAGATAACGACGACCAGCGCGCTACTGAGCCAGGCGAATCCATCGAGGCTGATTGGTATGGCAATCGGCGAGCCCCATCCGCCGACGGTGCGAAGAATCGCCTCCCCCCCTTGCACATCGGGCCAGAAGCCTACCAAGAGCGTCGCCATCCCTGCGAGAGGCAGTACGGATAGAATCGACCAGAGCCGCTTTCCGTGGAGCACCTTACCAAAGAGGCCGAAGAGGGCACCGGCAAAGGGTAGGATGATGAGCGCGACGGGGTTACTCATCGCGCTTCCACACCTGCCGTTCGATCTCGGCCATGTCGAGGGTGCCGTAGCGGCG
>JBMCTC010000263.1:0-4342 GCA_048624115.1 Spirochaetota bacterium
GGTGCCATTTCCCGACGCGCTCACCGGTGATCCCACTCTACGCGGTGAACTGATGCTACCCACCGAGATTTGCTCATCGCTTCCCGCACTCTCTGAGAGCGCCTACAAGAAAAGGCGCGGTACGGTAACGGTGTTCGCCGGTGAGCGTGGCAAGGCCGGGGCGGCAATGCTCGCCTCTGAGGCCGCGCTTGCCGCACGAGCCGGACTAGTTCACCTGATTGTCGATACGGAGCTCTATTCATCTGTTGCCTCAGCCGAGAAAGCAGTCATGGTACACCCACGAAGTGAAGCTTGGGAGCGGGAGCCGTCGTATGAATGCCTCCTTGTTGGATGTGGGTGGGGTGTTTCGCTACACCGACGAATCCTTCTGCCCCGACTGCTCGGTAGCTCCATTCGTGGCGTTGTTGACGCCGATGGCCTAAACCTTCTCGCTACTATGCCTCGGAGGCCGCTTGGCAACGACTGGGTACTTACCCCACACATAGGCGAGCTCGCGCGTCTCTTGCAGTGTTCCACGTCCGAAGTCTCAGGTGATCTAGTCGAAACAACGATCGAGGCTGCGAAGGCCTGGCAGTGCGTTGTCGTCGGGAAGTCGCATGTTGTCGCTATTGCCAGCCCGGACGGAGACCATCTCGTTGTCGACGGAATGAATACCGCGATGGGCACGGGGGGCAGCGGTGACGTGCTTGCAGGTATAGTGGCTGGACTGCTGGCAAATGGAATGAGTGGCATTGATGCCGCTCGCTACGGGGTAGGTCTACACCAGCGAGCGGGTAGCCTGTTGCGCGAACATGCCGGGTTCTTCTCCGCCGACCGACTAGTTCTACAAGTCGCGAAGCTGAGCGATAGGCCAGGCGAGTAGGTATGCGAGAGCAGGGCGGACGAGAGCAATCAAACGGCTGGAACGAGATTCGCTATCACTCGAGCCGCGAGGAGCGCACGGCTGGGCGCGAGGCGAAGCATCCACGTGGTGGTTTCCTAAAGCGGAACCGATCACTTGCGATTGTTTTGATCGACGTTGCTTTTGTCTTTGTGGTGTTCTTGCTTTTTCGCTTCCTGGTTGCAGGTGATCCGGCTTCAGGGAGGCTGGGCGTCACCGAGTTTTCACTCGAGGCGTTTGAGTTTGACCGTGAGGTATACGTAACGGTGACCTCCGAGACGGCAGATGAGCGCCCGTTCATCGAAGACGCAGCCAGGGTGTTCTCGGTAGAGTTCCCCGACGGCCGAGAGGTCACCGACATCCTGCCAACGGCGATAGGTGTGAACGTAGAGGTTCGTGCAGTCTTTGACATCGACGCCATTGATTCGTTCGAACAAGACAGAATCGTTGCTGTGACAATCACGGTAGCTGATGAGCGGCTCGAGCTGAACACGCGCGTCGGTCGCTAAGCATCTCATCGACCTCTATCAAATTGCGGGAATTGACCAGGATATGCAGCCACGCTATCCTGCGGCCAGGAGTTTGGATGAACCAGGTCTTTTTGTTGTCGATTGTGACGATCGTGCTCGCGAGCCTCTCGCTCGGTTACGACCGATTCGAGGAAGGGCTGAGACTCAACGCACTACTCAACCGAGAGACATTTACCGCAAGCGGCTTCCGATTCGGACTTGGCTTGGTGACGTTTCTCGTCGGCTTCTTTCGCTTGCTGCTCGTCACCGAGGGCGATACCGTTATTGTCGGCGACCTTCTCCCGGCGCTAGCGGGCATGGTGCTTGGCGCGACGCTTATCATCGTGTTTTACAACGAGCGCAGTACGGTAGACTCGGAGGCGAAGGGAACACTTACCAAGGTCTTTGTAGAGAATGCATCAAACTTCGCGATCGCCGGCCTGATTATCGCCCTCCTGCACTTCTTGCTTCCACAGGCACTTTTCCTGTAAATGAACTACTCGACCGCGGCACTTATCTATCGAGGTGATTCGTTCCTGCTGGTGAAGCGTAAACCGGGAGGCGCGCTGTCCGAGCTCTGGGAACTGCCCGGCGGTAAGGTTGAGAACGGTGAGTCCCCTCGCGACGCGCTCGTGCGTGAGTTGCGGGAAGAGTTCGAGGTTGAGTCCACCATAGGGCGCGAGCTTGGTCGAACTCGCTTTCTCCATCGTGGCAACGAGTTCGAGCTCATTGCATTCGAGGTTTCAGTTGAGACGGAAGCGATCAGATTGGTAGAGCACACAAACATGGTTTGGATGACTCAAAACGAGGCACTCAAGCTCGCGCTGGCCCCCTCGGATCGTGCGCTCCTCGAACGGCTCGAGGATGCTAATAATCGTTAGATGACCGTGCCTGCCGGTACGACCCCGTTCTTCGGGATAATGATAATCCCGTCTCGCACGAAGTGGGTGCGGTAGTTGCCGTCGGGCGGTCTCGTACCGACTCCAATCCGACACCCCTCACCGATACGTGCGTCTTTGTCGATGATCGCACCCGCGACCTGTGTGTCGCCTCCAATTCCCAAGTTCGGCATTCCCCGTTCCCTGTTCTCTGCTCGCTGTTCGGTCGACTCGTAGTGATCGGAGCCCATACAAACCACGCCTCGAAGCTCAGCGCCAGACTCCACGATTGTTCGGATTCCAACGAGGGATTCCATGATGCTTGCATTCGTGAGGATGCACCCATCGGCGGCAATGCTGCTGCTCAACGTGCACGAGTTGAACTTGCTTGCCGGCAGATCGCGTCGTCGGGTGTAGATTGGCGCCTGTTCCAAGTAGAAGTTGAAGGCTGGATTGATTGAAGCGAGGTTGAGATTCGTCTCATAGAAATTCTTGATTGTCCCGATATCCTCCCAGAATCCGGAGTAGAGAAACGCCCCGGCCGACCGTTGCTCAATGAGCATTGGAATTATCTCCTTCCCAAAGTCGGTGCGTTCGTTGTCAAGTGCGCGCTCGAGTGCGTTCGCTCGAAAACAGTAGATTCCCATCGAGGCGAGATACTCCTGGCCGAAGTCGATGTTTTCGGGCTTTGGGTGCAGCTTTGCTGGAACCCTCATGTGAGATATGTCGATGTCAATTGCGGGTTTCTCGGTAAACGCGGTAATGTTGCGCTTCTCATCCACCGTGAGAATGCCGAGGGACGTCGCCTGTTCGCGGTTCACGGGCGTAGCCGCGATCGAGACGTCGCGCCCACTATCAATGTGATCACGAACAAAAGCCTCGAGGTCCATGCGGTAGAGTTGGTCTCCAGAGAGGATGAGATAATACTCTGGTTCTTGCGTTCGAAAGTGAACAAAGTTCTTACGGACGGCGTCTCCGGTCCCTTCGTACCAGCCCGTATGGTCGAATGTCTGTTCCGCGGCGAGGATCTCCACAAATCCCTTTGTGAAGGCGTCGAATATGTACGTGCTTGCAATATGCAAATGCAGCGAGGCCGAGTTGAACTGTGTGAGAACGTAAATCTTCTTGAATCCGGCGTTGATACTGTTCGAAAGCGGAATATCGACAAGGCGATACTTAGCGCCAAATGGTACGGCAGGTTTCGCACGATTCATGGTAAGGGGGTAGAGGCGGGTGCCCTTGCCACCGCCAAGAACTATGGTAAGGACCTTTGAGGTAGGCATCGGCTCGAGTGTATGTCAGCGCTCGCAGACCGGTCAAGGATAGAATGATGAGCTTTTCGTGAACCGCAAGCGATAGTATGATGCAGATATGGCAACCGTCCGCCAATTGATTTCAGATCTCGAATCGGACGCTGGGTTTATGAGCTGCGTGACCCAGTGGCAAAAGATACCCGCACGCGAGGGGCAGTACGCTCCGCTTCCAAACGACTTAAATCCGGCCATTCGTGATGCGCTTATCAGCCGTGGCGTTGAGCGGCTCTACACCCACCAGGCCGATTCCTACGCCGCGGCGCGCGCAAGAAAGAGCTTTGTGGTTGTCACGCCCACGGCAAGCGGTAAGACGCTCTGCTACAACCTCGCGGTATTGCAACGGCTCCTTGAATCCCCCTCAAGCCGAGCGCTTTACCTCTTTCCGACCAAGGCACTCAGCCAGGACCAGCAATCCGAACTCAATGAGTCGGTTCTTGCCGGCGAGCTTCACGTGAACATTGTGACGTACGACGGCGACACCCCAGCGTCGCTTCGCACAAGCGCAAGAGAGAAGGGGCAGATCGTCATCTCAAACCCGGATATGCTGCACAGCGGCATACTCCCAAATCACCCCAAGTGGATCAAACTTCTCACGCAGCTCGACTACATCGTCATCGATGAGATTCACACGTATCGCGGCATCTTTGGCTCGCATATGACAAACGTTATTCGACGATTGAAGCGCATCGCCTCGTTCTACGGGTCTAACCCGACGTTTATCTGCGCCTCGGCAACAATCGGAAACCCGGCCGAGCTCGCCGC
>JBMCTC010000264.1:0-4328 GCA_048624115.1 Spirochaetota bacterium
AACGAACTCGGTGGACGAGTAGAGTCCGGTTCGTGGGTCGATTTTTTCCGCAGTACCGGTTTTGGCAGCAACTCGGACCCCCTCGTAGGCGAGTCGACGAGCCGTGCCTCCATCATTGACGGCTCGCTCCATTGCGTCGAGTACATGTACGGCGACGCGAGGATCCACCACTTCTCGGACAGGAGTCCTGCCGTAGTCGCGAACGAGCTCACCGTCCGGAGCGACGATCTTGTCGACGATGTTTGGCTTGAGCAAGACTCCTTCATTCGCGTATACCGTCGCTGCGGAGGCGAGCTGGAGTGCGGTTACGGCAATCTCTTGCCCAATCGCCAGGGTTGGTTTTGTACGTCCCGACCAGCGATCCGGCCGGGCGAGCAGCCCGGCTTCTTCTCCATTAAGCTCGATTCCGGTCTCTTCAGCAAAGCCAAACAGCCGCAGCATGTTGTAGAAGGGCCGCGCCTCGACACTCTCACTTGCCAGAGCTGCTCCGACGTTGCTCGAGAGTCGAATAATATCGCTCGTCGTGACTGTTCCGTAGTTTGAGAGATCGGTAATTGGAGGATCGGTCACGTCGTAGCTGCCGTCGGTCGCAAAGCGACTCGAGATTGAGATGCCTCCAAGCTGCAAAAAACTCCCGATCGAGAAAATCTTGAAGACGCTTCCGGGTTCATAGACGTCGGCAATTGGCCGATTACGACGTTCGAGCTCTGAGAACTGCGAAAAGGCGTTTGGATCATAACTCGGAACCGACACGTAGGCGAGAATGTCTGCAGTCTTCGCGTCGAGCGTCAGGATCGTCACCGAGTCTGCCGCATGTTCTTCGAGGGCGGATCGAGCATGACGTTCCGACTCGAACTGAAGCGAGGTGTCAATTGTCAGGAACACTTGATTACCGTACTCCGCATCGCGCTCTGCCGAGAGGAGCTCGTCCTCCATCGTGAGTTCGATGCCGGTCAAGCCCTTTCCTTCGGCACCGACGAAGCCAAGCACCGGACCGAGTGAGCCACGTTCCGGGTAGCTTCGTCCGTAGTCGGGCCGCAACCGTATGCCGGCGAGTCGTCCGTCTGCCTGCGCATCACGTATCGCAGCGCTCTCCCGCGGCGAGATGTTCCGCTTGATCGTCGCCGACCCGCTTTCTCCGCGGAGTTTTGCTTGTAAGACAGAAGGGTCTTGCTCTATGATGGGCGCGAGTTCGGCAGCGAGCGTAGCAGCGTCGTCGAGCTCCGGTCTCCACGCCCAGACGGTTTCTAGTTCAGACTGTACTGCAAGCAACCGGCCGTGACGGTCGAGGATAGGGCCCCGCTCAAATGATGACGGCGCCGTTGCGACCTGGAGAACCGACGGAGTGAGCATGAGTTCTCCGTAGCGCATGAGAAGCAGTGCGATCACCGCTGCAAGCACGACCAAGAGCGCTACGTATCGACCTCGGGGCGCAGAATAGGAGTTGGTTTCTTGATTGGATGTTGGCTTGTCGTAGTCCACGGACTGGTTCGTAACTCTTTCTCCCGACTATAATACCGTCGTCAAAACGTGTCGATATGTTGAGTAAGATGAGAGAGCTTGTAATGAAGCAGGGTCGCTCGATGCGATCGTCGTTCGGTGGCGCTCAGAGCGTGAGTCTCCATTCCTCGAATATGCGTCGCGCGGGCGGCGGACTTGTCGGGAAGGATTTCGTCTCGCGCGCCGGAGGGGCGCAATCGCTCCCGAGCAAAACGTCGCGCCGAGCCGTCGGGGTAGAACGAGCTCGCTCAATAATACCGTTCGGTCAAACAGGGAAGGCAAATCGACGCAGGACTTCGCGCTACGATAGCAGTTCTGCCACGGTATTGCAGTTTCCAAAGGCAAAGCGACGGTTTGGAAGTTCTCTTGCGCTTCCGACGCTTTCCTTCAGAGGAATCCTCGACGCCGTCGACAACGCCTCGCTCTCGGCGCTTCTCTTGCTCGTCTCGATTCCGGTAGCACTTATCGTCATCTATTTCGCGACGGTCGGCATCGTGCCCACACTCGAACTCATGAATCGACGGTGGGAACTCTCATTACCCGCCGCCGACACCCAACGGTTGGCCGGATACGCGCCAAGCGAAACCGAGCGCGAACCGTCGCGAGAATGGGCCTCAGATGCACGCCAGTTCGAGCAGATCAGGCGGACTGAGTATACGATTCAAGCCGGAGACACGCTGAGCGAGATTGCGCTGGCGCACGGACTCAACGTTGGCACGCTTATCTCGATGAACGGGATCGACGACGTTCGACGCCTCATTCCAGGAACCCAGCTTTCGATACCTGATCGTGATGGATTGTTTCACGCGATTCAGCCGGGCGATTCCCTCACGTCGATCGCCTCGAGTTACGACGTTGCAGTCTCGGCAATCCTCGACGCAAACGACCTCGACTCATCGGTTCTCTCGGTAGGTGAAGCCTTATTCATCCCAGGCGCGGAGATGGAGGAAACGCAGTATCTCCTGGCAATCGGGGAGCTCTTACGCTGGCCGGTATCGCGTTTCCGCTTTACGTCGGGCTACGGTATGCGAGTCCACCCGATTACCGGCTCTTGGCATATGCACACCGGCATTGACCTCGCCAATATCGTGGGGACACCGATTACGGCTGCTCGAGCGGGCCGCGTTGTACATGTAGAGGACAGTTCAGCGGCCTACGGGAAGATGGTCATTATTGATCATGGAAGTGGCATCCGCACCCTCTACGGGCACCTCAGCGCCTATCTCGTGCAGGCGGGGCAGTACGTTGGAGCAGGGCAAGCAATTGGACGCATGGGAAACACTGGTCGAAGCACGGGGTCACACCTTCACTTTTCCGTCATTCGAAACGGTAGGTGGGAAGATCCGCTAAAGCATCTCCCGTAAGGCCCTCAATGAAAGAGTACGGCAACCGACTAGGTCGCGCCGTGACAATGCTTATACTTTTTCCCACTACCGCACGGGCAGGGATCGTTACGGCCGACTTTAGGCATGCTGCGGCGAACGGTTTGCTGGGCCGGTTGTCCACCTCCTGACGGCGGGCGTGACGCACGCGATTGAGCGGTAGCCCCGCCACCCCCCGCTGCCATCGCGGCCGCGGGCCCTCCGGCGCCCCCTCCGAACACGTTCATCTGTCCGTGGTGCTCTCGAGCGTTTCGCATCGGGGCGGGCTGCATACGAGCTCGTAATCCTTCGGCCTTCACCGCGAGCATTTTGCGAGCTACCGAGATCCGGATCTGCATCAACAGCTCATCGAATATCTGAAAGCCCTCAAGCTTGTACTCGAGAAGTGGGTTCTTCTGCGCGTACGATCGCAGATAGACGGCTTCTCGGAGCGCTTCGAGGTTTTCGAGGTGATCCTGCCATCGCGCATCGATGTTCCGCAAGTAATCGTAGCGAATGACAATGTTGAGCTGTTCGGCCCCGACGATCTTTTGCTTCTCTTTGATGTCGCGTTCCATCTCATCGATGATTGCGTTCTCGATCTCAGTAGCACTTTTGCCTTCGAGGCTCTCCGATGTGAGATCTGGAGTGTAGTAGAGCCGCTCCTTGAGAAAATCAAAGAACTCGGTAACCCGAACGGAGTCTGCATCCGCCTTTTCCTGAACATCCTCGAGCGACTCAGCAATGATATCTCGAGCGGTGGAAAGGATGCGCGCCGTCAAGTCCATGTCTGAGAGTATGGCGTTGCGCTGCTCGTAGATGTACTTTCTCTGCTCGTTGAGAACATCATCGTACTCAAGCAAATGCTTCCGAATGTCGAAGTTGCGTTCCTCCACGCGAGACTGGGCGCGCTCTATGCTTTTGTTAATCAAAGAGTGATTCAGCGGCTCACCCTCAGGCAATCCGCGCGCCATCATCGCCTTCAGGTTCGCGCCACCCTTGCCAAAGAGCCGCATCAGATCGTCGTCCATCGAGAGGAAGAATCGACTCTCCCCGGGGTCTCCCTGACGTCCGGAGCGGCCCCGTAGCTGGTTGTCAATTCGCCGCGACTCGTGACGTTCGGTGCCGAGGACGTAGAGGCCGCCAAGTCGGCGAATCTCGTCGTACTGCGGGACCCACTTCTCGCGCTCGATTGCGTGTGCCGCCTCGAACTCCTGCTCGCTTGCTTCTGTGCCGGCCCGGCGTCGGGCACGGAACTCAGGGTTGCCGCCGAGTTTGATGTCGGTTCCACGGCCGGCCATATTCGTCGCGATAGTCACCGACCCCTTGGCCCCGGCCTCGGCAATGATCAGCGCCTCTCGAGCATGATTCTTGGCGTTGAGCACCTCGTGGCGCACACCCCGTTTGGTAAGCAGGGAGGAAAGCACCTCCGATCGCTCTATCGACGCGGTACCGCAGAGCACCGGT
>JBMCTC010000265.1:0-4302 GCA_048624115.1 Spirochaetota bacterium
ACAACACAAGAACAAGGCGAAGGCGTTACGTGTGCTCAAGGCGCGGCTCTACGAGATGGAGGCGAAGAAGCGCCAAGAGGAGGAAGCCGCCGCGCGCCGCAGCCAGATTGGAAGTGGTGACCGAAGCGAACGCATACGCACATACAACTTCCCCCAAAACCGATTTACCGACCACCGCATCAATTTGACGCTGTATCGGCTTGACGCGATACTCGCGGGAGATCTCGAAGAGCCAATCGAGAGCATCAAGATGGTGGATCGGGAGGCATATCTGCAAGAGAATGGGTAACCGCCTTGGCTACGATCGCCCTGTGCGTGACTTGCTGAAGCGTGCGTCCGAAGAGATCGCTCGATCGCTTGCCGATGCACCGGAGGGGTTCGCAGAAACCCCCTATCTCGATGCGATGGTCTTGCTCGGGGACGCTGCTGATCTGCCACGAGAGCGCCTCTTCGCCATGATGGGTGAGTCACTCGAGGCGACCGTGGTTGATCGATTTGACCAGCTCGTGCATCTTCGCTGTAGCGGGATGCCTGTGAGTTATGTTCGAGGAAAGAAAGAATTCTTTGGCCGTGAATTCGAGGTCAATGAGCACGTGCTCGTCCCGCGACCAGAGACCGAGGTACTCGTGGAACACGCGATCTCAATCCTCGACCGATTCGAGCAATCAGATCAGCTCCACCTTCACGATTGCTGCACCGGAAGCGGCGCGATTGCGGTAACGATAGCAGCGCTTCGCCCCACGCTCGTTGTCTCGGCCAGTGACATTTCCTGCGAAGCGCTCGCCGTAGCGAACAACAACGCCACGCGGCTACTCGGGGCACCCGATCAAGTTGAGTTCTTCGCGAGCGATCTCCTCCAAGGGCTCGAACAACGGCTCTCGGTCGGCGAGTCGCCTAGGCCAAAGGTCATAACGGCCAATCCACCGTACCTGACCAATGCCGAGTACGCGACCCTGCGCCGCGCAGACTGGCCCGAGCCGGAGCTTGCTCTAAACGCCGGCGTAGACGGGCTTGACATCATTCGGCGCCTCATTCGCGACGCAGCTCGACTTCTTGACCGAAATGGATATCTTATTACCGAGATTGGTGCGGGTCAGCGCGCCGAAGTGGTCGCCCTCTTCCGCGAGGCCGGTTATGTCGATATAGAGGTCGTGAGGGACCTCGCCGGCAGAGACCGAGCCTGCGCAGGTAAAACCGATGGTTAAAGCCATAGACGAGTTCAAAAAAATAATCACTCCCTATAGCGGCCAAGAGCAGGAGCAGATTCTGAAGGCCGCCCAAAAGAGCGCCGAGCTTCACGAGGGACAGTTCCGCGAGAGTGGGGAGCCCTACATCGTTCATCCGCTTCAGGTAGCCGAAATTCTCATTGGTCTCAAGCTCGACGCGGCGGCAGTAGTTAGCGCGCTTCTCCACGACGTCCTCGAAGACACGATTATGACCCGCGTCGATCTCCGTCGGGAGTTTGGGAAAGACGTGGACCTGCTGGTGAACGGCGTCACAAAAATCGCGACGGTCAAGGCTAAGAACAAGAGCGTCCAGAATACCGAGACGATCCGCAAAATGCTCTTTGCCATGGCCAAGGACATTCGGGTCATCCTGATAAAACTGGCCGACAAGCTCCACAACATGCGTACTCTCGAGTACAAAAAAGAGCATCGCCGGCGTGCGATCGCGCAGGAGACGCTTGACATCTACGCTCCTCTCGCTGGGAGGCTTGGTATCGCGTGGCTCAAGGATGAGCTCGAGGATCTGGCGCTCAAGCACGTGCAGAAGGAGGCGTACGATCAGATCAAGGCGTTTGTGGCGCAGAAGCGCGGTGAGCGCTCCGGCTATCTCGAGCGGATCGAAGAAAAAATCAACCAAGCCGCGAGCAGCCACAATCTCGTGATCGAAGTGGAGACACGAGCGAAACACTTCTACTCCATCTATCAAAAGATGAAGCGCAGAGGCAAAGAGATCGACGAGATCTACGATCTTCTCGGCACTCGAATACTCTGTCGAAGCACCGCCGAGTGCTACACGATGCTCGGGCTGGTTCATCAGCTCTGGCCACCGATCGAGGGGCGGTTCAAGGACTACATCGCCATGCCAAAGGCGAATAGGTACCAAAGCTTGCACACAACGGTTATGGGGCTGGACGGCAAGCTACTCGAGATTCAAATCAGAACCTACGAGATGCATCAGACGGCGGAGTTTGGAATCGCTGCGCACTGGCTCTACAAAAAGGGGCTCTCGCGCGAGCAAACGAGACAAGAGGACTTGGCTATCCTCAATCGTGTTCGAGATCTCGGCTCTGTCCGAATTACCTCGAATGAGTTCCTCGAAGAGATCAAGAGGGAAATCCTCAAGGATTCGATCTACGTTTTCACGCCAAAGGGAGATGTGATCCAACTACCACGCGGGGCAACCGCGATTGACTTTGCCTACCACATTCATACTGAGGTCGGGCACCACACGCTGGCAGCAAAAGCCGATGGAAGCATCATTCCCCTTCGCGAAGAGCTCAAGAACACTCAGGTCATCGAGATCGTCACTTCGCAAACCGCGCATCCACACCTCAATTGGCTGCGCTATGCCCACACGACTCGTACGCGCCAAAAAATCCGTCAGTGGCTAAACAAGTACGACGAGAGCTTGATTCTCGACAAGAGCATCGTCGCGCGAAAGAAGAGCGCTCCCGAAGAGCCAAGGGAATCACAGGCAAAGGCGCCTGCGAAAGATGGCGGCGAAAGCACGACGATCATCGACGCCGGGAAGGTCGGAGTTCGGGTTGGAGACGAACGGAACATGATGATCCGGTTCGCGCAGTGCTGCCATCCGACGACAGGCGACGCAATCGTAGGCTACATCTCTCGAGGTCGCGGAATCATCGTTCACAAGCGTGGTTGCCGGAACCTAGCCAACATCCCCGAGTTCTCGTCACGTAGAATCGAAGTCGAATGGGAGACTGTTTCGCCGCGGCTGACAAGGCGATTCCGTGTCGTCGCGCACCGCACATCCGACCTATTCAGCGAGATCGAGAGCGCGATCCGCAAGTTTCAGGGAAACCTCATCGAGGGGAGAATCGAAGAGAGCGAGAACGGACGGCTAAACGCTCAGTTTACGATTGAACTCGATCGGAAGGACAACTTCAAAAAAGTGATGAAGTGCGTGCGGACAATCCCTCAGGTAATGAGTATCTCGTCGATCGAATCGATCTCCGACGACCGGACCAACGCGTAACAAAGTCGCAGAGTCATGCTTCCTCCCACGAACCGCAACACATATTGTATCTTCTGCGAGAAGGAGACCAATTTGGCAACAACTCAGTTCAAGGGAACCCAAGTAAATACTGTCGGAAGCCTACCTCGAGAGGGCGATACGGGGGCGGATTTCCTCCTGACGACCGGCGAGCTCAAGGATGTAACGCTTGCAGACTATGCGGGCAAGAAGAAGGTAATCAATATCGTCCCAAGTCTGGATACCGGCGTATGCGCAGAGAGCGCGCGCCGCTTCAACAAAGAGATCAAAGCGATTGGCGGTACGGTCGTCCTTACCGTAAGCCGCGATCTCCCCTTCGCTCAGAACCGATTTTGTGAGGCAAACAACATCGATGAAGTCGTAACGCTCTCAGAGCTACGAAACCGTGAGTTCGGAACCACGTATGGAGTCGAAATGGCCGACGGACCGCTTGCGGGACTCCTCGCTCGTGCGGTGGTTGTGTTGGACGCGAACAACAAGGTGATCCATGCCGAACTCGTCCCCGAGATCGCAAATGAGCCCAACTATGAGGCGGCCCTCCGGGCCGTACGATAGCCGGAATTCGCGTGCTTCGCATCGCGCTCGTTCATCCAGAGATTCCCCAGAACACGGGGAACATCGCGCGCACGTGTGCCGCGATCGGGGCCGAGCTGCACCTGGTGCATCCGCTTGGCTTCTCGGTTGACGAGCGTTCTGTTCGCCGCGCTGGACTCGATTACTGGGAGTTGCTGACGATCGTAGAACATGCGAGTGCCGATGAGTTCCTCAAAGACGCGAGTACTCGACCGATGTTTCTGTTCACCAGCAAGGGGTCGGTGCCATTTGCCGACATTTCGTATCCCCGAGACGCGATGCTCGTGTTTGGAAGCGAAACCAGTGGGCTGTCATCGGAGTTCATGACAAAGGCGGCCGGCGAGCGTCTTCGAATCCCTACCCTTGCGGAGGCCCGATGCCTCAATCTGTCAAACGCAGTCGCGGTAGCCGCCTATGAGGTACTCCGGCAATCCGGATTCTCAGATTTGGAACTTTCTCGTGCAACCAAACTGGAGTAGCTGGCGTCTA
>JBMCTC010000266.1:0-4263 GCA_048624115.1 Spirochaetota bacterium
GGGAGGAAGCCTACGACGAGGTCGTGCGGCGACTGCGCGACATCGAGAGGCGGGACGGCAAGGACGCCCTCGCCTTCATCTCCTCCTCGAAGACGACGAATGAGGAGTGCTACCTCGTGCAGAAGATCGCCCGGGTGATCTTCAAGACCAACAACGTCGACAACTGCGCGCGGTATTGCCAGAGCCCGGCCAGCAAAGGGCTCTCCCGCACGGTCGGATACGGCGCGGATGCGATCAACCCGTACCTCGCCTATGAGGCGATGTGGAAAATGCGCAACGACGGCGAGCTCAGCCGAGAACTCACCGACGAGTCGATCGTCGAGCGCTACCATCAGGCAATCGCCTACGGTATGCGGAAAGTCTTTGGCAAGATGGGAATCAGCACCCTCGACAGTTACAAGGGAGCTCAGATCTTCGAGGCGATCGGTCTCGAAGATGAAGTGGTCGACCTCTGCTTCGCAGGTACCGCGAGCCGCATCAAGGGTGTTGGGTTTGCGGAGCTTGCCGAAGAGGCTGATCGTAGGCACTTGCTCGGCTATCCGCCCGAGGGCGTGGTTGCCGACCCTGCGCTCGCAAACCCCGGGGATTACCACTGGCGAACAGGTGGCGAGAAGCACATGTGGGACCCGCAGAGCATCGCGCTCTTGCAGCAGGCGGTCATCTTCAACGATGCTTCGCTCTACGACAAGTTCGCCGCGCATCAGAATCAACGTTCCAAGGATCAGGCGACGCTCCGTGGCCTGTTGAGGATTAAGAGCGGTGAGGATGTGCCCGGCGGTCCAATCCCCCTCGACGAGGTAGAGTCGGCGCGCGAAATCGCAAAACGGTTCGCAACCGGAGCGATGAGCTTCGGAAGCATCAGCCAGGAGGCGCACGAGACGCTTGCCATAGCGATGAACCGACTCGGCGGCAAGAGCAACACCGGTGAGGGAGGCGAGATGCGCGAGCGTTACGAGCCGCTTCCCAACGGCGACTCGAAACGAAGCGCGATCAAGCAGGTTGCCTCGGGCCGATTCGGGGTGACCATCGAGTATCTCGCGAATGCCGATGAGCTTCAGATCAAGATGGCTCAGGGCGCGAAGCCTGGTGAGGGCGGGGAGCTTCCCGGCCACAAGGTGTTTGACATCATTGCGAAGACCCGGTTCAGCACGCCCGGGGTGGGACTCATCAGTCCGCCGCCGCACCACGACATCTACTCTATTGAGGACCTGGCTCAGCTCATCTTTGATCTCAAGAACTCGAACCCGAGTGCCCGGATTAGCGTTAAGCTCGTGAGTGAGGTGGGGGTGGGCACCATCGCCGCCGGCGTTGCAAAGGCGCACGCCGATCACATCCTTATCTCAGGGCACGACGGCGGCACCGGCGCGAGCCCGCTTACCGGTATCAAGCATGCCGGCTTGCCGTGGGAGCTCGGTATTGCAGAGACCCATCAGACGCTGGTCATGAATGATCTTCGTACGCGAGTCGTTCTACAGACCGACGGGCAGATCAAGACCGGGCGGGACGTGGCAATCGCTGCCATGCTCGGAGCAGAAGAAACCGGCTTTGCAACGAGTGCGCTCATCACGATGGGTTGCATCATGATGCGCAAGTGTCACAGCAACACCTGTCCGGTAGGTGTTGCAACCCAGGATCCCAAACTGCGGGCGAAGTTCACCGGAAAGCCCGAGCACGTCGTGAACTACATGCTCTTTATCGCCGAGGATCTGAGAAAAATCATGGCGAGCCTCGGTGTTCGAACCTTCAACGAGCTCGTTGGTCGCGTGGATCTGCTCGAGCCCGATGCTGCTATCAAGCACTGGAAGGCTGATGGCATCGACTTGAGCGCTGTGCTCGATCCGCCGGTCGCGAAGAATCCGGGTAGTCCGGTGATTTGCTGCATCCCGCAGGATCACGGCCTCACGAAAGTGCTCGACCGGAAGCTGATCGAGCTCGCAGAACCGGCAATCGAGCGGAAAGAGAGAGTCCGGCTCGACCTGCCCATTCGCAACACCGATCGGACAACCGGCACGATGCTGAGCCACGAGATCGCGAAGCGCTACGGACTTGACGGCCTGCCCGATGAGTCGATTCACGTAATGCTCTCCGGCTCGGCCGGACAGAGTTTTGGGGCGTGGCTCGCACACGGCGTTACGCTCGAACTCGAGGGCGATGCAAACGACTATGTCGGCAAGGGACTCTCCGGCGGCACCATAATCGCCTATCCGCCGAAGAACAGCGTTTTCAAGAGCGAAGAGAACATCATTATCGGGAATGTCGCGCTCTACGGGGCAATCTCGGGCTACGGGTTCTTCCGTGGAATGTCTGCGGAGCGCTTCTGTGTTCGCAACTCGGGCGCTCACGTTGTCATTGAAGGCGTGGGCGATCACGGGTGTGAGTACATGACCGGTGGTCGCGCTGTCATTCTCGGAGGAACGGGCAGAAACTTCGGGGCGGGCATGAGTGGCGGTATTGCCTATGTTTATGACACGATTGGCGATTTCCCGACGAAGGTGAACCCCGGCATGGTCGAAGTCGGCCGCGTCGAGGACGAGGTCGAGCAGGCCGAGGTGCGCGCGCTCATCGAGAGACACGTGGAGTACACCGGTAGCGACATCGGACGCCGCGTCATCGACTCGTGGAGCGAGAGCGTTGGTCAGTTCTACCGAATCATTTCTCCCGCCTACAAGCGGGTGCTCGAGCTTCAGGCAGAGAAGAGCGAGCGGGAGGCAGTGCATGGGTAAGCCCACCGGTTTTATGGAGTATAAGCGGCAAACGGTTCACGATCGCGACCCGCTCGAACGAATCAAGGACTTTGATGAGTTTCACAAACACCTCGACGAGGGCGAACGCCAGGAGCAGGGCGCTCGGTGCATGGATTGCGGAATTCCCTTCTGCCAATCTGATTACGGCTGTCCCGTAGATAACCTCATCCCGGAGTGGAATGACCTCATCTATCAAGGTCGATGGGACGATGCGTTCTGGCGCCTGCTCAAGACGAACAACTTCCCCGAGTACACCGGAAGGGTCTGTCCCGCTCCGTGTGAGAGCGCGTGCGTACTCGGAATCAACGAGCCGCCGGTGACCATCAAGGACAACGAGGTCACCATCATCGACCGCGCGTACGAGAGCGGCCTGATGAAGGCTCGCCCGCCTGCCACACGTACCGGGAAGAAGGTGGCGATTGTCGGCAGTGGGCCGGCGGGATTGGCGGCCGCCGACCAATTGAACAAGGCCGGCCATCTCGTGACGGTATTCGAGCGAGCCGATCGCATTGGTGGGCTCTTGATGTACGGAATCCCGAACATGAAGCTCGACAAGAAGCTTGTCGAGCAGCGTAACGCAATCATGGCTGAAGAGGGAATCGAGTTCCGCACGAACGCGGCGGTTGGAAGAGACATCGACCCCAATGAACTGGTAAAAAGCTACGATGCGGTTCTCTTAGCATGTGGCGCCACGAAACCCCGCGACCTTCCGGTACCGGGCAGAGAGTTCGCCGGGATCCACTTCGCAATGGAGTTTCTGCACGCGAACACAAAGACCTTGCTCGACAGCGGTGGGGTGATTGACCACGGCTCTAATGGCGGCTTTATCTCGGCCCAGGGCAAAGATGTCATTGTGATTGGAGGTGGAGACACCGGCAATGACTGCATCGGAACGAGCATGCGCCACGGATGTGGAAGCCTTTACAACTTCGAGCTGCTCCCCCGTCCGGCCAACCAGCGCACCGAGGAGTATCCCTGGCCTACATATCCCCGCCTCTTCAAGCAAGACTATGGTCATCAAGAGGTCGATGCGAGGTTCGGGGCCGACCCTCGTGAGTACAGCATTCTCACAAAGGAGTTTTTTGGCGAGAATGGGCACGTCACCGGCGTGAAGACCGTTCGGGTCGAGTGGACCAAACCAAAGGGCGAACGCCCGACGTTTAGCGAAGTCCCGGGTAGCGAACAAGAGTGGAAGGCGGATTTAGTATTGCTCGCCCTCGGCTTTCTCGGGCCTGAGCAGGAGATTGTGCAACAACTCGAGCTATCCACCGACCCGAGAAGCAATATCGCGGCAGACTTCGACGTGTTTTCGACGAACAAAGAGAAGATCTTTGCCGCCGGAGACGCCCGCAGAGGACAGAGTCTCGTTGTCTGGGCAATCAAAGAGGGGCGTAGCGCCGCGAGAGAGATTGATCGATTTTTGATGGGGCAAAAGTTGCTTCCGTAGCACGCGTGATCCCGCTAACGATTCCTTGACGATGGCAACGGAATTGTGTTACTTACAGGGCTACCTCATGTG
>JBMCTC010000267.1:0-4248 GCA_048624115.1 Spirochaetota bacterium
CCAGATGATGCTCGAAGGAGCGGCGAAAGAGACCGAGATTATCGGCACGCACCCCATGTTTGGGCCTGACTCGGCATCCGCCGGGGTTGCGGGGCTTCCATTCGTGTTCTCGCGCGTGAGATGTAGCGACGAGACTGCCGACCGCTACTACGGTTTTTTCGAGGCGATGGGGATGCGAATCGTTGCACGCACGCCTGAAGATCACGACCGCGAGGCGGCAATGACCCAGGGCGTGACGCACTTCATCGGCCGCGTGCTAGCAGAGCTCGATCTCGAGCCGAGTCATATCGCGACGAAGGGGTATCAAAAGCTTCTCGAGGTTATGGAGCAAACCTGCAATGATCCCTACGACCTCTTCATCGACCTACAACGACTCAATCCGTATACCTCGCTCATGCGGCGGCGGCTGCGCGAGAGTATCGCTCGAATCGCAGGCGCACTAGACGGGTCTCTTGACACCGGCTCATCGCCTTCATAGGATTCACTCAGCATGTCGGATATGCGCATTCGTAACATCGACGAGTCAACCGTTCTCGCAGAGGACATAGACTTTGACGGCGAACTCCACTTTACCGAGCCGCTTTTGATCAAGGGCAACGTGAAGGGTAGAGTCGTCTCAAAGACTGATCTCTATATCAACGAAGGGGCGCGGGTCGAGGCAACGATAGAGGCTCGCAAAGTCACCGTGAAAGGCGCCGTCCACGGCGACATTTCGGCGATCGACCGCATCGAACTCTTTTCGAGCGGCCGGGTCACCGGCAACATAAAGACACCCGACCTCATCGTGCAGAGCGGCTCTCGACTCAACGGGTCGTGCACCATGGAAGAACCTCATGAAAGTCGATAACTACCGTCGGTCCTTTGGCAGCCGCAAGGCCTGGGCTTGCGCGCTCGTCCTGCTGTACTCCGCTGTAGCCTCCGTGACCTTTGCGCAGGAGGGACGAGATGCACTCGCGGCGTTCCGCGACGACCGGTATGCAGAGGCACTCGAGATCACCGCTCTGGAGCTCGAAGCAAACCCTCAGAATATCGAGTCAATCGTCGTTCGTGGCTGGACGCTGCTGGCGCTCGATCGCTATCAGGAGGCCGTAGATCTCGGATTGCGCGGGCTTCAGGTCAATCAGTTCGAGTCGCGTATTCTGCAAATCGTGGGCCAGGCGCACTACCAGCTCGGAAACTGGCTGCAGGCGCTCGAGTATCTTGAACGGTACGTGCAGGTCGCACCGACAGGTGCCTACATCGACTGGGTCTACTTCGCAATGGGAGAGATCTTCCTCACTCTGGAAGAGTTCCACCGAGCCGACATCGCGCTCTCGACTTCCGTGTTTCACAATAGTCGCAGCGCCGCCCGCTGGGCGCGCCTTGGCTACGTTCGGGAGCAGCTTGCGGATTGGGAGTACGCACTACAGGCGTACGAGCGGGCGCTGCAACTCGACCCATCATTTGGAGATGCCGTACGGGGACACCAGCGCGTCCGCGCAGAGATCCAGGGATAGGTGCACCTTCGTCCTACTTTCACGGTGTAGATGGCCAGAGTGGTGAAGATCGTTCGGCGTGCTACACTTTGAGGTGGAGTTTTTAGATCTTCGTGCCGAAGGTTAAAACGGGGAGGACCATCTTTGCGACGGTTTTTGGGAGCGCTATGCTTGCTGCTGCTTGCTACGCCTCTTGTCTTTTCACAGTCACTTGACCCGTTCACGCCTGAGAATCCCTCACTCATGGGGCGCGGCGGAGCATTTACCGCCTCTCCCGAGGGCTACAACAGCTTCTTTACGAACCCCGCCGGATTCGCAGGCGACGGCGAACTCACTCTGGGCTCCGCAACTCTCTGGGCATTCATGGACGACGCGCTTGTTGCGCTCGTTCGCGACGTTGTCGCAGGCAATGGCTCATTCTCGAACTTGTCCGAGAGCGGTGACGCGGCCGCAGTGGAGGACCTGACCGTCGCCTTCGAGGACCTTTCCGAATGGGTCGCAGCAGAAGACCCGGCAGTCATGGAAGACATTTTGCAAGACGCCTCGGGCGATACCGGACTGACCTTTGACAGCGAGTCCGACTTCAATGATTTTCTTGCGACCGCCGGCACCGAAGACATCCTTACGTTCCTCGAAGCTGTAGACACGGCTGCGGAGGCAAATGGTTCGTCGCTGTATGGAAACGCCGATCACCCCAACACCATCATCGACGACCTCGTTGCCAGCGTGGACAACGCGATTCCCAAGGGCTCGATGCGTATCGGTGCGCAGATAGGCACCGGCTACGTCGGCAACGGCATCGGCATCGGCCTGTTCGCCAATGCAGAGGGATCATTCGATGGCGAAAACCTGCTCCGTGCTACCGGTACGACCTATAACACGATAACGTTTGTCGGCGGGCTTGGATTGAGTTTTGGAGCGGTCGATCTCGGGATCGCCGTGCGGCCGATGGTGTTTGGCTACTCGAGAGCCGCAGCAGCCCCGATTGTAGGAAGCTTGTTTTCTGGTTCTGATCCTGACCTCACCTCGATGTTCACAAACACCGTCTATTACGGATCTGGGCTCGGAGTCGATGTCGGCGCTCTTGTGAACCTCGGGCCGTTCGCCCTTGGTGTGAGCGTCCGAGACCTCCTCGGTACTCGCGTCCTCTATCAAAAAGCACCCTTCGACGTCTACTTCGACGCACTCACCTCGGGTGCGCTTCCGGTAGGTGATCCGTTGTCGCCGACCGAGCAGGCAAATGCGATTTCGATCCCAATGCGGATCAATCTTGGCGTTGCGTTTCGTCCGAACCTGCGAATTCTCGACCCGACACTCAACGTCGATCTCCTCGATATCACGTCGGCGGCACGTAAGTGGCGCGACGGCGAGAGCGTGAACCCCGAGGATTTGCTCAACATGGTGAACCTCGGGGGTGAGCTCACCTTCTTACGCTTTCTGACCGTGCGCGGCGGCTTCTACGGAGGCTATCTCTCCGCAGGGCTCGGTCTCAAAGTTTTTATGATCGATATCAACGCCGCGGTTGCGGGTGATTTCTCCTTTTCAGGGAGTCAATTTGTAGAGTTCACCGATGTAGGAACATCACTAGAAGTCGCAATTCGCTTTTAGGAGCCTCTATGCGTAAGCTACTGCCGATTGCTGTGCTCTCCGTTCTTCTCGTAACCTCGTGCGAGAACTTCTTTACCAACAGCCCGTTCTCTGCCTTTCGACGAGATCCGGCAAGTATGAGCGAGGCGCAAAAGCAAGCCTTCGCCCGCGACGTGCTTGCCTCCGGCGACCGCGCGGCCATGGAAGAAGCGTACAATGATCTCAAGGAGAGCGAAGATCCAGAGACGCAACTGCTCGCCGCCGATCTCGCGATTGGCGCAGTTGGACTCGACTCGGCGTTTATCGGCGCCGTCGGCGACCTCGAGTCCGGGGCAGACGCCGAGGCCACGATCGATGCTGCGATTGAATCCTTTGAAGATGACGACTTCACAATGCTTGCAGAGGCTGCTGCACTCGTAGACGAGGCAGATGCCTCATCAACGCCGACTCCCGAGCAGTACCTCTATGCCGCTGTCGCGATGATTGCCGTTGCTGCGAATCAGAACGGTGGCGCCACCGGTCTCGATTCCTCCCATGACCCCGCCGTCGAGACTTCGGTTACCCAAGCGCAGGAGTTCCTTGACGCAGCCTATGCCGGACTACAGGCTGCGGGCGAATCTACCGAGCTTCTAGATAGCCTTGGCGCCGGCATCGGATGGACGCCGTAACCATTTGTAGGAGCGGGTCGCGTGCAGACAAAAAAAGGACTGATTTGTTTTCTCTTTCTGTGCACGGCCATTGCGTTATCTAGCGCACAAGAACTCGAGCTCTTTGATTTGCCGCGCGCTCGCGCCGGCGCGCTCGGTGGAACGCACGTTGCATCCGATAGCGGTTTTGCCGCCCTTTTCTCGAATCCTGCAGGACTCGTGGGCTCCGAGGTCGAGTTTTCCGTTTCAGAGATTACGATTCGCTCAACAGGTCCGATTTTCTCGATTGCCTCGCTGGTCTCGCAAACCCTCGGTGGCGAAGATTTTGGTACGCTGCTGGCATCTCCGGATGTGCAGCGACTCTTGCTCAACCTCTACTCGCGCCTCTCGATCGTGGGGCCGGTCTCTTTCGGATACGTGGGGGAGGGGTTGGGATTTGGCCTCTACAACGTCACCGAGCTTGTGACGCAGACATCCGGTATTGGTGGATTCGAGGCTCGACTCGGCCAACGTATCGTCGTGCGGGGCGGGTACGGGCT
>JBMCTC010000268.1:0-4211 GCA_048624115.1 Spirochaetota bacterium
ATGCCGATGGCTGCCGCAAAGATAAACAGCAGCGGCTTTGAAACGAGCCTGTCCATAAAGGAGCGAGATACAAGCGCCATCGCCGCGCCACCAACGGCGCCGGCGACGGTAAAGAACACGACCGTCCCGTCCGCGAAACCGTACACGCGCTTGAAGTATACGACCAGGAACGCCTGACCCATCGCAATCGCAAAAACGGCAATCGCGTTTGCGATCGCCAGACGCCGAAACGTTCCGGGCAAAAGTGCCTTCTTGAAACCCTCGGTGAACTTTGCCCCGAAAGCGGCGCCGGCTTCCGCGGGTTCGGGCAACCGCAGAATAAAGAACGATGCACCCAACCCAGCGGCAATTCCGAGTGCCAGCAAGAGTATGTAGCGCCCAACGGCGCTCTCCCTTCCCAACACCAACGCCATCGTAATTCCAGTCGCGATGGCTCCAATTTGAATAATGAGGTGATGGTTCGAGAGAAAGGCGCCCCGCTCCCTCTGAAGCGAAATCTCGCCTACGATCGGCTTTGTGCCGGTAATGCCGATCCCCTTCGAAACGTTAAACGCAAAGGCGCAGACCGTGACAATCGCAAGCGCCGGTCCCGGTCGATCCCGTAGGGCAGGCAACCCGGTGAGGAGCACAGGAAGCATCAGCACGTATCGCGCGAGCCAGAAGTAACCAAAGAGCCGCACGGCTCCGAAGCGCTCGATCAATCTCCGGCCGATGAGGCTAAACACAAATGTGATTTGGTATGACGCGGCGATGACGCCTACGAGGACACTGTTGGCACCAAGTCGTAGGGAGTAGAGCACGATGATGTTTCCCGCCAAGAACGTGAACGAAATGACGTTGAAGATGCTAAAGCGGTAGTAATCGGCCATCGCACGTCGACGGGGCGAGGCCGAAACATCGAGCGTACGCGCCATGTGTTATGCAATCCGAGCAGAAGTAATGTAGTCGAGCTCGGGGTACTGCTCTTTGAGGTATGCGTTCCCTCGCGACTGAATCGTGCCCTGATCGGGTCCTGCTCCGCGCGGGGCGCCTTCGCCGTATCCCGCGTAGAGCGATTCGACAACTTCCATACCCTCGGTTATCTCGGCAACCGGAGCAAATCCCATCGAGTCAAGCCTCCGATTGTCTACGAGATTGACAAAGAGCTGAGAGGTCCTGGTGTCGGGCCCGGCCATCGCGAAGGTAATTGTGCCCTTCTTGTTCGATGCCTTCACTTCATCGTCCTTGATCTGATTGTCGCGCCACTTCGCTGCAACCTCGGGGTCGCCATGGATACCAAACTGCGCAACGAACCCTTCGAGCACACGAAAGAAGGCGATGTTTTCAAAAAAACCCGACTCGACAAGCTCGCGCAGGCGTTGTACGCCGGTCGGCGCCCAGTCAGGATGTGCGACGGCGATAAACGCGCCCTTCGTAGTTTCAAACTGAATCGTGAAATCGTCATGTGCCATAGTTCCTTCCTTGCGTGTTAGCTTACCGAGATCGGCACAAGGGCGAAAGCCCCATGCGCAAACGGCCACACGGTCGCGATGTGCGCGCGTTCTCTTCGCTAAAACTCGGCTTGATCTCGGGCCATTGCGGCCTCGGTCTGGTGAAACTCGCGCTTCGCCTGCCGAAAGAGAGCCCGCGCCGCATCAACATCTCCGGTGGAAAACTCCTCCTTCAACGCCGCGACGGTCGAGGCAAAACGCATCGCCCCAGCCGTCTGCGCGCCACCAATCATCGTATGGGTGATTTTTCCGAAATCGTTCTCCAAGGCGAGATCCGGCAGGCGGCCGAGGATGCGCTCGAGTGATTCCAGATGCTTTGGAAACTCCTCGCGAAAAACCTCCTTGATTCGGGCGAGGAGTTCCTGGCTCTGCATTACGCGGTCGAGAACCATCTCTCGGTCGAACAGAGGCTGCGCTCGCCCCTCAGAGGATGCCGGGCGCGTAGCGTGTTTACGCGAAGTCGCGCGAGCGTGGCTCGTCGGGGCGTAGCGAGAAACGACTTGTGAGATGGACTCGGGCTGAATCGGTTTGGGAAGGTAGTCATCCATGCCCGCCTCGATGCAACGCTCCCGGTCTCCGGTCATTGCATGGGCGGTCATTGCCACGATTGGAACCGACGCGGCGGTCGCTTCCTCAGCAAAGCCCCGTATCGCACGAGTCGCCTCGAAGCCGTCGAGTTCGGGCATTTGAACGTCCATGAGAATAAGGTCGAAGCGTTCGGCGGCGGCCCGTCGGACCGCCTCTGCACCCGTCTCCACGAGCGTCGGGGTGAACCCGAGCCGCTCGAGGATCGCCTTTGTGACGATCCGGTTGGTCTCGTTGTCTTCTGCGACGAGGATTGCGGTCTCTCGCTTTCTGAGCTCTCGGATGAGATGCGACGTAACAATCGGAGTGCCGTCATTGCGAGCGGTCTGCTTCGGGGCGAGCACGGCTGCAAGCGCATCTCGAAGTTCATCGCGTCGAACGGGCTTTATGAGATACGCCGCGAAGCCTGCATTCCTCATGCGTTCCGCATCCCCGCGCTGCCCTTGAGAGGTCATCATGATGAGTGGGGTTTCGCGGCCGACAGCGTAGCTGCGGATCTGCTGAGCAAGCTGTTCACCGTCCATCTCGGGCATCTGCATGTCAAGGATGATCGCATCAAAAGCGCTTCCCCTCTCGAGTGCCTGCCTCACCGCGTCGAGGCCGTCACGCCCAGAGCGTACCGTCGAGACGACAAGGCGCCAGTTCTGGAGCTGCGTCGCGATTACCTCGAGGTTGGTTGCGTTGTCGTCCACGACGAGCACGCGGGCGCCGGCGATCTCGCCAAACGCAAACGGTTGCGGCTGCTCCTTCTGTTTGGCCAAACCGATGTCAAACCAGAACCGAGAACCCTCGCCCACCTTACTCTCTACGCTGATCTCGCCGCCCATCATCTGGATCAATTGGCGCGAGATTGCCAAGCCGAGTCCGGTGCCGCCGTATCGTCGCGTCGATGAACTATCGACCTGTGCAAACTGATGAAAGATATCTTCGACTCGGTCTGCGGGAATCCCGATTCCCGTGTCCATCACGTGGAACCTAAGGCGAACACGCTCCTCGGTTTCATCCAAAAGCTCGACTCGGATCAAAATCTCGCCCTTCTCGGTAAACTTGACCGCGTTTCCCGCGAGATTCACCAGGATCTGTCGGAGTCTGCCCGGATCGCCGCGAAGGAACGCTGGAACATCGGGTGAGGCCGCGCACACAAACTCGAGGTTCTTCTCCTGTGCGCGGAGCGCTTGGGCAGCCGCAAACTCATCGAGGAGCGTTCGCAGATCGAAGTTGATATCGTCGAGGTCGAGCTTCCCAGCCTCGATCTTCGAGAAGTCGAGAATGTCGTTGATGATCGTGAGAAGCGACTCGGCGCTACTCTGAACAACACGAGCAAAGCGTTCCTGTTCGGATGATAGCTCAGTGTCGAGAAGGAGTGCGGTCATGCCGATTACCCCGTTCATAGGAGTCCTGATCTCGTGACTCATATTCGCGAGAAACTCGCTCTTTGTCCGATTGGCTATGTCGGCTTGAACCGCCATCTCGTTCGAGAAGGAGATCTGGCGCTCGAGGTGGCGATTTATCGACTCAACTGAGTCCTTGGAAGCGAGAATCTGGGACTGCTGCGCGAGGATCAACCGGTCTACTCGAGCAAGAATCACGTACAAGACGGCGAGCAAGAAGCCAAGCGATACGACGAAGAGCGCGGCCGAGATTACGATGAACCGCGAGAGTTGCTCGATCTCGGCCGAGACGTCGCGAAATGCATAGAGCACACCGAGCCTCGTTCCAGCCTGATCCTCGATCGGCATCGCACCGACCTGGTAGCGGGACTCGCCGAATGCGACCCGTTCCGGAGGAGCTACCCTATTCGCGTGCGAAACGAAATCGACTACACCGGTGGTTTCGAGATCAGGACTCGTGTAGGTGAGCACGATGTCGGTCAACTCGTCCCAACGACTCTCCCGTTGGAAGAACTCCATCCCTCGCTCCCAGACCGACCGTTGGAGTACATCCTTGTCGAGGGTGAGCGCGAGGGAAATCCCCGGAGTGGAATCGGTCTGGGCGAGTATCGTCTCGATCTCGCGGCCCATCTCCACGAACCCGACAAGCTCGTATCCGAGATAGACAGGCATCGCAACGCGGAGGGCCAAAAGGCCAAGCTCGCCAATCTTGAGACCTCCGACGACGCGCCCGCTGCGACTTGCC
>JBMCTC010000269.1:0-4179 GCA_048624115.1 Spirochaetota bacterium
GGGTGTTCAAAAAAGTAACTGGAAAAACCCCGAGCGAGGTTCTCCGTGGCGAGACTACGCCTTGACGACCTCGACGGCCTTTTCCGCGGCGCTTGCGGCGTCCGGCGTATAGGCATCTGCGCCGATTGATTCGCAGAATTGATCGGTTACCGGCGCACCGCCGACCATGATCTTTACCTTATCGCGAATCCCGGCGCTCTCTGCTGCCGCGACGACGTTCTTCATTTCGGTCATGGTGGTGGTGAGGAGCGCCGAGCAGCAGATGATCTGTGCATTGTTCTCTTGGGCGGCCGAGACAAAGGTCTCCGCAGCCACGTCGGACCCGAGGTCCACAACGTTAAAGCCCTTACCTTCCATCATCATCTTGACAAGGTTCTTGCCGATGTCGTGCAAGTCACCCTTGACCGTTCCGATCACCACCGTCCCGACCGGCTTCACATCTTCATCTACCAACAGCGGGCGAAGGATCGTAATCCCGGCGTTCATCGCGCGAGCCGCGATCAGAACCTCGGGCACGTAGATCTCGTTGTTCTTGAACTTCTTGCCAACAACATCCATGCCGGCCATCATTCCCTCTTCGAGAATCCGACGAGCCGAGACGCCCTCGTCGACGGCGGCCTGCACCATCTCCTTGACGTCGTTTGCCTTTCCCTTCTGTAGTGCCTCTGAAATTGCCTGTAAATCTGCCATTCGAAGATCTTACCAAAGCGCAGCCGACGTTGCTGTTACTATAATGCGGAGGCTGGTACTATTTTGCACTCTAGTAGGACCAATCGGTGTGCGGCAATCCACGGTAGAAGATCGAGTCGAGGGTACTCGCCATCTCTTCGGTGCACTCGAGGGCTCTGATGCCGCGCAAGGTCGATGCCGGAAGCACCCCGAGCCAGAGCCGGGTAAGGGTTCCGACATCGGCTGAAATGTCGATGCCACCCTCACGTTTGCCCTTGATTGCCTCTGCGCGACTCTCGCGTGCGAGGGAAATGGCGTAATCCCCCGCCACTCCAGGCCAGGTCGAGTTGATGAGATACTTCTCGATTGGGTCCACCACGCGCAGCGTCGCATCAAGCCTCTCGCCGGTTGATACCGCGGCGAACGCCTTTGTGACGTGTAGGATCCGATACTGGAAATTGGCTACCGCGCTGCTGTAGGTCTCGTATCTACCGCCCTTCGCCTCGGCATGCCTTCGAAACGGCCGATCGAGGAAGTCCTGCAACTGCACCCCTCCAGGCTCAACGAGCCGAACGAGGTACACCTGATCGCCCAAATTCCGCAGCAAGCCGAGTAGCTCCACAAACTGCGCGAGATTGCTGTAGGCCATCCAGAGAACTCGATACGGCCCACTGCCCCCGTCGGGGTTTACCCATATGTGGTGGGTAAGCGTACCCGAATCATCTCGAAACCCGAGCCCAAACGCCGCGTCGGTGCGACGGGCCATGAGTGCCGTGGTAGCCGAGGTGGCAAGCGAAACCGCTCCATGCCGGCGCAATCGCGTCAGACGCGCAGCGTGCATCTCCTCGGCATCCTCGGCAGAGAGCCGTACCGGGACGCGCCGGCAGTGCGGGACGTTGAGATTAGCCGGATCGAGCATCACGTAGGTGTCGTAGGCACCGTGTCCATAGCCGAGCTTGTCGTAGAATCCCTGATCAAACATTCCAAGCCCGGAGATCACCGCGCCGTCGAGTGCCGATTGCGCAACGGCTCGTGCGGTGAGCCTGCTTGCGAGGCCCTGCTTTCGCGCAATGCGGCTCGTGATAACTGACGCTACGCCGCTAAAGGCGAGATCGTGTCCGTGGTAGCAATACGTTCCCGGGAAGGTAGCGGCGTAACACTCGGGCGTGTTGTTGATTTCGGCAACAAAGCTCACGCTATCGCGAGCGAAGCGTTCCCGCTGTTCAGCTCGAGCCTTGGGAACCGATGACCCGAGCCAACCGACCTCGCGGTAGATTCGATCTACCTCTTCCTGGTCGCGGTCGTGTTCGTAGGGTCTGATAGAGTAGCGTTGATCGGACATAACGGCAGCATAGTGGGTTTGGACCGCTTCGCAAAGTCGGCGCGCTTACACCTCGCGCAAGAGCTGCGCGATTAGTTGCAACTGCGCCTTGAGATCCTCGATCTCTCGGGTCCAGAACGCCTTGCCGCCCCAATCCGGATAGTCGGCTTGGAAGCGCTGGTCTCCCCGCTGGGTCGCGCTCCAGGCTATATAGTAGATGATGCGCATAAAGCGAAGTGGCTCTACGAGACGAAGCGTAGACTCATCAAACGGTCGAAACTGTCGGTAGCCGTCGAGCAGATGCACCAGTTGCCTTCGCACCTCGGGAAGATGATCGGGCAATAGAAGCCAGAGATCCTGCACAACCGGTCCCATCATCATGTCGTCGAAGTCGATGAGAAGCAGGCCCTCTTCGCCGCGTTCGAGAATGTTCCCACGGTGAAAGTCTCCGTGAATGCGTTGGAGGGCAACGCCGGAAAAGAGCGGCTCGATGAGCTCGAGTCCAGCCTCACACGTCTCGAAGAACTCACTCGTGCACTCCGGGTGTACGACATGAAGCTCATCGAGCTGCGCGACGAAGCGGCTCGTTGACTCTTGAGGAGTGCAGACGAGGCGGTGCTCTGCCTCGCGAGCAGCGCCGATTTGGTGAACCCGGCCGGCAAGCGCACCGAGTCGGAACCACTCCTCGTCGCCCTCTGCATCGAAGCCTCTTCCACCCCGCTTCTCGTAGAGCGCACAGAGGTACTCCTCGGTGTCGGTCTCGGCAACCTGGAGTGTATATCCCTCGGCGTCGGGGATTGGCGGGACGACCGGAAGCTCCGCCTCGGCGCATTCGAGGACGAACTCGTGCTCTTCGGCAATAGCCTCTGCACGCCAGCGCCCCGGGCGGTAAAACTTGATCACGTACTCGTTCTCATCGAGGTCGCGGATGCCGTAGACACGATTCACGTAGCTCGAGAATGGGTAGATGGTACCATCGAGCTTGAGATCAAAGAGCTGTTCCGCGGCGCCCATGACGAGCTGAGGCGTCAGCGCATCAAAGCCACCGCTCATGCGTCGGTCGCCCCGCAGAACTCAGAGAGCCGGGCAAGGTCTTGGCTCCGCCCAATCGCGATCAAGCGGTCCCCAGCCACAAAGGTAGCAAGCGGTCCGGGGTTATAGAGCAGATCCTCCTCGCCGCGACGAATCGCGACGACGATTACGTTGAGCTCGCTTCGGATACTCGTATCTTTGAGCGCGAGCCCGACGAGGCTGCTCGAGGCAGAGACGGTAATCTCTTCCATCGTGATCTCGCCCGACTGAGAGCGCGCGACGGTATCGACAAACTCGACCATCGCCGGCCGGATCACGAGCTGCGCAATCCTTCGGCCCACCATCTCGTAGGGCTTGATCACCCGATCGGCCCCCGCGGTCTTGAGCTTCGGTTCGCTCTCGTCGCCGAGCGCACGAGCAACAATCGTTATCGAGGGATTGATCGACTTGGCGGTCAGCGTCGTGTAGACATTCTCGGCATCCGTTGCAACAACCGCAATCAAGCCACGGGCGCTCTCCACGCCGGCCTGCTTGAGGATCTCGTCCGCGCTTGCATCGCCCATGATATAGAGATATCCGTCGTTCTCGAGCTGGTGCCCGAGTTCAGGATCGGCCTCGATCACGACAAAGGGGATATTGGCCTCTTGTAGGTCGGCGGCAATGTGGCGGCCCATTCGACCAAATCCGCAGAGTATGACGTGTTCCTTGAGTCGGCTGATGCGTCGGTCCATGCGGCCCCTCCGTCGCAAGTATTGTTCCACGGCGAGTTGCAAGACGCGTCCTGCAACGTAGGCGAGAGATGCGATGCCACTGATAATGACAAATGCGGTTAGTGCTCGACCGGCGGGAGATAGCTCACGAACTTCCCGAAAGCCGGTTGTCGTGAGCGAGATGATCGTCATGTAGAGCGAGTCGCCAAACGACCACCCTTCGATGACGATGTATCCCGTGGTCCCGATCGCAACGGTGGCAACCAGAAGAACAAGCGCGAAGCCGAGTTGCTTCGCGCTGTTCTCTGCCGGTCGTGGCCGCGGCGATCGGGGTCTTGGAACTCGATCCGACATGCTCCCTCAACTGCGAGGGTGTCGCGTTTAACGACGCACGTCAAGTCTACAGGTCGATGACAAAGATACCGGAGAGGTAGACCAGGAACGGAG
>JBMCTC010000270.1:0-4173 GCA_048624115.1 Spirochaetota bacterium
CGGTATGCGCGGAACTCACCGCACCGGTTGCCTCCGCGACGGCAGTCTCGAATCCAAGGCTCTTCTGAATAAAGGCGAGGTCGTTGTCGATCGTTTTGGGCACGCCGATTATGGAGATCTTCAAGCCGCGCTTTTCGATCTCGTCGGTAAGAGCAAGCGCCCCCTTCTGCGTTCCATCGCCCCCAATGGTAAAGAGCATGTTGAGATTGAGACGCTCGATGGTGTCGACGATGTCCTCGGTACGGTTCCCGCCGCCTCGCGACGAGCCTAAGACGGTCCCGCCGATACGGTGAATATCGTCGACCACGTCGGGGTTTAGCTCCATGGTGGGAATGTTCTGGTCGGGCAAGAGTCCCTGATAGCCGAAGCGAATGCCGCTGATCCTGCGCACCCCGTAGCGATACCAGAGGCAGCGCGTAATTGCCCGAATAACGTCGTTCAGGCCCGGGCAGAGTCCGCCACACGTAACTATCCCCGCGTGCACGTGATTCGGCATAAAAAAGATCTTCTGTCGGGGCCCGGCCTTCTCGAGCAACTCCTGACGCCGGTACGGCTTGGCATCGACCTTTGCGTCGGCCTCGATGTCGTAGAGCACGTGCTCGTCGTCCCTGACGTAGTTGGCGATCTTGTCACCCATGACCGTCGAGTAGGTGATAGGAGACTCGATCTTGGCCTCGCCGAGCTTTTTGACGCTGAAATCGTATTCGATTGGCATACTGGAAGAATAGTGAGTTCACTCGGGTGCAGCAAGCAAGCGCTCGAGGTAGCGAACCGCCTCCTCCTGCTCAGCAAGGGAGTTCTCGAGCTCGAGTGAGACCCACCGCCGCGGTAGGAACGCCCGATAGCCTCGCATGTAGTCCAAGTCCCTTACTCGTCGCATCGTGTGGAAATCAGGTCCACCGTTCCACTCGTTGCGCTCGCCGGGCCTGATCGCAGAGACGTGGCAGCAGCCGATCGTGTAGCGTTCGAGGAGCAACTCGGTAGCCTCGACGTATTCGGTCTGCCCGACGATACGCGCAGACTCGAGGTGGGAGTAATCGGGACACATGCCGCCAACCGCTTGCAGGTCGCTTTCGGTAGGCGGAACTTCTACGTTCTCCACAAACACACGGGCGGCGATCTCCCCGGGCACGGGGCCAAAGGGGTGCCGACTCGCAGCAGGATGGATATTAAAGAGCTCGGCACCAAACCGCTCCTGCAAATAGCGGATCTCATCGACTTGCATGTCCGTTCGCAGATGCACGTGCGGAATGTGTAGGCCCTCCACGCTCTCAAGCGCGCGATAGAGCTCGCGACGTTCGGCACCATCGAGAACAGTCGGAAAGAGGGCGATGCGTCGGCGCTCGCTCGAACGAAGTGCGGCGACAAAGGCGGGAATCGCATCCCTCTTGGTGGTGGTCAGGCCGGGAATGATCTCCATGAGGCGAATGTGGCAGGCAAGAGGTTGGGAGTCAACCTCGGCGCCGGCCTGGACGCGCCTAGTTGACTCGACGCGCGTGCGCCTCCTATGCTCGCGCTATGCATATCGTAGTGATTGGCGGCGCCGGCTACATCGGAAGTCACGTAGCCCGAACCATGCTCGACGCGGGCCACAGCGTCACCGTTTTTGACAACCTGAGCCACGGACTGCACGAAAACCTCTTTCCCGAGGCGAACTTTGTTCACGGCGATGTGCACGATGCACTCGCGCTGCAGAGCGTGCTGCGCAAGCCGGCGCGAGCCGACGCGGTGGTTCATCTAGCCGCGCACAAGGCTGCCGGCGAGTCGATGCAAAAGCCCGAGAAGTACGCGCACAACAACATCGCCGGAACGATCGCAGTCTTGAATGCGATGGCCGCGGCAGAGGTGAAGCGGTTTGTCTTCTCGAGCTCGGCCGCGGTCTACGGCGTCCCGCAGTACCTGCCGATTGACGAGAACCATCCAACCGACCCGATAAACTTCTACGGCTTTACGAAGCTCGAGATCGAGCGGATTCTACGCTGGTACGACGAGCTCAAAGGCATTCGATTTGCCGCGCTTCGCTACTTTAACGCCGCCGGCTACGACGCGGCGGGACGGGTAAAGGGGATCGAGCAAGACCCCGCGAACCTGCTACCAATTGTGATGGAGGTCGCCGTCGGCGTTCGGGAGAAGCTCGGCATTTTTGGCGACGACTATCCAACGCCCGACGGGAGCTGTATTCGCGACTACATTCACGTGACCGACCTTGCCGAGGGGCATCGTGCCGCCCTCGAGTGGATCGACCAAAACGAGCGGTCGCTTACACTCAACTTAGGAACGGGAAGTGGGATTAGCGTCAAGGAGATGGTCGAGGCGTCGCGCCGAATTACCGGGAAGCCGATTCCCTCCTTTGTCGCCGAGCGACGCGAGGGCGATCCTCCCGAGCTCGTGGCAAAGGCGGAGAAAGCTGAGCAGGTGCTCGGATGGAAGGCGAAGAAGAGCTCGCTCGACGAGCTGGTCTCTTCTACCTGGGAGGCGTACCGGCACGCATTTGGTGCGGACGCGTAGAGCGCCTCGGATCTTCTACGGGAGCGCCCGTGCGAGGACGATCTCGCGTACCGCCCCTTGCTCGTAGCGAAGCTCGATGGTCGTATCAGAGTAGAAGAACACAAGCGTCTGCTCGGTCTGTACCTGAGGCTCTCCGAGAATACCTCGGGCCTCTTCAATCGACATACCAATCGCAAGCTCACCGTTCATCGGGACTTCGTTCGAGGCGATTGTCGCGGAGAGAAACGACTCGAGTTCGTCGTCGGCCTTTGCAAAGAAGGTAAAGACCACGCCCTCGTACCCCCACTCGATTACTTCGGAACCGGCGTCTCCGCCCGGCTGCGAGGTATCGACCCAATCCGGCTCGCCGTAGGATTCTCGCACAGTCTCCCGGTCTGCGGTCATCGAAAAGGGGAAGGCCCACAGGTCTTGCACGCCGCCGACGGCCGCGAGCTCCGCAAGCTCCGTCGCCGGCTCGGCCGCTTCGACCTCGACCTCGCCGGGCGTACAGGAGAGTGTCAGGATAGAGAGTGTCAACGCGAGAACAAGGCGGGTGGAGTTACGCATGTGGTTTTTCCCTTGGCTCAAACGCCGGGCAATGATACCCGGTGGTTTCCTTTACAACGAGACTCGGCAGACGCGGCGTCTTGATTCCGAACATTTTGCAGCCTCGCGGAAACTTTGGATCCCATGTGACGTGAAAATGACGGCATTTTAGGCAGTTCGGTGCCTGATCGGCCATACTCAATACTACTCGAACCGGAAATTCTAATCTATAATCACGGGAAACCAACATCTCAAAGGAGTTCCCATGGAAACCAGGTATTACTTATCAATCTTCCCACTCGAGTCGCTCATCGCGTCTCAACTCTCACCGGAACAGTTTGGACAGTACATGTCCACCGGCCGCAAAAACGGCTCCTACGAGAAGATCATCTTTATCGAAATCGAGGGCGGAAAGGGCTCGTACTTTGACTGGAAGCATGCCGAAGAGAACTGCGTACGCCACGAAGATGGCGAGCCAAAGCACTCGCTCTGGATGAGCGTCTACCGAACGCTCGAGCATGTGCCCCTCGAGTCGATGAAAGAGATGTATCTCGTGACCAACGACGGCCGCACGCTCAAGGTCGAACCACGACAGTATCAAGACGAACCGCAGAAGCGTCCCTACTGGATGTACCAGGAGCTCTGTCCGGTGAATCCACTGGTTGTCTCCACCTACGCCCCAAATGTCTTTAGCGAGCACATGACACACAAGGATGTTAAGGTTGCAGTTCCCAAGATCGCCTTCGCCGATCTCAAGGTCATTGACCTCAATAACCTCGAAGATACGGGGAACGTCGGTAAGACCTACGACACCAATCTGCAGCACCTGCGTTACTGCATTGCCTCTGTCACCGGTGACGACGTCAAGAAGGTAAAGAACGTCGAGCGAGCCCGTACCGAGAGCTTTGGCTACCAGACGATCAGCCGCGGTATTTACATCGGCGAAGGCAAGAACGTCGTCGAGTATCGGCTTCCAACGATCGATGAGATTCGAATGAATCACTTTGACTGGGGAAAATCGGCAATGGTGCTGTAAGCACCGTTCTCGAGGCACTCGCAGAGCCCGCCGGCGCCTGGCCTATGTCGTTTATCGATGTACACAACCTCGTGAAGCGATACCATAGGTCGGAGCGTATCGCG
>JBMCTC010000271.1:0-4159 GCA_048624115.1 Spirochaetota bacterium
TCATTTGCTTTGATTGACCACCAATCATGACATAACGACCACCTGGGGCAAGTGCCCGCTTGTAGTGGCCGATCGGGTGAAAGCCGTTTACACCAAGGATTATGTCGTAAGCTCCCAGGCGTTCGGTGAAGTCCTCGCTCTGATAGTCGATGACTTCATCGGCGCCGAGCGCCTTCGCCTGTCCTGCCTTTCCCGCGCTACAGACAGCAGTCACATGAGCACCGAAGTGCTTGGCAAGCTCTATCGCGAACGAGCCCACGCCGCCTGAGGCGCCCGATATGGCAACCCGCTCGCCAGGCTGGACTGCCGCATGCGTGCGCAGCGCTTGCAGAGCGGTAATGCCGGCCAGCGGCACCGCCGCGGCCTGCACAAACGAGGCGGACGCCGGCTTGGGTGCAAACACATTTGCCGGGGCGCAGACAAACTCAGCCAAGCCGCCGAGCCCAACATCGCTCAGGTCGCCAAACACCGCGTCGCCCTCGCGAAATGCGGAAACGCCGGGCCCGACCGCCGCGACAATGCCCGCGACGTCCGCACCGAGGATCGTGCGCTTTGGCGCGCGCAATCCGTTCATCAGCCGTACCACGCGAGGCGTTCCCATGAGCAGCCACTTATCGGCGGCGTTAAGCGCCGTCGCACGCACGCGCACGAGAACCTCTCCCTCGCCCGCCGTCGGTCGATCAACCTCCTCTACCGCCAGCTCTTCTGGACCGCCGTAGCGATGATACGTTACCGCTTTCATGAGAGCCTCCCGTCAGAGTCGCCGGCACCGTTCGCGTCGTGTGGCGAGCCCGGCCCGTCGGCCAGCCTCGTTGCATCTGGTGCATCCGGTGTGCCGGGTGGCGTCGGGGGCGTCGGCTCCATCTGCTGTCGAAGCGATTCCTTCCGTCGCCGCTCCTGCTTCTTGCTGCTCTCATCATCCTTGAATGAGATCGGCTTGAAGATAATCCACGCCATCGCGAGCAGACCAAGCGACTGCCAGTACGTAATAGTCGTGAGGTCAAAGATCTCGGGCATGAGCCAGTTCCAGAGTAAACGAAAAACCAGCCCGATGCCGGCCACGAAGCCGAGCCCTGCGATTGCAAAGCCAATGCCCAAAAGGATCTTCTGCGGAAGCGAGCGCTCCTCCCACCACTCATCCATCGACTTGTTGTTCTTTCCCATTCATTCCTCCTTGAGGGTTATCCCCATTGTTATGTTTCGATCCAGTTACGAAGTGCCCGCGTAAGGTTTTTGATCGCGTACCGCTTGCGCGCGGTAAGCGTATCGATGCTTACGCCGGTACGTTCGGCAATCTCTCTGAAGGTCTGGCCACCAAACACCTGTGCCCCGACCACGTCCCGCTGTTCCCGCGGCAGCACCCGAATCGCGTCGTTCAATGCACCGGTCAGCGTGTCGCGAACATACTCGTTAAGCGGGTCCAGCCCGACCCCGGTTACAATCTCTCGGATCGTTTCCTCTGCAACCTGCACATGACCGGCCGCAGCAGCGGTCTGCTTCCTTCGCCACAGGTCGATCGAGCGCCGCCGCGCGAGTGAGTTGATCCACGCCGGCAGGCTGCGGATCGTGCTCACCACGGGAAGCTGTGCGAGCGTCTCGGCATAGACTTCCTGCACGAGATCCTCCGCCTCCTCGAGCGTACGACCGCCGGCCCGGAGTCGGGCAATCAACGATGGGCGGTGCTCGCGAAAGCTCGCCTCTACGCGCTCGGCCTGTTCGCTCTCTGCTTCCCCACTCTCTTGCATCACTGCCTACTATGACGCATGAGTGCATGCTTTGGTGTACCGATTTTTCACTTGGATTCTCATCAGCCTGTGGCTACTTTTCGGCTCCGGAGAAACAATGTCACACAAGATTGCGCTACTGTACGGGTCGGTACGCACCGGCCGGTTAGGGATTCGAGTTGTCCACTGGCTCGAGCGGCTGCTCAACGAGCGCGGCCATACTACATCTATTGTCGATCAAAAGGAGTACGCACTGCCGATGCTCGATGCACCGCTCCACTTTATGGATCCGGCGAAGGTTCCTGAGAATGTCCAAAAGATTGCCGACATCCTCACCGATGCCGAAGGATTTGTCGTCGTCGGTGGCGAGTACAATCACGCGATTCAGCCGGGCCTCTCGAACCTCATCGACTACTTCTACAAGGGGCAGTTCGGCTTCAAGCCCGGCCTCATTGCCACCTACTCCTACGGCCCGTTTGGAGGTGTCCGAACCGCCGTCCAGCTCCGCGCGCTCTTGGCCGAGGTTGGAATGGTGACGATCCCGAACATGGTCGCGGTGGGGTCGATCGCCGAAACGCTCAGCGAGGCGGCCGAGCCTCAGAATCCCAAGATGAACGAGTTTGCGGGCAAGGCGATCGATGAGTTCGAGTTCTACCTGCGCGCGCTTGCCGCCGAGCGCAAGAACGGCGTCCCGGGATAATGCGATGGGACGAGCGCTACGCTTCATCCGACTACTTCTTTGGAACCGAGCCGAACGGGTTCCTCACCGAGGTGGTCGATCGCCTGCCGCCGGGCCGCGCGCTCTTCCTCGCTGACGGTGAGGGGCGCAACAGCGTCTACCTTGCCTCGCGAGGTTGGCAGTGTACGTCGATGGACGCGTCGCAGGTGGGTAACGAGAAGGCGCAGGCGCTTTCGAAACGGGCGGGTGTGAGCATCAAGACCGTGCACGCCGACCTTCGCGACTACGACATCGGCGGAGAGAAGTGGGACGTTGTCGTTTCCATCTTTTGCCACCTGCCCCCAGCGCTACGAGGCGACGTGCACCGTCGCGTCGTAGCGGGGCTCAAGCCCGGCGGGGCGGTGGTGCTCGAGGCATATCGCCCCGAACAGCTCCAGTACCGCACCGGCGGCCCGCCCGACGCGGCGCTCATGATGAGCGAAGAGACACTTCGAGAGGATTTTGCCGGGTTAGAGATCGTCCACTGCGTGGAGACGGTCCGCGACGTAACAGAGGGCCGCGGTCACACAGGCAGGGCAGCGGTGGTGCAGATGCTCGGGTTCAAGCCAGGGGTACCAACTTGATAGCGCCGGCCAAACGAGCCGTTGACATGGCGTGGTCCGCGGCGAGCAGCCGAGAGTTTGCCGTCTGTCACGGATTGCGTTACAATCGAGAAATCAGCTTCACGCACTCAGGCGAGATAGAGACGGACAGCACGCAATACGGGTGAACGACCAGTGGCGTATATGTTTTCGATTTCGGGATGGCGACGCCTTCGATGTTGAGATTACGGACTATCACTGAGGAGCAACGTTCATGAGCATAACCAACACCAGACGTCGGCAAGTTCGACCTATTCACGCCGGGGAAATGCTTAGAGAAGACTTTATGCATGATCTTGACCTAAGCGTCTCTGAACTGGCAGAGGCCCTCTGCGTTTCACGCCAATCGGTGAACGAGCTCATTCGCGAGCGGCGTTCGCTTAGTCCAGAGATGACGTTGCGACTTTCACGCGTGTTCGGAAACTCCGCCGAGTTCTGGTTGAATGCGCAGCGCGCAGTAGACCTATGGGATGCCGAGCAGACGCTTGGGGAAGATCTAAACCGGCTCGCTCCTCTGCGAAGCATGGACTAACGGCCGCGCCACGATCGAAGCGCCGGCCAAACGCCCTCCCGCGACTGCATCAAATCGGCATATCCGGCTGATTGAGCCGACGCTGCATGACCCTCGGCTCTTCTACGCCCAGAATCATAACCAGGAACCCGCAGATTCCACACACGAGCGCCATCACGAATATCCCCCCAAATCCAACCCAGTCTACGAGCAACCCCGTGACCACAGAGAGCGGGCCGATGAGTCCCACAAAGAGACCGGTGACGCCAACGTAACTGGGCACCTCGCCCTCAGGCGCAAACTCCACGGTCATGTTCCAGGCCAGCAGGTTCACGCTCTGGCCGACCGCTGTAAATGCAATCAGTGAGTAGGCCAGATATTGCCCCGGACGGAGGAGTCCAACGATACCAGCGATGGCGAGGGAGACAAAGGCGGTCAGAAAAACCGGCCGATACCCTACCCTGTTTCCCAAGCGCCCAAAGATCGGATTCACCAGAATAAACGTTCCCGCGGTGATCATCGCGAATACGCCCGAGATGCTGTCCGGCAAGCCAAACCGCTCGACAATGTAGACCGGAAAGAAGGAGGTAGTGGCAAAGGCGAG
>JBMCTC010000272.1:0-4140 GCA_048624115.1 Spirochaetota bacterium
CGTAGGAAAGATGCATCCCGGTCGCCCGCCCGGTCGCGGTGGTGAGCCTGCCGCGTTCATCAAAGGCGTAGACCGTGGTCTCGCTCTCGTTTCGCTGCTCCACGACCCGCCCGGCATCGTCGTACACGTAGGCGAGAAAGCTGCCGTCGGAGTAGGAGAGGTCTTCCACTCGCCCTTCGCGGTCGTAGGAGTAGACGCCGTCAGTTCCCGTATAGTCGGTGACGCGCTCGAGCCTTCCGGCCACGCTGTACTCGTAGGTCTTTGGGGCGCCGGCGCGATTTCGCTCCCGCCACAGTTGGCCAAGCTCATCGTAGTGGTAGTGGTGGGCGCGACCGGTACCGTCGGTCTCGGTCACAAGCCGTCCCGAGTCGTCGTAGGCGTATGAGGCGGTGAGCTCTCCGCCGGCCCGTCGCTCCACGAGCCTTCCAAGATCGTCATACTCGTAGCTCTCGGTTCGCCCCGTTGGATCTGTCTGGACAAGAAGACGACCTGCCGGATCAAGCTCATAGATGGTATGGTTGCCTGCGGGATCGGTGACCGCCGTCACGCGGCCGGCCGCATCAATGGTGTAGCTCTGCCTGCGATTCGTAGGATCGGTAACCGCCCGAAGCGCTCCGGTATAGTGCCACTCGTATTCGGTAACCCGTGGCGTTGCGTTCGGACCCGACTCCGGCACCGGATCGTGGCGTTCGATCATCCTGCCAATCGCGTCGTACGCGAACTCGCTTACAAGCCCCGTCTCGTCGCGCTCGTGGCTCACCGTACCATCGACGTTGTAGCCGATTCCGCGCCGCGAGGTATCTGGGTTCACAATGGCAACGAGCCTGCCCCGCTCATCGTAGTCGTACGTCCAGGAGGCGCCGGTACCGTCGGTGTAAGCCTGTACTCGGTCTGCAAGATCGTAGTCGTAGCGCTCGGTGAGCCTGCCGTCCACGCGCACTTCTTCGAGGCGTCCGCGCCGGTCATAGGTGAAACTGCGCTCGACGCCGTCACCGTCGGTGTTCACAAGGGTCTGTCCGTACGGATTCTCTTCGATCACCCGCACCACACGAGCAAGACCGTCGCGAATGGTCGTTCGATTGGCGCTCCTGTCGTGATCCCACGTGCGTTCGACGTCGGTGGGGTCGATGTGCCGAGTAATGCGACCGTCGGGAGCGTACTCGTACTGCTCGGTGATTGGCCGTCCATCGAGGATCTGGGTGCGGCTCACGGGCACCCCGTCAAACCGGTAATCGATCTCCGTGATGGTGCCGGCGGGGTCTGTGACCTCTCGTACTCGGCCTGCATCGTCGTAGAGGTAGTCGGTTCTGATACCGGTCTCTACCTGAAGCTCTGCCTCGAGTAGGCCCCGCTCGTTATAGTGGTACTCGGTGTGACTCTCATGGCGGCCGTCGGGTCCCGCGCCTCCGAGACCGGGATCGCTCTGCAGGACTCTCTCGCGCATCTTGCCGTCGGCTCTGTAGTCGTAGATCACGCGCTCACCAAGCGCGTTCTCGACCTCTTCGAGCAAATGCCTGTTGTCGTAGCGAAAGCTCGTCGCGCGGCCGTTTTCGACCACGTGCACGAGATCTTTTCGGTTGTCGTAGGTGTAGTCGACAAAGAGACCTTCGGGGCCTTCTACCGTATCGACTCGCCCATCGGCACGGTAGGTGTAGACGGTTGTCTCGCCCTCACCATTGGTGACCTCGAGCGGCCTGCCCCACTCGTCGTTGACGTAGCTTGCGACAAGACCGACATCGTCTCGAATCTCACGCAGGTACCCGCGAGAATCGTAGAAATACTCGATGCGGTTTCCAACGCGCGTGGTATGGGTGTGCACTTGCCCCGCCGCGGCGCCTGACGGGACGTAGGCAAACACATCTTGGGAGCCGTCGGGGTATCTGACGTTCGTGAGGTTTCCGCGTCCGTCGTAGGTGTAGTCGGTGTACGCTCCGGCGCGATCGCGGTAGTCCTCGGGCAGATCAAACGCATTGTAGGTCCACGACTCTGCAGTGCCGTCTTGGTACTCAACGCGAAGTAGATTGTGCCGCTCGTCCCAGACAAAGCCGGTCTCGGTGCCGTCGGTCCCCTTGTGCCGGATCCGGTCGCCGGCTTCATTGTAATCGAAGCGTTCGTCGAGCCCACCAGGATGCTCGGTGCGAGTCTCGCGGCTCTCGTCGTTAAACCAATGCACCGTAACAAGCCCGCTCGGGTTCGTGTAGCGCGTGCGGCCGGGCATCGAGTAGTCAAAGAACTCAGGGTTGCCCTCTTCGTCTACGGTGCTCGTCGCCCGCCATCGCCCGCGAATCCACTCGAACACAAAGTCGATGGCGCTTCCATCCGGTTTCTCGATCCGGGTGAGGCGAAGGTCGCCTCCCGTCCCCGCGTAATCAAACCCTACCGTGTCGCCCACCTCGTCGGTCACACTCTCGAGACGACCTTCGGTGTCGTAGGAGTAGTTGATCTCAATCCCGCCGTCGGCCGCGATTTGCTCCACCCGACGCGCCGCGTCGCGCGTGAAGGTGACCGTATGCCCGCGGCTCGTGTGGATCGCCGAAAGACGCTCCGCGGTATACGAGAAGGAGATCCACGCGCCGTTTTGATCCTCGATGCGCTCGAGTTGCCCGTGGTATCCGTAGTGCCAGATGGTCCGGTCGCGGCGTTCGAGTCGAAAGGTCCCGTCGGGAAGAAGGAAGAGCTCATCACTCGTCCTTGTGGCAGGCTCGAGCGCCGCACCCGCAGGATAGAAGTTTCGCTTACCGTCTGCGTAGAGGGTTGCCGTCGCGTAATCAGGTGCGCTTTCAAGCCGATAGAGCTGCGGGACGCCGTTTGTATCTACCAGAGTTACCGTATCGTTGCCGGCGCCACGCGCGCTGGGAAACGGCCCCGCCGCGGCAAACCGGTCGTTCCGTGCCGCATGCGCCGCCGCTCGTTCTTCCTCGGCAAGCCAAACCACCAGTCGCTCGTTCAGAAGGTCTACCGCGTCATCAATGGCCTTGTCTTGCGCCGCCTTGTAGGCAACGAGGTCGACGTCTCGGGCGGTGCGAAGCGCACTCACGTAGGCTTGCCAGCCTGCTCTCTTTGCTTTGGCAGTGGCGAGGAGGCTCGCGGCTTTGTTGTTGATCTGGGAGGCCAACGGCCCGCTGTAGGAAAACGACTCGAGCCCGGCGACCGACTGGGCCGCTCGCGATAGCTCGGCATTGGCGTTGGCGAGTTGTGTGGTGAGTAGGGCATACGTCGTGTCGTAGTGGCCTTGAACTCTGTCTCTTGTACCGCCGGTGCCGGTGAGGTCTTGTAACCCGGCATTGATCGTTGCAATCACGTCGGACGCACCGCGCGACTCGCCGAACACGATCATCGTATCGGCGCTGAACCACCACCCGTCGCCAAGCGACCCTTCGCGACCGAGGCTCGTTCGATGTGCGCGACTAATGGGAAACCGAATGCTACCCGCCTCGAGCAGAAGATCGGTAGAGGTCGTGGTGAACTGGCCCGTGGCGACCATCACCGGATCGCCGGCCTCTTCTGAATTATTGGTGTTTGTTTCCCCGCGGACCGACCCCGCGTTGCCGTTGGAAATCATGCCCTCGTCGAACTCGGTTAGCGCGAGGCCCCCTTCGGCGGCGTTACTATCGGTTGTACCGTCTGCAGGCAGATCGGTTACCGGATCGTCGGCGCCACCCGCACCGGGCGCCCCGGGCAATCCATCTGGGTTTGGGCCGTTTACCGTCGCGCTTGCCGTTTGCCCGGACTGAATAACGTCAGTCTCTGCAGGGTGACATTCATCGTCGCGAAGGTCGCCAATCAACGTACTTGTTGTCTCGGGAAAACTCTGCGTGCTCGTCAGTGTTCCACCCACGTATCGCTCTATTGTGTAGGCTTCCTGAGTGCGGATGACCGTGCTCTTTCCATCCCCGACCCACTCATAGCGAACGCAGTAGGCGCTTCGAACGCTCGTAATCTCCGGCAGGGAAGCGACAATCGTGTACGCTCCCCACGAAGTCGCCCGGCCGGCAAGCAAAAGAACAAGGGCAGTGATGTGACGGAGCTTCGGCTTGCGTGGGCGGGACGATAGATTGGCCATGGTAGTGAGCCTCCTTTTGCAGGTTCACTACCTCTTACGCTCGTCTCCGTGGTTCTGATTCACTAAAGCCGAGTATT